>DAONXX010000023.1:0-27856 GCA_035414025.1 Bacteroidales bacterium | reverse complement strand
TTTTTATGATTTCGGAATAATAACAGACAAGATAGAACTACCTGATAACCTGAGATCCAGATTTGATAATAATCTTAAAAATTACATCTTTGATGATTTTTTCAATCCGGGCGGCGAATCTCTACATCAGTGTGCAGGGATAAGTATAATGCCTGTAATGAATCAGAATTTCGTAATTGCTATTGACCTGGGGAAATCATTTAACAAGCAGGATGGAAATATTGGATTTTCCTTCGGCCTGAATTATTTATTTTAAATCTTATCCAGCCACATACCAAAGGCAATACCAAGGTAATTACCGATCACCCAGCCGATTATTCCTGTTGCCAGTCCCGTAAGTATAACATCCTTATTCTTTAAAGCTGCCGCAACTATCGGTACAAATGGAGGAGAATGTATAAATCCTGTTGTTGTTATCAGGTAATCATCAGCATTGACCCTGAATATCCATGACAGGAACAAATGAAGAAAAAGTGATCCGAAATATACATATGTAACATAATAGAGGATATTCAGGTATTTGACATTAAAAAAGACACTCAGATCACATCTTGAGGCTATTACAAGAGAAAAAGCTATAATAAAATACATCCCAAGCTGGAAAGTCTTTTTAATCTGACGGACACCCGGGATGAATGAAGCCAGAACACCAAGAGTTGTTATTGTAAGAATAACCGATACAAGAAGAGGCACCTTCGGCACAAGCAAACTAACTCCTAATGCCAGGGCAAATATCAGAGCAGAAAGCCCCAGTGCTCCGATAAGCGGAAGAATTACTGACTTTTTAAACATCCCCGTATAATCTTCAAAATCCTCAGCCATTTCCATGCCTGCCGATACAATATCAGGATCTTCATTACCCTTTTCACGATAAGTCTTGAAAGGAGGGAGTATGAATCTGAATACTGCCGGACCTGCAGTAATAAAAAACAGCACTGTCAGTGCACCAATCATCATATCATAGGTATTCGTCATGACAAAGACATTGGGTTCGACATCAAGAGCTATAGCCAGTGAAGCCATATTAATTGTTCCTCCGGTATAGCATCCAATGAGCATACCGGCTATCTTATTGCTCTCCGGTATTCCATCCCTGAAAATAAAATAACCTGTCGCAACTATTATCATAACGGATACAAGTGCAAGGATCATTGAAAGAAATCCTTCACCCGAAAATCTGAGCCATCTTCTGAAATTAAGTGAAAAAAGAATGAGAGGCAGCGCAAGAGGTATCAGGGCAGATTGTACATTATCCTGAATTGCTGCAATGTTGTTTGCCCTGATATCGCCTTTATCAAGAGTACCTTCAGTAACAAGCTGCAAAATCTCAGTCTTCGGGATGAATGATCTGTCCTTTCCAACAGTTTCATCGCGGAAAGCATCACTTCCTTTGGGTAGAATGCCGATATTGGCTATAATAATTCCTGTTGCATAGGCCATTACTATTGCCCCGATCTTTTTAAATACGGAATATTTCATTGTAAGCCATATCAAAAAAACAGGAAATATAAAATAGAACAAGCTGAGAATGATCAGGTTAAACATAATGGTCAGTTTTGTATTGACCAAATATAAACAAAGGGATCAAGCCATGACCCGATCAGCAAAAAAATAGGTATTTATGCTTAAATCGTTTTATTGGAGAAAAATCATTGAGATGCAGCCTTCAGGAGTTCTTTTGCGTTTTGAATGGCAGTCGAAGTTATCTCACTGCCGCTCAGGAGTTTTGCTACTTCAATTACCCGTTCATCATGGGTCAACAACCTGATTTTAGTAACTGTGGAATCGCCTGTATCGTCTTTAAAAACATGATAGTGCCTTATTCCTCTTGAAGCTATCTGCGGAAGGTGGGTGATATTTATAACCTGCATATACCTTCCCATAACTGCAAGGATCTGTCCCACTTTATCAGCAATCTCGCCGGATACCCCGGAGTCAATTTCATCAAAAATAATAGTAGGCAGATCATTGTTCTTTGCAAGCATTAATTTGAGGCTTAGCATAACCCGCGACAACTCACCGCCGGAAGCAATTTTTTCAAGATTTTCCGGAGGTATCTGCTTGTTGGCAGAAAACAGAAAATCCGCATAATCAATACCTGTTGACGTAAAATCTTTTAATCTTGATAATGCTATAGTAAACCTTGCATCTGGCATCCCAAGCTGTTTAAGAACATTTGTTACTTTCTTTTCAACGATATGAAGAACATTTTTTCTTTTTTCTGAAATCTCATCACAATAGGTTCTCAGCAATCTTATATCATCATCAACAAGTGCTTCAAGTTCTGCAATTCTTTCATCGTTGCTTACAAGGGATTTTATCTTCAACCTGATCTCTTCTCTTTTTATTATCAACTCATCAAGATTTTTAAGCTTGTGCTTGTGCAGAAGAGAGTATATAATATCAAGTCTCGCATTTAATTCAGCCAGGCGATGAGGATCAGCTTCAATTGATATTGCCAGTTTCTCTATTTCCCGGGCAAGATCATTCATGTCAATATATGACGATTCGGCCCGCTTTATCAATTCCCCGCCAGCCGGAAGAAAGTCCTTGATCTTTAGCAGGCTCTGTTCCACTTCTCTCATCATACTCAGGATCGAACTGTCTTCTGAGGAAAACAGCCGTGATGCATTACTCAATCCGAGTTTGATCTCTTCTGCATGCGAAAGCAATTCCTGTTCTGCTTCCAGCACTTCCTGTTCACCATCAACTAGTTTAGCATTATCAAGCTGCTCGAGCTGAAATTGATAATACTCAATATCGGCCTTATTTCGGCTGGCCGTTTCTTTGACTTCATCAAGTTCCTTTTTCAGGATACGGAAGTTGTACCAGATCTGCTTATATTTCCTGATCATTGCCGTCGTTCCGGCAAAGGAATCGATAACATTAAGCTGGAAAGCATTATCCCTGAGCATCAGGGTATGATGCTGGGAGTGAATATCTATGAGGCGGTATCCGAGTTCTTTCAAAAGGTTAATTGTAACAGGAGTATCATTAATGAATCCGCGTGATTTCCCGGCAGGGTTGATTTCTCTCCTGACTATGGTAATAGGCTCATAATCAAGTTCATTAGATGCAAAAAAATCAACAAGATCGTAGTTTTCGATATTGAATTTCCCTTCGACAATGCATTTTTTATTTTTTTCAAGCAGGACTGAAGTATCGACCCTACTACCCAGTATGAGTGAAAGTGCTCCTAGAAGTATTGATTTTCCTGCCCCGGTCTCACCTGTAATTATAGTGAGACCATTTTCGAACTCAACATTCAGGTCTTTTATTAAGGCATAGTTTCGAACGAACAGTTTTACTAACATATTCAGGTATTATTGTCAACTGGCAGAACTGATCCTCTCATATTTCGATTTATTGGAGGGATCTATCTCTGTAAGGATCTCTATTACACGCCCTTTCTCCTCAGGAAAAGAATCCGAAAAAATATTTACGAACTCATCGGTCCGGGCGTCAAGAACAATCTGAACCAGATACATGAATGGATCCGGTCTTCTTCTATAAACCACCTGCATAAGCCTAAGGCTCTCCACAATACTTGCCCTTGCTTCCGAGACTCTTGATTCCAACCTGTCAAGTCCGTTGATATAATACTGATATACAAACTGACGCACTTCTTCATATTCTTTATCAAGTATGTTCTTGACAAGCCAGTATCTGTTTCTGTTTCGCGAACCATCATAAGGTTTCCAGCCAGCTTCGGGAGCATTCTGGGCATTAGTTACTATCTTCTCCGCCATCCGGAAGAACTCTGTTCCGCCAAAGAGAGAAAAAGAATCATAATCAAATCCAAGAATTATATATGTATAGTATGCAAGAACAGAAACAAGATTTGATCTGTGAGTAGTTGCATCAAATTCAAGGGGTTGAAACTCAACATACCTGAATCTGAAGTTATTATCAATGAAATTAAGCATTGTTGCACTGTAAGTAGTGTTGTACACGGGTCTCCTTACCTGAATCTGTATCGTTCCTGAAAATTCATCTGCGGAAATCTGTTCGGTAAGGTTGATAAGGATATTGCAATCTATTCTTTCCGCATAGCTGAAAACATGATTTGTCCATACAGTGCTGTTCATGAATTCATAAATATCCCTCTGCATATTTTCAAAGACCTGCCTGTTTGATCCCTGTATCTGCTGGGCAGAGACCTGCACATTGCAGTTCAGTTCCTGAGCAGTGGCAAAGCCATGGAGCATTGCAACAATAGTTATAAGGAATGGATACCTGAGTAAACGAAGGAGTCTCATAATGCAAACTATTTGGTCATCGAAATAATTTTATCGAGTATATCCCTTGCTGCATCCTCTTTGGATTTCAACTCAAATTTATCAATATTATTGTACTTGTCAATTATGGTTATCCTGTTTGTATCATGTCCAAATCCCGCTCCTTTATCTCTGAGTGAATTAAGTACTATAAGATCAAGGTTCTTTCTCTGTAGTTTATCAGAAGCATTCTTAAGTCCGTCATCGGTCTCGAGCGCAAAACCAACAAGTATCTGGGATTGTTTTTTGATCCTGCCAAGCGATGCTGCTATATCAACAGTTGGCTTAAGAGTGAGTGTTAATGTTTCTTTGCCTCTTCTAAGCTTTTCTTTTTCTGATTTAAGTGGTGTGAAATCAGCAACAGCTGCTGACAGAATGGCAATATTGCACCATGGGAAATTAGAGATGCATTCATCTGTCATTTCAGAAGCATCGGTTATCCTTATTATCTTTACCCTGCTGTTTCGGGGACTGACATTTACAGGTCCTGTTACAAGGATGACTTCGGCCCCATAATCGGCAGCCGCATCTGCGAGTGCTATTCCCATCTTACCTGAAGAATAGTTACTGATAAAACGAACAGGGTCTATGGCTTCCCTTGTTGGACCGGCGTTGATAAGTACTTTTATGCCGGTCAGCGCTTCACTGCTTTTTTTTTTCGCAAAGAAGCTGTTTATCTCCTTTACTATATCTTCGGGCTCTGCCATTCGGCCTTTACCCTCCAGTCCGCTGGCAAGTTCACCGGATGAGGGTTCAAGAATGGTATTACCAAATGCTTTAAGGGTTTCGATATTGATAACTGTTGCCGGATGTTTTAGCATGTCCGTATCCATTGAAGGAGCAATGAACACCGGGCATCTTGCTGAAAGATAAGCAGTAAGCAGAAGATTGTCTGCAATGCCATTTGCCATTTTGGCAATAGAATTAGCAGTAGCAGGAGCTATCAGGAAAAGGTCAGACCATACAGAGAGTTCAACATGGTTATTCCATTCACCATTCTCCCGGTTATAGAACTCAGTAAGCACAGGATTTTTCGATAGAGTTGAAAGTGAGAGAGGTGTAATGAACTCTTTAGCATTATCAGTCATGATCACCTTTACTTCAGCACCTTCCTTTATAAGAAGCCTTATTATCATTGCAGTCTTATAGGCTGCAATACCACCTGTAACGCCAACCAGTATATGTTTGCCTTTTAGCATAATCAGGCTGAAGCTTTACCCTGCTTTATTGTAGTTTCCGGATTTCTGTAGAATATCTTTTTTTCCTCAAGTTCCTGCAAAGCAATGAGTGTCGGTTTTGGAAGACGCTCATAGAATTTGGAGATCTCTATCTGTTCCCTGTTTTCAAAAATTTCTTCAAGATTATCGCTGTAAGATGCAAATTCCTCAAGTTTCTTGTTCAGTTCCTGCTTCATTTCGACAGAGATCTGGTTAGCCCTTCTGGAAACAATAATTACAGTCTCGTAAATATTCCCGATATCCTGGGTCAAAAGATCGAGATTTCTTGTAACAGTTGTAACGGGGGCATTTGATTTTCTATAGTCCATATTTATTTTTGATTGTTTTCTTCTTCAACATCATCAGAAACTGCCTGTGATTTATTTGGATCCAGTTTAAGAGCCCTGGCAGTTGTCTGGTATATTCTCCTGGCATCCCTGTTAAAACGACTGTTTGGAAACTCTTCCATAAAGGAATAATAGTCATCCAGGGTTGTCTGATATCTTTCAATTTGCCTGCTGGCCAGACTGTTTTCTGCATAGAGAAAAAGGGAATTCAGTTTGAGGAACATCATCTCTTCACGATACTTTGAATCCGAAAACTCCTTAAGGCTGTTTGTAAGGGCCACTACTGCAGACCTGTACTCGGTCATGTCATGGTAGAGCCTGGCACTCAGGTAAGACTTTTCAACGAGCTTGTCCTGCAATTCCTTTATGAGAATTCTGCATTCTTCTGCCCTTGGGCTTGACGGATATCTGCTCAGGTAATAATTAAAACCCTCTATTGAAGATCTTGTATATGCCTGATCAAGTTCAGCACGCGGAGACATGTGATAATCACACATAGCTGAAAGGAAATGTGCCTCCTCAACATATTTTCCATAGCCGTACTGGTCAGAGTAGGATTTGAAATATGCTCCGGCACTCATATAGTCCTTCATTTGATAAAAAGACTGGGCATTCATCCAGGCAAGATCTTCAGACTCACTAGTAGTCCTGAAACGAGGTATTATCTGCGCAAGCAACTCAGTTGTCTTCACATATTTGCCGGCTTCAAAATATTCTTTCGTTTTGTTCTTCTTAAGTTCATAGTCAGTACTCTTAAGCAGCTTATTATATTCGCCGCAGGAACTCAGCAAGACCAAAACTGAAAAAAGTAAAAGTATGAATACCCTGTTTCTCATTCCAAAATGTTGTGCAAAATTACAATATATTTTTTAAATCAGATATATAAACGTATTTTTTGCCTCTTTATTCTGCTTCTGAAGCCTGTGTTCCAAATTAGGTATAAATAGGTATAAAGTAATATTTTCTAATAGGTACTTTTGCACAAGTTCAATATAATAGAATTTGCAATGGATATTTTCGACAAGATCAAATCAACAAAAGGCGCTTTGGGTCAGTATTCTGATGTAGCTGACGGATATTTCATGTTCCCGAAACTGGAGGGAGAAATAGCACCAAGAATGAAATTCAGGGGTAAAGAGGTTCTTACATGGAGTCTTAATAACTACCTGGGGCTGGCTAACAATCCTGAAGTAAGGAAAGCTGATGCTGAATATACAGCTAAATACGGACTAGCGTACCCCATGGGAGCCAGAATGATGTCAGGACAAACTTCAATGCATGAGAAATTTGAAAAAATGGCTGCAGAATTTGAAAAAAAAGAAGCAGCATACCTTTTGAACTACGGATATCAGGGAATGGTATCAATAATTGATTCTCTTGTCGACAGGCATGATGTAATAGTTTACGATTCAGAATCGCATGCATGCATAATGGACGGAATGAGGCTCCACTTCGGAAAGAGATTTGTTTATTCTCATAATGATATTGAAAGCTGCGAAAGGCAACTTAAGCGCGCAACAAAACTTGTACAGGAATCAGGCGGCGGGATACTTCTTATAACAGAGGGTGTATTCGGAATGGCCGGAGACCTTGGCAAGCTTGATGAAATTGCTGCACTGAAGGAAAAATATAATTTCCGTTTCCTTGTTGATGATGCTCATGGCTTTGGTACAATGGGAGCAACAGGAGCCGGAACCGGAGAACATTTTGGCGTTCAGGATAAAATAGATATCTATTTTGCAACTTTTGCAAAATCGATGGCAGGTATCGGGGGCTTTGTAGCAAGCACGAAAGAGGTTATTGAATATCTGAGGTTCAATCTAAGATCCCAGATTTACGCAAAAGCCCTCCCGATGGCAATGACTATGGGTGCTATCAAAAGGCTCGAACTTATACAGGCTCATCCTGAATACAGAAAGAACCTCTGGACTATTGTCAATGCACTGCAGGATGGTCTGAGAAAAGCCGGTCTTAACCTTGGCAACACCGAATCTCCTGTGACCCCCGTGTTCTTTAAATGCCCACTCGAACAGGTAACTCAGCTTGTTTACGACCTCAGGGAAAACTATGGCATTTTCTGCTCAGTTGTAATATACCCGGTCGTTCCCAAGGACGTAGTGATGCTCCGCCTTATCCCTACTGCGATTCATACTCTTCAGGATGTTGAATATACAATCAAGGCTTTCAGCGATATCAAAAGAAAAGTTGATAATAACGAGTACCCAACTGAAATGGCCGATTTCTCAAAGTAGCTAACTAATTTGGCTGTTTTTATTTACTTTTTCTTAAATTGTTAAATCCTGAAGATAAGATTTGAAACAGGGTTGGTTGGTTTATTCATTGCCAATCTTATCCTCGTAAGCACGGAGGATGTTAACCAATATCCTTATGGAAGCCTGATCAGAAATTGGGATTGAAAAATCTTATTATAGCTCCCATATAATACTCCCTCCATCCTTCGGCTATATTCTCGAAATCTTCATCAGGAATATTTGTGTGCTCTACAGTGACTTGAGAATCTTCCTTGAATGGCTGAATTGAAATTGTCACAATGGATCTCTCAGGCTGGTCTCCGAAATACCATTCCTGAACCACTTTCCTGTGAGGAATGAACTCCAGGTTCCTGCCACATATATCTCCGTCCCATAGAGAAAATTCTGATCCGGGCTCTGCCGGCATTTCTGCAGGATATCCTGACCATAGCTCAATCGTAAAAGGATTGGTCAATGCTGAATAAACATCGGAAGGTTCAGCATTGATTATGAAAGTCTTTTTGAAAGTCTTCATCAGTCATGGTTATTTTCTTGTCTCGGACAGGTATCGTTCGGCATCAATAGCTGCCATACATCCTGTTCCTGCAGCAGTAACAGCCTGCCGGTAGTAAGGGTCCTGTACATCACCTGCTGCGAAGACACCCGGTATATTTGTCCGTGTTGTTCCAGGGATTGTCTTAATATACCCTGCGGCGTCGGTATCAAGGTATTTCCTGAAAATATCCGAGTTCGGGGTATGCCCTATTGCCAGAAAGAGCCCATCAATCTTTTTTCTGACCTGCTCTTCATCAGGGCCTCCTTTCTTTCTGACAAGGACAGCGCCTTCAACACCGTTATCTCCGAAAAGATCAATAACCTGGTGTTCCCATAATATCTGAATATTTGGTGTGTTCATTACTCGTTCCTGCATGGTCTTTGAGGCTCTCAGTACGTTCCTTCTTACTATCAGATATACCTTATTACAGATCCCTGCCAGATAGATAGCCTCTTCAGCAGCTGTATCGCCTCCTCCTACAACAGCAACATCTTTATTCCTGTAGAAAAAGCCGTCGCATGTTGCACAGGCAGATACTCCCATTCCCGAATATTTTTTCTCTGCCTCCAAACCAAGATACTTTGCTGTAGCACCAGTAGCTATTATTACGGTGTCTGCCTCCACCACCTTATTGTCATCAAATGTAATGCGATGTTTAAGTCCTGAAAAATCTGCTTCTACAGCTATCCCCATACGCATATCTGTACCGAATCGTTCGGCCTGTTTTCTGAGATCCTCCATCATCTGTGGTCCGGTTATTCCGTCGGGATAACCGGGAAAATTTTCAACCTCAGTTGTTGTTGTCAGTTGTCCGCCCATCTGCAAGCCGGCATATAAAACCGGCTTCAGGTTAGCCCTGGCAGCATATATTGCTGCAGTGTACCCAGCCGGACCGGATCCGATAATTAGGCATCTTACCTTTTCAATGCTTTCAGGATCAGTCTTTTCCGATCCCGGATTTAAATCAAGGGGCTTAAATAGTGCCATACTCATGTCTTAGAAATTGAACAAAAATAATAAAAAGACACAAAGGCACAAGGATACAATGATTCCCTGAACAAAGACCATAACAGGATAGTCAGTGCTTAAAAGAAAATTAAATTATCGACAGTCAGGCAGTAACCTTATAAAGTCTTCAGAGGCTGCATCCATTCAAGCTGAGTATCGATATTATCGCTTAGCTTATACTTGATTATATATTTATCAATATCCTGGCCACCTATAATATCTATTTTATCGCGATCCACTACTCCTAGTCCGTCAGCAGCTCCATAGTTAAGATATCCGACTTGTTCAAGAGGGATACCCATCAACCTTGTACATAAACTATCAACTGCAAACGAATCTTCTCCGGCAAGAGCAATCCTGTGATCAGCTTCATATCCCCTGCTCGGACCGTTACCCTGCATCCCTTCCACACCATCGATGATAGCCAGATCCGCTCTTATCTGTTTTGCCACCTGGTAGATATTGTAATGGAGCCAGCGGGGTCCGGCTGCATGCATCCTTCTCTTGTAATGGGTCGGCTGTCCTCCATTGACTCCCGGCACTATCATAGGGGCGCCCATCATTATATTCTTCACTGCAGCAGTCATTACAACAGCATTATGCGTTTTGAGCCTTGATAAAGAAATTATATAATAGTCGGGGTTCACATATAAGTCAGCTATCTGTATCTTATCGGGATAGAGATTCTGATCAAGAATGAAAACCGGGCTGCCGGCTGCCTTATTCAGGTCAATGAATTTAATATCAAAATCTTTCTGGAGGTCCAGGTATCCGTAATTCTTAAAACCGACAGAAGAGTTACCGTCACCGGCAGATGCCTCAGCAATGATGAACTGTCCGTTATAGAAAGGCTTCAGGAATTCCATCACTCCGCGTATTGCATCTACGTGAGTTGCACAAAGCGGAGCATTGGTCGATACCATATTTACCTTAATAACAACCTGTTTCCCTTTGATCCCGGCTTTTATTTTAGCCTCAAATGGCTTCATCACTTCGGCCATCATTGCCCGACGGTCGGTCCCGGTTGCAAAAGCTACATTGCTGCGACCCGAAGTGTTCAGAGGCTGCCTTTGTACAGGCCTGGTCAAATCTTCAAATTTATCAACTGAAGGAATGAATCCGAAATTTCCCATCAGCATTGTCGCAGAACCGAGCCCTATGTACTTAAGCATGTCCCGTCTGCTTGTCGTAAATTGATCTTCATTCTTTTTCATAAAATCTGTTTTTTATATTTTAAAAGAATAAGTTATGATTTAAAAACCCGGTAGTTTCTCCATTTTGAACTATCTCACAAATTTAATACACTTAATGATTCCATGAGCTCATAAACTATTGTTAAACAACATAATTAAGTTTTTTTAACTATATTGAACCATGTAAATTACGAAAATTATTTGGTAATTTATGTAATTAAAAAATGCTTTGCATGTGCCTGTGCATAAAGATTATTATTGGTTCTTACTTTAGTATTAAGTTCATGGAAAGAATAAAAAACTTATAGCTTAGATATTAAACGGAATCCTCATGTAAACCCGGTAATGGGTTCTCAGACCTCGGGCATTTTGATCGTCGATAATTACCTGCTTAAATGAGAATTCAGAATATTTTAGTACCGGTTTTATATTTCAGCGATTTTCTTTAGTTTAGTTAGCTAATATGTTTTTAAAAATCAATACCAATGACATGAAACGGAAAATATTTTTTATACCTCTTATTATACTGATATTATTTTCTTTCAGCAATTGTTCGAATAATGATAATAAAACTGTGAGCAAACCGACTGGCCTCAATACCTTGGTCCTTACCGAAATGGTATTTCTGATGAGAAAGGCATACTACGTTCATGGCCTGAAAAGGGACCGAAAGTTCTATGGACAGCCGGGCTGGGAACCGGTTTCGGGGGAGCAGTTATTAGAGAGGGGAAAGTCTATGTGCTGGACAGGGATGATGAGGTCGGTGATTATATCAGATGCTTTGACCTGTCAGATGGCAAGGAACTCTGGAACTATGGTTACAGTGCTCCGGGCAGAGTCAGGTTTCACGGTTCACGTGGTATGCCGGCACTGGATGGTAATTATATTTACTCCTGTGGTCACAATGGTGATCTGTATTGTATCGACATTAACACGCATAAACCTGTCTGGAATAAAAACATATGGAAAGATTTCGGAGGAGATGAATTACCAACCTGGGCAATTGTCCAGTGCCCCCTGGTATACAGGGATGTGATTATTGTTGCATCTCAGGCACCGGAGGCCGGGGTTGTCGCATTTAATAAACTTACAGGTAATCTTTCCTGGAAAACACCTCCGCTAGGTAATGTGGGATATGTAAGTCCTGCAATTGTAAAAGTCGGGGATGAAGATCATATTATTATGATAACAGCAGCTGCCAGGGGTATGTATGGAGAAACAACAAGTTCAAGCAGGGTAGTCGGCATTGATCCTGTTAACGGTTCAATATTGTGGGATTATAATGGATGGCAATGTTCAATTCCTGTGCCAAGTGCAGTTGATGCAGGTGAAGGTAGAACTCTGATAACAGGTGGATACCAGGAAGGTTCGGTGATGCTGAAAATTGAGAAGGAAGAAGATGGGAAATACAATGTTACTGAACTATTTAAAAATCCCGATTTTGGTTCTCATACACAGCCACCTGTTCTCTTCAACGGTTATTTTTACACTCAGTTCTCGACAAATAACAGGAAAGACGGCTTGGTTTGCATGAGCATTGACGGACAGGTTAAATGGAGGACGAGGAGATCGCCTGCATTTGATAAAGGAGGGATCATTGTTGCCGACGGATTGCTTATATGCACTGATGGAAGTACTAAACTTTATCTTGTTGAACCTGATTCTTCAGCTTTTAAACCTGTTGCCTCAACTGAGTTGCTTGCACCAAACCCTGGTGATGAAAATGAAACTGACAGGTTTGCTACCCAGAACTGGGCACCGCTGGCTATTGCGGAAGGCAGACTTCTCATAAGGGATCAGAGAAGGTTATTATGCGTTCAGATTGTTAAATAACTGCTTCTTTTTTGGCTAAAGCACCGGGGAAAGAGCTAGCCCTGCTTGCCTTTGGCTTCAGCCTCACGGCAGAAAATCCAAACGAACCCGGACTTTAGTCCAATGTTTGCTAAATTCGAATTGTTGATTAATTTTGCGATTGCTTAATATACGGGTTATAACTTAACAATAGGAAGAGACTTTTTAAAAAGGCAAAGGTATATTAAATAAAATCGGCTGACTAATCCGTTTCAGACATTAAGGTCGTCTGTAGAGGATAATACATAGGCGGATTTTTTATTTCGGGGTGTGGCGCAGTTGGCTAGCGCACTTGCATGGGGTGCAAGGGGTCGTCCGTTCGAGTCGGATCACCCCGACAAAAAAAATTAGGGTTTGCAACAGAACAAATCCTAACCTTAGTCTCTTATTCCATTGCAGTATTTACTCAATTACTAAGAGATATCATAATACTACAGATGCAGCCCATATTTTATCGCTTAACTTAAGTAAGGGATTGTCCTCGCTTTGGGATAGCTTCTCAAGAAACCTCTGACGGGCACTTTCATCTGACTCACCAACCTTCTTTTCAACCCATGTATAGGCATTTATCCGGACAAATCCCGCCGGATTAGCTGTCTTTGATTTTTTCTCTGTTTTCATAGCTATATGTATTGAGGTTAAATAAATATTGTATCAGTAAAAAATTATTGCTCATAATCAATGTAATAGGAATATGTAAAGCTGACTCCATTCTCTTTCAACCACCTGCGCAATCCCTTGGCAATCTTCCTTTTTTTCAACAAAACTTTTCCTGTTACCTCTGAATCGATCTCATAAATTGCTTTCATAACATTTGCTTTTATTTTTTCAATGTAAAAATAAACCGCATCACAATTAAAAACAAATAGCAAACGCCCATTTAATGGCCACTTGAGACGATAAATAATTGCTTCGTCAAAGGAATATCAAACATTGTTTAGTATTATCGTTTATTCATACTCAATTATCTTCGATTAGTCAAATACGGGTCATTCTTGACAAAGAAAAACCGGATTTTTTGTAATAATCAAAATCGGAAGACATATAATGCTGTTTATCTGATATTTACATTCAATATCCGGGGTGAAATTCATTTATCGCCTGTTTTGACGAATGCCATAAAAGCAAGAGCATAATTTCCCGTTTTTACCTTCAAATTGTAATTCTTCATGGTAAAAAATTCTTTGGAAATTGCCTTTTTCAATTTTTGATAATTATATTTAATGCTGAATTCAAAATATTCTGTCCAATCAACCACCGAATCAAATTAAAATCTGTTAAAATGAAATTCATCAATCTCTCAATCTTATTTATTGCAGTCTTTCTAAGTTTTTCGGAACCCGTTTCAGGATTCCTGTCAGATTTTGGTACTACAAACTCTGATCAGGATAAATTAGCTCAGAAGAAAATGGCCCCGACAACAAAGCTTGTGTATCCCGGGACCGATGGTCGCCTGGTTTATTCTCCTGACAGCCTTGGTAACACTATCCCTGATTTTTCTAATGCCGGCTATAAAGGCGGAGGAGTCAGTTTGCCCTACGTTGCCGTTAAAGAAACGATCTGGCCTGTAAAAGGAAATTCTACCCCAATCATTCAGGCAGCAATAGACCGGGTTTCGGCTCTTAGCCCGGATGCTTCCGGTTTCCGCGGTACTGTCCTTCTGAGAGCGGGTATCTATGAGCTTGAAGCCCCGATAACAATCAAAGCCTCGGGAGTTGTATTGCGTGGCGAAGGCATGGATGATATCGGTACAATACTGATCGGTAAAAGTCCTAAGGAAAAGGGTGTAAAAGCAACCCGGCAGGCCCTGATAAATATCGGCGGCACATCAGGTACCGTAGCGCTTGAGGAAACAAGGCAGGTTATTCAGGATAAATATGTACCGGTAGGTGCCAGGACATTTACCGTAGCATCTGCAAAAGCATACAAAACCGGCGATATGATAATAATAAGACGAATAGGAAACGCCGAATGGATTGATGAACTTGGATTGAGCAGTGAGAAAGCCGGAAGGATGAGCTGGAAACCATTCAATGTCAATTATGACAGGATCATTGTTGAAATAAAAGGCAATACGATCACCGTCGATGCCCCCATTTTCTGTGCAATTGATTCACGCTGGGGCGGAGGTGAAATAATGAAATATGACGATAAAGACCGGATCGAGAATGTAGGAGTTGAAAACATCAGAGGCATATCCGAATTCGATCCCGAAATCCGGATCACCGCCTATGGAAATATAGACCGCGGTTCCTGGGATGATCCGCGTCCACATTACGATGGCGAGGAATATTATTCTGACGAAAACCACTATTATAATTTCATCGGTATTAACAATACAAAGAACGGCTGGGTAAGAAATGTCACCGCACTTCATTTTGCCAGTAGCCTGGTATCCGTAAGTGCCGGAGGCAAATGGATCACCATTGAGGATTGTGAATCCCGTGAACCTATTTCAATAAGGGCGGGAGCCAGAAGGTTTACATATTCGCTGAACGGACAACTCTGCTTTGTCCAGCGCTGTACCTCACACAAGGGAAGACATTCATTTGTAACATCAGGCAATACTTCAAGCGGTAATGTCTTTCTCGATTGTTTGGCAACAATGCCCTATTCAACAAGCGAACCTCACGGCACCTGGGTCACAGGAACACTTTATGACAATATTAAGGCTCCGCTGTCTGCAAGGTTCTGGAAAGATATATCGATAGGATGGGCAGGAGCCAATACTGTCTTCTGGAACTGTGAAGGAGATTATATGGTACAGAATCCGCCGACAGCAAAAAACTATTCATTCGGCCATATAGGACTTAATGCAGTAGTATTCAACGCCATATATCAGGACTTTTCAAAAGAAAGGGGGCATATTGAGTATATGGATGTCCATATATCTCCAAGAAGCCTCTATCTGAACCAGCTCAAAGACCGGCTGGGAACTGAAGCTGTTATGAACATAACTATCGACGGCCAGTTCAGATAGGATTCCTGACGAATACTATATATAAGGATTTTCAGCAAAAGATCATTTACTAATCCTCAGTAGATCAATGAATTCATTCAAAAAAAAGGTATTCTCATGTATACCTGAGAATCTTGCGGCACCGGGTCCATAAGAAAATATCGGCACCATTACCCCGGTATGATTACCGCTCTGTATGAAATTTGAGGCTACCTTACGGCTTTTCAAATCACCTCCGGTAAGCGAAAGACCTCCTGTCTCATGATCTGCAGTAACAACAATCAGAGTCTCACCGTTCTTGTCAGCAAATTCCCTGGCAACACCAATAGCCATATCAAGGTCAATTACCTCTGAAACGACATATGGGAAATCTTTTGCATGGCCTCCAAAGTCAATCATAGACCCTTCAACCATCAGGAAGAAGCCATCCTTGTCACGACTAAGCGTCTCGATAGCCTTAGCAGTCATCTGAGCCAGCATTCCTTCCCTACCTTCCATCACCGTTGGCATGTGTTCCCCTGCAAGAAGTCCTGCTATCTTCTGTGATCCGGATTTTTTAAGGTCCTCAATATTATAAACAACATCATATCCCTTCTCCTTCAGAGCCATTGCAAGATCAGCACCATCACTCCTTTTCCTGAAATGGTCTTCACCTCCTCCGATAAAAACATCAACAGTACCGTTCAGAAAATCTTTGGCAATATCCTCATAATTGTTGCGGTTTACATTATGAGCAACAAACGAAGCGGGTGTCGCATGAGTAATAGAAGACGTACTCAATACACCCGTTGCAAGTCCGTTTTTATGCGCAATTTCAACTATTGAAGCTACTGCAAGGGAGTCCGGCCCCACACCTATCATTCCATTATTTGTCTTTATCCCGCATGCAATTGCTGTCCCTCCGGCACCTGAGTCGGTCACGTAATTATCAGAAGAATAAGTTTTACTGAAACCTGTGTATGGAAATGATTCCAGTACAAGAGGCTCTCCGTTCATAGACATCCCCGCATAAACCTGAGCTGTTCCCATCCCATCTCCAATGAACAGAATAATATTCCGGACCTTCGGATTACGAACATTTGATTTGTTAATATCCTGCCACGAACATCCTGATAAAAGAATTACGAGTATTACAAGTAGCTTATATAAATGTTTTTTCATAATAATTTGTTTATAAATAATTTTCCCTTCCATGGATTAAACACAGAAAAAGTCATTTTGTTATCGGGATAATTTATTAAAACCTGCATGACAAATGTAAGTTTTTACGTTGAAATAAAAATCCTGTCTGGAAAAATGTTATCCGTCAATTCTGTACAAACATCGGTTAACTGGCTCTTTTCAGGCTTTATAACAGCTTATTTCAACATGAAGTTTTATTGGAATGACTTTAGAAAAAGACACAGACAATAAAGGATATTTTCATAAATTCAAGCAATTAATTCTTCAGGCCATAATTTTTTTTGTAGTTTTACTGTCAGGTTTTTTTCCGCTACGTTTGCAGGGAATATTGTTGTATACCCGGTATGGGATCTCCCGGACTGACATCATTCATATCCATTGCAAATAAATTGCAAAATATATCCGAAATTTGAAAATTAAATTCTACATTCGATAATTCTTTTTTTGTGAAACAATTAATTTTGATAAAATGAAATCACTGAGTTACATAAAAGGACTATTAGTTATTACATTTCTTACTTTCTCGTTATCACTCCTGCATTCACAGGACAACTCAGACAACACCTATGTTCCGCAAGTCGGGCAAAGGGGAAAAGATGTCGTCTGGGTACCAACCCCTCAGGAACTTGTTGACACAATGCTTTCAATAGCAAAGGTTACACCAAAGGATGTTCTTATTGACCTTGGTTCAGGTGACGGCCGGACAGTTATTTCAGCTGCCAAAATCGGGGCTCAGGCTACTGGCGTTGAGTTCAATCCTGACATGGTAGCACTTTCAAGAAGAAATGCTGAGCAGGCAGGTGTCGGCTCCAGGGCCCAGTTCATTGAAGGAGACCTCTTCCAGGCTGATCTGTCAAAAGCAACAGTTATAACAATGTTCCTTTTGCCGGAAATCAATCTCAGACTCAGGCCAAAGCTGCTGGATCTTAAACCAGGAACAAGAATCGTTTCAAATACTTTCACAATGGGTGAATGGGAACCTGATATTGAGGTTAATACCGTTGATAACTGGAACAGCTGGAACACAGCTCTCTTGTGGATCATACCCGCCAAGGTTGAAGGCACATGGAGAATTGGAAATGACGAACTCTCACTTTCCCAGGATTTTCAATTCGTCCGCGGAACATTCACTTCAAACGGACAAACAACAGCAGTTTCAGATGGCAGGCTTAATGGAAATGAAATAGTTTTCACTTTGGGCACTACAAAATATCAGGCCAGGGTTGATGGGAACAACATGACCGGAACAGCTTCCAACGCATCTAACAAGTGGAACTGGAAAGCTGTCAGGAAATAGTATAAGAAAAATATTACAGGCTTTTCAGCGCGATCTGCTTACTATAAGTTCCTGAAACGCCGCCATTTCGTCACGGTATTTGGCAGCTTTAATGAAGTCAAGTTCTGAAGCTGCCTTTTCCATGTTATTGCGAGCCTGTTCCATTGCTTTCTGAAGAGCTTCCGTATTCATATACCTGACAACAGGATCAGCAGCAATGTCTGCACGCTCAGGTTCAACATAAGCTTTCATAGCAATGCCTTTTTTACTTAAACCGGCAAGGATAGTTCCGGTCTTCCTGACAATCTGAGCAGGAGTAATACCCTTCTCCTCATTATATTTCAGTTGCTTATCTCTTCTCCTGTTCGTTTCATCCATTGTCATTTTCATGCTCCCTGTTATCGTATCTGCATACATTATTACTCTCCCGTTAATATTGCGGGCAGCTCTTCCGGCTGTCTGTGTAAGAGACCGTGCCGATCTCAGGAATCCCTCCTTATCAGCATCGAGAATTGCCACAAGTGATACTTCCGGAAGATCAAGACCCTCCCTGAGAAGATTTACACCTACAAGCACATCAAAATCTCCTGTCCTTAAACCTTCCATTATCTCGATCCTTTCAATAGTATCAATATCGGAATGTATATAGCGGCATCTAATATCAAAACGAAGAAGATAAGATGTAAGCTCTTCAGCCATTCTTTTTGTTATTGTAGTAACAAGTGTCCTTTCACCTGCCTGAGTCCGCTCCCGTATTTCTTTCATCAGGTCGTCTATCTGATTAAGACTGGGCCGGACCTCTATTGGAGGATCAAGCAGGCCGGTAGGCCGAATTACCTGATCAACAAAGACGCCCTCACTCTTTTCAAGTTCATAATCGGCAGGAGTGGCGCTTACAAATATCAATTGCCCCGTTAGCGATTCAAATTCCTCTATCCTCAATGGTCTGTTATCAAGTGCTGCAGGAAGCCGGAAACCATATTCAACAAGAGTCTGCTTCCGGGAGTGATCTCCTCCATACATACCTCTTATCTGTGGTATGCTCACATGACTCTCATCAATAATAGTAATGAAATCATCGGGGAAATAATCAAGCAGACAGAAAGGTCTGGCACCTGATTTTCGCCCGTCAAAATAACGGGAATAGTTCTCTATACCACTGCAATATCCCAACTCCTTTATCATCTCAAGATCATACGAGACTCTCTGTTCAAGCCTTCTTGCCTCTTCCTTTTTCCCTATGTCATTAAAATATATCACCTGCCGTACAAGATCTTCCTGAATTTCTGATATTGCCTGGTTTATTCTTTCGCGGGTTGTAACAAAGATATTTGCAGGATAAATAATATACTCATCAAGATCATTTATCCTATTGCCTTCAATCGGATCAAATGTGCTTATCTCTTCAACAACATCACCAAAAAAAATTATACGTATCCCTATATCAGCATAAGCAGGGTAAATATCAACAGTATCGCCACGTACCCTGAATGTACCATGCCTGAATTCCAGTTCATTCCTTGAATAGAGGCTGTCAACGAGCTTTCTGAGAAACTGGTTTCTGCCCATGCTCCGTCCTTTTATCACATGCACTGTATTTGATTGAAAATCTTCGGGATTTCCTATTCCGTACAGGCAGGAAACAGATGAGACCACAATAACATCCCGTCTGCCTGAAAGAAGGGAAGACGTTGCACTCAGGCGAAGTTTCTCAATGTCTTTATTAATCGAAAGATCTTTTTCAATATAAGTATCAGTTACAGGCAGATATGCTTCCGGCTGGTAATAGTCATAATAAGACACAAAATATTCAACGCTGTTCTCCGGGAAGAACTGTCTGAACTCCCCATAAAGTTGGGCAGCGAGGGTTTTATTATGACTGAGGACAAGAACAGGCCTGTTTACTTTTTCGATCACGTTTGCGATTGTAAAAGTCTTTCCCGAACCTGTCACTCCAAGCAATGTCTGGTACCTGGTTCCTTTTTGTAAACCATCAACAAGCTGTTCAATAGCGTCAGGCTGATCACCTGTAGGAACGTAATCCGATGTCAGCTTGAAATTCATTATGCGAAGTAATTAAGGAATGAACGAACAAAGTTATTAAAGTGAATGAACAAACAACTTAAGAAAGCCAAAAGAAAAAAGGTGTCGTTGCAGGACACCTTTCTTAAACCATAAAACTTAAAAAATCAACCTAAATAACCCTTCAGTAATTTGCTTCTTGAGGTATGTCTTAAACGTCTTATTGCTTTTTCCTTTATCTGCCGGACTCTTTCGCGTGTAAGACCAAACTTCTCTCCTATTTCTTCGAGAGTCATCTCCTGACAGCCTATTCCGAAAAAGAACCTGATAATATCCCTTTCCCTTTCAGTAAGAGTAGCAAGGGCTCTGTAAATTTCTCTTGAAAGAGATTCGTCCATAAGAAGCTTATCAGCGACCGGAGAGTCGGTATTTGTAAGTACGTCAAGCAGGCTGTTGTCTTCTCCTTCAATAAAAGGAGCATCAACCGAAACGTGACGACCCGCAACCTTAAGAGTATCTGTTATCTTCTCCTTCGGCAGTTCAAGAACTTCAGCAAGCTCTTCGGGAGAAGGAGTACGCTCATACTCCTGCTCGAACTTAGAGAAAGCTTTATTGATCTTATTTAATGAGCCGACCTGGTTAAGAGGCAGTCTGACTATTCTGGATTGTTCAGCCAGTGCCTGAAGTATTGATTGTCTGATCCACCAAACAGCATATGAGATAAACTTGAATCCTCTTGTTTCATCGAATTTTTCAGCAGCTTTTATCAGGCCAAGATTGCCTTCGTTTATCAGGTCAGGAAGACTAAGCCCCTGATTTTGATATTGTTTTGCTACTGAAACAACAAAACGTAAATTTGCTTTAGTGAGTTTTTCAAGCGCGTTTCTATCGCCCTTCTTAATACGTTGAGCCAATTCAACTTCTTCTTCCACCGAAATCAACTCTTCTTTACCAATTTCCTGCAGATATTTATCTAATGAAGCACTCTCTCTGTTTGTTATGGATTTGGTAATCTTTAGTTGTCTCATCCTACTGTAAAAATTTGCGCAAAGTTAATACAATAATTAATATTCACAAAATAAAATAATGTATGTCGTAAAAAAGAGGGCTATTGGATAACCCTCTGAATTACAATGGTTTATTTATTGACTCTGTCAGTTGCCGAATCTATAGCTGAAGAACCTGCCATCAGGAGTATATCCCTCAATCGTCTTAAGCGAACTTTCACCGCCCCCTATGGCACTTCTTACATCAGCTGAATTATTCACTTTTTTGCCATTAATAGTTGTAATAATGGTTCCCCTTCTCAATCCTATGTCCTTGAACAATCCTTCACCCAATTCTGCAATCCTGACACCGTTTTCGAGTTTATATGATCTCTTCTCCTTTGAAGAAAGTCCTTCAAGCCTGGCTCCGAATACTTCCATTCCTGTCATGCCGCGGGTAACAACATTTGTATTCCCTGCTATGTTCTTTAAGATAACAGGGACAGTGAATTCCTTACCAGCTCTTAAGTAGGTAATAGATATCTTGTCGCCCGGACGGTATTTAGCTACCTGCTCCTGCAGTTCGGCAGAGGTATTAACTGGCACTTCGGCTATCTTAAGTATCACATCGTTTTCCTTCAAGTTTGCCTCAGCTGCAGCGCCGCCGTCATAAACCCTTGAAACGAGAGCTCCTTTAACCTCTTTCAGATTCAGCTTTTTAGCTCCTTCAGATGTCATATCAGTAATGAGCACACCAATTATTGCCCGCTGAACTTCTCCATATTCCTTCAGATCATCAACAACCTTCTTTACAATGCTTACAGGTATTGCAAATGAGTTTCCGGCATAAGCGCCACTGGGAGAATAAATTGCCGATGTGATACCTACAAGCAATCCCTTTGTGTCAACAAGAGCTCCCCCGCTGTTCCCGGAATTCAGAGCTGCATCGGTCTGGATAAATGATTCGATGCGATATTCGCCTTCAAGAATATCAAGGTTCCTGCCCTTGGCACTGACAATACCTGCCGTCACTGTTGTTCCGAGCGTAAAGGGATTTCCTACTGCAAGTACCCATTCCCCAACTTTCAGCTTCTCGGAATCACCCCATCTGAGATACTGAAGGTTATTAACATTGACCTTCAGAAGAGCTATGTCGGTAGTGGGATCCCGTCCGATAACTTCTGCCGATAAAATTCTATTATCATTCAACTTCACTTCAATGTTTTCAGCATCCTCAATTACATGGTTATTGGTCACAATGTAACCATCCTCAGAAATAATGACACCTGATCCGAAGCCCTGCCGTTCTCTGGGCTGATTACTGTAACGGTCACCAAACCACCATTCCATGAAAGGATTGTCAGGCTGTTTCACCATTGACTTTGTCCTTACGTGAACAACTGCATGAACAGTCTGCTCTGCAGCATAAGTGAAATCAATCTGCCCCTCGCCCAGCTGAAAAGATGTCAGAAATGGCTTTCCATCAGCCAGAACCGCAGTTGAACTGTCTCTCTCCACAACAGTAACGGGCTTCTGAACAAATTTCGTATAAATCAATAGCGTAATAGCTGCTCCTGCAACAGCCATCAGCAATCCTCCTAATAAATTTTTGCCTTTCATAATTGTAAATTATAATGTTTTATTTTTTGTACCTTTTGTTTTGTCAAGGGATATCAAATATATGCCTTGACAAAAGATTTATATCTTTATAAGCATTTTAAATAATTGTATATATTACAAAGATCATGCATTTTTAATATGATCCTCAATATTATATATTGATTTAACAACACTTTAACTATGATGAGTATCCATTTTAACAAATACCAGGGTGCTGGTAATGATTTCATTATTATAGACAATCGGGACGGCAACTTTAATCCTGAAAACTCAGAACTTATTAACAGGATGTGTGACCGCCGTTTTGGCATAGGTGCCGACGGACTGATCCTTGTGTCATATTCAAAAGAAGCTGATTATGAAATGAAATATTTCAATTCCGATGGCAAGCTTGGCTCAATGTGCGGCAACGGTGGAAGATGTGTCGCTCATTTTACTTTTAAACATGACATAGCGGACTCAAAACAGAAATTCATGGCTTATGATGGTTTGCATCAGGCCTCAGTTGACAACGGAATCGTAAGGCTCCAGATGGGAAACATAAACGAATACAAACTAATCAGGGGAAACTACTTTATAGATACAGGTTCACCTCATTATGTCCTGTTCATGGAAGAAATTGACAATCTAAACGTATTTGAGGAAGGTAAAAGAATCCGCTGGTCTGCCGATTTTGCTCCCGGAGGCACAAATGTAAACTTTGTAAAGGTCCTTAAAAATGGCCTGTCAATAAGGACTTTTGAACGCGGGGTTGAAGATGAGACCCTTGCCTGTGGCACTGGAATAACCGCTTCTGCCATTGCTGCAGTGTTAAAAGGACATTTTGACACTAACTCAATCGATGTAAAAGCAAGAGGCGGAAATCTTAAAGTTGAATTTAAAATAAGCGACAAAAAGATTACCGATATTTGGCTTACAGGACCGGCTGCTTTCGTGTTTGAGGGAGAATGGCTGGAGATGAATGATGAGCAATGAGTTAATCTGCATTTACCAGCGAGATCTGCAGGAAAATCAATTCCCTTATTCTCCACATAAGCCATTGGTTATTAAATGTTTGCATTGCCAAGGCCATAAGAAAGTGTTATGGAAAAGGAAAAACTATTCGGAAAAACATTGGATGAACTGATAGTTCTGACAAAGCGGATTAGGCTTCCCGGTTATGCAGCAAGACAGATAGCTGACTGGTTGTATAAAAAGGAGATAACAGAAATTGGAGAAATGAGCAACCTGTCAAAAAAGACAAGAGATCTTCTCTCCGGAAGTTATGAAACAGGCCTTTCCCCTCCGGTCAGTGAAGCCACAAGCAGTGACGGCACCAGGAAATATCTCTTTAAAGTACTTAACAACAAATATATAGAAACAGCATATATACCTGAAGATAACCGGGCTACTATATGTCTTTCATGTCAGGCCGGTTGTAAAATGGGTTGTATATTTTGTCTGACAGGCAAACAAGGATTCCAGGGCAATCTGTCATCGAATGAGATACTTAATCAGTTCAGAAGCATCCCTGAATTCAGGAAACTCACCAATATTGTCTTTATGGGAATGGGCGAACCACTGGATAACCTGAATGAAGTACTGAAAAGCCTCGATATACTTACAAGTTCATGGGGTTATGGCTGGAGTCCGACAAGAATAACTGTAAGCACTATCGGGCTGAAAAAGAATATCAGGGAATTCCTGGAAAAAAGCCGCTGCCACCTTGCAGTTAGTCTGCACTCACCATTTGATGAGGAAAGAAGCCAGTTGATGCCTATCCAGAAAACAAACAACATAAGAGAGATAATTGATTTAATACAGGCTGCTGATATAAACAATCAGAGGAGGATCTCATTTGAATATGTCTTATTTAAGGGAATCAATGATTCAGCTGGTCATGTCAAAGAGCTGGCACGTTTACTCAACGGGATTAAATGCCGGATGAATATAATCCGCTTCCACAAGATACCAGGATCTGTTTTTATTAGTCCCTCACTGCAGGAAGCTGAACTGTTCAGGGATGCTCTGAACAAAAAAGGCATCCTGGCGACAGTCAGAAAATCAAGAGGTGAGGATATTGGTGCAGCATGCGGCCTTCTGTCAACAAAGGAAATCAACAAAGAGAAGACAGCATGAAAAGAAAGTTATTATCCGTAATCCTCTTTTTTTATATAACATCTGCTTATTCACAGGAAGGACCATTTGCCAGCTTCATCACTGACAGTACCATGAATCATGCTGTAATATCTTTCTGTGTGAAGGATGCAGAAAGCGGTGCGACAGTCTTTGAGAACAAGCCTGGCACTAGCCTTATCCCCGGATCAGTACTGAAAATCATCACATCGGCAGTTGCCCTTGAGATGCTTGGCCCTGATCATACATTCAAAACAATAATCGGATACTCGGGAAAATTTTCACCCGGATCAGGGGAGCTGAACGGTAACATAATCATAAAAGGGGGCGGTGATCCAGTTCTCGGATCGGAAAATTTCAATGAGCATTATAAAGGATTTGCTGAGAAATGGGTTGCAGCGATAAATAAGACCGAGATCAAAAGAATAAATGGACAGGTTATCACTGACGAT
The DNA here is from genome assembly GCA_035414025.1 of Bacteroidales bacterium. Lineage (GTDB taxonomy): Bacteria > Bacteroidota > Bacteroidia > Bacteroidales > VadinHA17 > LD21. The sequence goes on along the minus strand of DAONXX010000023.1, from coordinate 2,543 downwards.
TCATATTTTGATTACATGCCTGTTCCTTCAAAATGGCTCTGGGAAGACGCAGGCAATTACTATGGTGCCGGAGCCTATGGACTTTCTGTCTTTGATAATACATACTTTATCCGCTTCAATACTAAAGACAATTCCCGCCCTCCTTTGATAACAGCCATATTTCCTGAAGAGTGCCGGTATGAACTTGCAAACAGGCTTACTGCAAGCGGAAAGCAGGATAAAGGTTTTGTTTTTGCAGCGCCATATACCGAAACGGGTTCGCTTGAAGGAATCATACCTGAGGGTTCTGAAGATTTCATTTTAAAAGCTGCAATCCCTGATCCTCCCCTGCTGATGGCCAGGATTATTGACAGTAAACTAAGAAATGCCGGTATCAGGATATCAGGAAAGCCGACAACAGCAAGAATGACACAGATTCCGCCGACTGGTTTTACTGCCGTTAACGAAATAACTTCGCCGCTTCTGAAAGATATAATAAGGATTCTTAATCATGAAAGTGTAAATCTTTATGCCGAACATCTTGTGAAAGAGCTTGGCAGAACATTTCATGATAACGGGAGTACACAAGAAGGCTTATCTGTAATTATGAACTTTTTAAAAGAAAAAGACATTCTCAGCGGGGGGCTTTTTATGGAAGATGGAAGCGGATTATCGCCGCTGAACGCCGTTAGTTCTGAACAGATAGTTGAAATCCTGCGTTATATGAAAAAAGAGAGCCCTTATTATGATGATTTTATTGCATCTTTCCCCGACCCTGGCAAAGAAGGAACTATGCGCAATTACTTCAGGGATCCGCTTTTCTCAAACACACTTAAAGCCAAAAGCGGATCTATGACAAGAGTAAGGGGATATGCAGGATACCTTACAACTTTGTCAGGCAGGAACCTGGTCTTCTGCATTTTAGTAAATAATTACAGCGGCCCCTCCAGAACCCTTGTAAGCAATATTGAAGAGATTCTGAAAGATATTATTACGAACGGGTAATATCCTTTACCGTATTTTGAACTTAAGATTATATTTGCAGTTTTTATAAAACATGAATTCAAAGGTCATTGTCAGAAACTGCAGGGAATATGATCCTGATGAAGTATACAGGCTTATTTCGGAAATATACACCCGGTCTGATGGTCCTGATGTCAGCAATAAAAAAGTACTTCTAAAACCGAATGTCCTCATTGATTGCGATCCTGCTAAATGTGTCACAACCCATCCGGTTGTTGTAGAAGCGATGATAAAGTTCCTTCAGGAGAGAAATGCTACTGTTATTGTAGGCGATTCACCTGGAATCCATTTCCGTGGCTTTAAAAGCGAAAAATCCGGGATCTATCAGGTGTGTCAGAAAACAGGAGCCAAATGGATCGATTTCATGAAGGATCAGACAGATATATCTCTTGGCTCAAGAAAGATAAAAATAGCGTCTGCTGCAAAGGAAGCTGATATTATTATTTCACTTCCAAAATTAAAAACTCATCAACTGACATATTTCACCGGGGCTGTAAAAAATTCTCTAGGTCTTGTCCCGGGCTTTGTGAAGACAAAGCAGCATGCTATACATTCCGACAGGGATAGTTTCTCAGCTTTTCTTATCGACCTCAATATAGCTGTAGCGCCGGGATTCTACCTGATGGACGGCATTATGGGTATGGAAGGAGAAGGTCCTGGCCAGGGGACGCCTGTAAACACCGGGGTGCTGATCGGTTCAACAAACCCGCTTGCTGTCGATATAACAGCCTGTAAAATTGTAGATTATGATCCGATGATAGTACCTACAAATTCAATAGCTCTCAGCAAAGGAGTATGGCTTAAAGATGAGAAAGACATTGAATATGACGGGCCGCCGCTTGAATCGCTTATTATGAAGAATTTCAAGAGGATAGCTCACGCCAGTAATGGGAATGTTGTTGTCCGTTTCCTTATGCACAGATTACGTTCCGTGAGATCACTTCAGGTAAAGCCTGTCTTTATTCATGATAAATGTATAGGATGCAGGGAATGCATAAAAATATGTTCAATGAATGCTTTGGCAATGCATCCTGTAAAAAAGAACTGGGTTGTACTGACTGACAATAAATGCATCAGATGTTTCTGTTGCAGTGAAATATGCCAAAGTAACGCCATCCAGGTAAGAAGGAATTTCTTTGGATATGGTGTACTGAAAAAAACTTATTCTGCTGTCAGGCGTCTATTCTAGCATATCTGGCGTGTGTCTCAATGAATTCTCTTCTTGGAGGCACTTCATCACCCATAAGCATTGAAAATATATGATCGGCTTCAGCGGCACTTTCTATTGTAACCTGTCGCAAAGTTCTTGTTTCAGGGTTCATTGTAGTCTCCCACAGCTGATTGGCATTCATTTCACCCAAACCTTTATAACGCTGAACTGAAACTGATGCATCCTTACCCTGCCCTATCTCCATTATAGCAGCTTCGCGTTCTTCCTCAGACCAGCAGTAACGTTCATTTTTTCCTTTCTTCACAAGATAAAGTGGAGGTGTTGCTATAAACAGGTAGCCACGTTTGATAAGATCTTGCATATACCTGAA
>DAONXX010000022.1:22058-27906 GCA_035414025.1 Bacteroidales bacterium | reverse complement strand
AATTTTGAAAGGTATATTTATGAAAGCGATTTATCCTTATTTGTTTTTTCTGCTCTTTTTTTCATGCTTTTTTTCAACAATAACGCTGGGTGAGGATATAGAAAGCGAAAAAGATCCGAAAAGGGATAATGCTCTAAGGGTTTTTCTTGATTGCAGAACATGTGATATGAATTATACAAGGGAGCAGATCCCTTATGTTAATTATGTCAGAGATGTGAAAGAAGCAGAGGTGTTTATTCTCGTTTCTTCACAATCAGCCGGAAGCGGAGGGACACAGTATACATATACATTTAAAGGCCAGGAGAAATATCTTGGTATGAATGATACACTTACTTATACTTCAAGTCCTGATGAAACAAGCATGATCATAAGGGAAAGAAGGACAAATCTTCTAAAGATGGGCTTGATGAGGTATGTGGCAAAAACCCCGCTGGCACCGGAAATAACTATAGGGCACAATCCCGAACTTAAGGCGGATAAGGTAATAGACAAATGGGATTCCTGGATATTTGAGATTTCTGTGAGCCCAAGATTTGATTCGGAAGAATCATATAGCCGGGTCAATCTTTCAAATTCGGTGAATATTTCCAGGATAACCCCCGAACTGAAATTGGAAATAAATATTGAGCAGAGTACAAATAAACAGAGATACAATTACGGAGGAGAAGCAATCACCTATACCAGGAATTCAGAATCAATTGATAATCTTCTGGTTAAAAGTTTTGGTGAACATTGGTCGGCAGGATTTAGACTTGATCTGATGTCAGCAACAAATCCAAATTATGATATCCGGCTTCAGTTTATGCCGGCAGTCGAATATAATCTATATCCTTATGAAGAAGCAACTCACAGGCAGTTAAGATTTTTGTATTCAGCAGGATATCAGTACAATGATTATATTGATACTACAATATTCAATAAAACAAAGGAGTCCCTTTTTCAGCATGATCTGTCAATCGCGTATCAGATACAGGAAGCCTGGGGATCAATAAATATATCACTTTCAGCCTCAAATTATTTCCATGATTGGTCAAAGAACAGGATAGAGCTTGACGGATTCCTAAGGCTAAGGATAATTAAAGGCCTTTCACTGTCACTCAATGGTGAAATAGGCTACATAAACAATCAACTTAACCTGAGAAAAGGCTCGCTTACAGAAGCTGAAAGGCTTCTAAGGCTAAAACAGCAAGCTACAAATTATAGTTTTGGTGGCAGCATTGGTCTGACCTATACCTTCGGGTCGATTTATAACAATGTCGTCAATCCGCGATTTGGCAACAGGGGTAGGGGCGGAGGAATGCCATCTCGCATGAGCTGGTGATGACATTGCCGGATCTTAACTGTTGTGATTTATTCGGGCATTATTTAGAATATAATGCTTAATTTTGATAAATCCTACCAAACTTGTAAGACTAAATTGCAGGATATGGTTAATGAATTTGCAGTAAAAGGCGAAAAACAAAAGTTTGTCAGCCCGGAATATCTGATTCCTTTTGTACTTGTAACAAGTCTTTTTTTCCTGTGGGGCTTTGCTCATGGCTGCCTAGATGTACTGAACAAGCATTTTCAGGAATTACTGAATATATCAAAAGCTAAATCAGCTCTTGTACAGTTTGTCTTTTATGGGGGTTATTTTATTATGGCTATTCCTGCGGGCCTTCTGATGCAGCGTTTTGGCTATAAGCGCGGGATCATTTTTGGTTTATCGCTATTTTGTGCCGGGGCATTTCTGATGTTACCGGCAACTGTTATTCAGACATTTGGCAGTTTTTTGCTTTGTCTGTTCATTATTTCCTGCGGACTGACTTGTCTTGAGACAGCTGCAAATCCGTATACAACTGTTCTTGGACCTGCTGTTCATGCTGAAAGACGAATTAATTTCGCACAGTCTTTTAACGGGCTCGGATGGATTGCAGGCCCTCTTATCGGGGGAATGCTGATATTTGGAAATGAAGGCGATGAAAATAAATTTTCTTCGATTGCCTTACCTTATTTGCTGATTGGAGCTATTGTCTTCATAGTTGCTCTTTTATTCTGGAGGGCCACTCTTCCGGAAATCAAAGAAGAGACTCATTTAAAGGAGACCGAAAATGATCCGAATGATTTAAGCTGGCGCCGTCTTTTCAGACATCCTCATTTTGTACTGGCTGTGACAGCCCAGTTTTTTTACGTTGCTGCCCAGACCGGGATCAACAGTTTTTTTATCAATTATGTGACTGAAGAAATGCCTGCGATTACAAATCAGGAAGCATCAAAGATCCTGGCATTCGGAGGCATGGGTCTTTTCTGGCTGGGTCGTTTTACAGGAAGTACCGTATTTATGAGGCTTGTCCGGCCAAACAGAATACTGGCTCTTTATGCTCTGATAAATGTTATAACAATGGGCCTTGTAGTAGCCGGACTGGGATGGATTTCAGTTATAGCTCTTTTTACAACATATTTTTTCATGTCAATAATGTTTCCAACAATATTTGCCTTGGGAATCAAGGATCTTGGCCCTCTGACTAAGAAAGGCTCTTCTCTTCTTGTTATGGCTATTGTAGGAGGTGCCCTGATACCTCTTCTGATGGGGCGTATTGCCGATGTATCAACTATGGCAACGGGCTTTATAGTTCCATTGGTCTGTTTCGCCTTTATCCTTTATTATGGCATTGATGGTTACAGAGTAAGAAGTTCGTCATGAAATGGAGCATAAGCTGCTATAATAGTATCCATATAGCAACTTGGGTACAGGGTATCGATATTGAAGCATTATTCAAAACCAGGTTTCAGCCATCACTTTACTGTCGTGCTGAAAATTTGTAAGCCGGTAAGAAATTCCTGAATTATTTTCAATCTGATAAACCCAGTATCCTGAAATTACTCCCGGGGAATAAAAAGTTCTTTTCAGGTAGAGATTATCACCGACTGTGAACTCGCAACTCCTGCCATAGGCAGATATTTTTCCAAAGATCTTTTCCATTGATGTCTTGATCCAGATCAGATTAGGGCTTCCGTAGGTCTCGGCAACGGTGTTGCGGTAATCAAGATAGGTGCCTACATATCGGCGGATAATCATCAGTTCATCTTCTTCAATATTTTGGTCTGCCGGAGATGTAAAAGGAACTACAAGAAGTTGTGTTGTAAGCATTTCCAGAAAAGCTGAACCGCCGGCAATATCAACTTCTACTTTGAGGAAGAATTTATCTGTATCCCAGGGTATTGTATTAAAATCGCCCTGCTTATTTGTGCCCTCTCCTATAAAGAGAGTTACATTACCTTTTTTGTCAGTAGTAACTTTTTGAAATTCACTGTAAACAAGATTGCCGGGTAATTCGCCCATCAGAATACTGAGACGGAAATATACTTGTTTTGATTCAACAATCTCTCCTGCAGGATTACGAATCACAGCCTTGTATGTCAAAGGTTCCTGGATTTGGGCTGCCAGAATATGACAGGAAATAAAAAAAAATAATATCAAGGATATATTTTTCATCCCGGTTGATTTCTCAGGAAAGCAAATTATTACTATTTATAAAGTTACAAAATAAAAGTAATTTTTTCAATAAATGGAAAGCTTATGCATATTATTCCCCGGACTGCTGAAGGTGGAGTCCGGATTTAAGTTATTCATCTTAACATGCTGTGGATATTCAAATGGATGTATGGATGATATAAAGTATGAGAACAAGAGTGAAGAAAAAAGCAGGAATGAAATGAATTATCTCACTCCCGCTCTTTTTCTCAGGCTCACCAGATCGGTCATGTTGTCTGCCAGACTCTACAGGAAAAATAACGAGTTTATCAGAATAAAAGGGATAAGATTGTCCGGGACAATAAACCCTTCTTTTATGGTCGTTGTATTTATCCTGATCAATTTAATAAGAGACAAATTATTCAGACCTCAAAACCGCCGCAGAAATTTCTGCTGTAGCCTCTGTGATAACTCTTTGATTACGGTGCAAAGGCACCCGGGAAAGGTTTCCCTGTTCCTTTCAGCCCGGATAATTCAACGATATGATCAGGTATTTTTGTAGCAGTCTTAATGCCTGGGAATGTTTTAATAAGTCGGTAATCATTATTTTTCATATCAGCAAACAACGGATCCTGGTAGTTTTCAAAATACTGACACGCTGTGCAAAATTCAGGGATAATTTTACTGAGTTCTTCCGGTGAGAGAATATCGATTCTACAATCATCATCGGGATACGGTGCCCACCGTATTATTGGAATTTTATTCTCTCCTGCCATATTTCCCCTGATGAATACATTATTGTTGAGGGTTTTCAGATGGGGTGTGCTGAGTCTTTCGCACAAGGATGCTGACTGTTGTGTTTGTAACATCGGATAAGTGTTTTCGCCGCTCACATACATCAGATTGTTGACAAAGACATGACCATGTCGTTCCTCCACCCCGGGTCCTTTAGTAACATGCCAGCCAAAAACACCAAGCTGATCGCCACGGTTATTGCGGCTGAATTCAACCCTGCTGTTGATCATTGTGTTGTTGTATACTTCCACGTTTGCTGCATTCAAAACGTATATGCCATGGTTGCAGTCCACAAATAAATTACCGGCAAAAACAGCACCGTCGGAGATCTCAAAGAAAAGAGCGTTCTGGCTTACATTACTTACAACATTTTTTACGAAAACAGCATCGTGATTACCCACATCCCACCATACTCCGTTTGAATTTGGCTGGTTTGTCACCAGGTTTTCACGGAATACAGCCCTGTGACTCTGGTTAAAGATTTTTACTTCTGACGGGTAATACCCTGTCCATTTCTCAATATTGTTTTGCTCAAAAATATTCCTTTCGATCAGTATGTCCTGAGATGCAACAACATATAATCCTTCCGTATTGGTATTGAATACCCTGCAATTACGCATCACCATGCTGTCGCTGTTGCAGAATACACCTATCCTGAAGCAGTTCGAAAAAATACAGTCTTCAATAAGTGTGCCGACGATATCCCTGCCATGCCCCTCTTCAGCCAGCACGGTTGTACCGATGTGAACCATTGTATCGGGATATTGGGTTATTTCAAGTCCCCTTATTACAGGACCTTTTTTGTCAGGGATTCTGTTATTTGCCATTCCAAGAGTCCTGTAAAGTGCTTTCCTAAATGCAGTAATTTCCACCAGGCGGCCTTCCGGATCAGCACCTATGTAAATCCTGTTTTTACCGTAATCAACATAGAAAGTACCTTTGTTGACTTCCTCAATATTGCCGACCGATTGCAGATATTGACCATCTATAAATACCCCGTCATTGTTAAAGCGGTGCATAGGTGTAAACTGTTCATTCCGTCTGCGATCCCACCATGATTCCGGACCTGCCGGGAATAAACGGTCCCATTCCGTAACCCAGAGATTGTCTGAGACCTTTGACCAGGATTGAGCCACCAGGGTGCCCTTCAAAACAGGTTTCTCATCCTGATACGCTTGTATGACAATCCCCTGATTGAAAACCAAATCGCCGGTCCGGTAAATACCTCCGCGCAGAATAATGGCATCACCTGTAACAACCTTTTCAATTGCTGCCTCGATGGTAGTTGGACTGTTAGGTGCAAGACCATCGGAAGATGCACTGGCGTCAGGTGCAACATAATAAACCGCCCCGGGAACTGAGGGCAATTCATAGGTCCGGGCCCTGGGCCCGTATTCAACTGGTTCTTCCTTTTGAGCCGGCTGGTTGCATCCTGAAAGCAGATACAACAGCACGATCGCAAAAGCAAACTGAAGGATAAGATTTAATTTTTTCATTTCATGTAAGGTTGGTTTTATTCTTTATCTATTTTACTCTGTCAGTAAAATTTTTTCAGTACTCAAGATAAATATTTTTCCTGTAATTTTTTCAAGCTCCCCA
>DAONXX010000022.1:0-21958 GCA_035414025.1 Bacteroidales bacterium | reverse complement strand
TAACCAACTGAGCTACTGAGGAATTTTTTGTTGCCTTTTTTATTCAGCGTGCCAAAAATAACGGCTTTTAGTGAATTATACAATATCTTTGACAAAAAAATCTGGAATGAAACAAATTATAGGTATTGGCAACGCTCTTGTCGATATTATGACACTTATTGATGACGACAGACTTCTTGAACAACTGTCACTTCCCAAGGGCAGTATGCAACTTGTTGATCAGGATAGATCTGTTCAGATTCATAATGAAACAGCACGATTTGAAAGTACAAGAAGGTCAGGAGGATCAGCTGCAAATACTGTCCATGGCCTAGCTATGCTTGGCGCAGAAACAGGATTTATTGGTTCCATCGGTCGGGATGAAACAGGTGATCTTTTCGAAAATGATATGCGAGAGGCCGGAGTAAATCTGTTATTATTCAGGCGAAACAAGGTGACCGGGACGGCTATAGCTTTTGTTTCACCTGATAGCCAGAGAACTTTTGCCACTCATCTCGGAGCAGCTGTAGAACTTAATAAAGATGAAATTAAATCAGAGTTTTTCAGTAAGTATAAAATATTATACATCGAAGGGTATCTGATTAGTGATCCGGGACTTGTTGAAAAGGTATGCAGAATTGCAAAGGACAACGGCATGGAAATAGCGCTTGATCTGGCAAGCTATAATATTGTTGAAGCCAACATCGGCATTTTCAATAGTATAATAGATAATTACATCGATATCCTTTTTGCAAATGAAGAAGAAGCAGTAGCGCTGACGGGCCTTGAACCATTGGATGCCCTGAATGAAATAGGAGAAAGATGCAGTATAGCTGTAGTTAAAACCGGGGAAAAAGGTTCGCTTATTAAGCGGGGAGATGAAATAATCAGAATAGATTCTCTGCCTGTCAAATGCATTGATACAACAGGTGCGGGAGATCTTTATGCGGCGGGCTTCCTTTATGCTTATTCAAATGATCTTTCGTTTGAGAAATGCGGACTTTTAGGTGCTTTGCTTGCCGGCAGGGTGATCGAAACAATTGGAGCCCGGATTGAATTAAACAGATGGCCTTCCTTAAGAGAAGAAGTATCCTCACTAATTAACGGAAATAACTAAAGAACCAATAGTGTTTCAAAAAGTATGTCTTTTACACCGGTGACTTTAATATTTTGGCAGTTTAAATCCATTATTGTACGATGGTGAGAGAAGTTTGTTTGCCGGTTCAGTTGTAAACCTTTGTTTTTCATTGTTCCAGAAGACTCTTTCTCCTGTCCGGTACGCTATGTTTCCCATTTGTGCCACCAGGGCTACATTACGCCCTATTTTTATATCAGCATTGAGTCTGTCAGGAGTATTGTTTTTCAAGCAATTCAGGAAGTTCCTGACATGGAGATCAAGCCCGACTCCTTTATTTCTCTGAATAGGAACCGCTTCGATCTTTTGTTTTTCAGGAAAGACCTGCCAACCGTTACGATCGAGAACAAGTGTTCCGTTTTCGCCTGTATAGGCCATTCCGTGAGGTCTTTGCCAGTTTCCGAGTCCTATACCTATCGTGTGTTCCCAGATCATGGTAAAGTTCTTGAAATCATATACTGCAGTCATTGTATCCGGGGTCACCATATCATCATCTGGGAATGCATATTTGCCTCCGATAGCCATAACGGATTCCGGAACAGATTTCCCCATGCCATACAGGATGTAATCTATAAGATGTACTCCCCAGTCTGATAGTTCTCCTCCGGCATATTCCCAATACCATCTCCAGTTATGATGAAACCTGTTTTTATTAAAGGGGCGCATCGGAGCGGGGCCGAGCCACAAATTATAGTTAACTCCTTCCGGAGTTGGTGAATCAGGCACTTTGGGAACCGCACCCTTCCAGTCAATGAATGACCAGGCTTTGCATATACGAATACGCCCAAGTTTGCCGGACTTCAGATAATTCATCGCATCGGTGAAATGAGGCTGACTCCGTTGCCATTGTCCTACCTGGACTATTTTGCCGTGCTTTTTCACTGCATTTTGCATAATATTTATCTCGGCAATGGAGTTTCCTATAGGTTTTTCCAGGTAGGCATGTTTTCCGGTTTCAAGCGAGTCACAAAGCATGAGGCAATGCCAGTGGTCGGGTGTGGCAATTATTACTACATCAATATCCTTGTTTTCAAGCATATTGCGGTAGTCGATATATAATTTGGGTCTCGGGCGTCCCATTTTTATCAGATCATCTGTCCTTTTGTTGAGGATATTCCGGTCAACATCGCACAAAGCTGCACATTCGACTTCAGGATTTTTCAGAAAGGATTCAAGATCTGACCAGCCCATTCCGTTTCCGCCTATCAATGCTACGTTTATTCTGTCATTTGGTGCTGTTTTTGTCCTGCCGATTGCAAATCCTTCAAGGGGCAGGGCAGTTCCGGCTGCAATGGCCGATGCGGTTTTTATAAAGTCCCGGCGTGTTGAAGACATGTTATTCAGGTTTAAATACAAGATCAATTATATCAGCTTTCTTAAAAAATCTGCCTGCAATTTTCTTTATATCTTTTACTGAATATGAATTCAGTATGTTTTCATAATTTTCAGGGTCATCAGAATTAATGCCATAACTGTAATAACGAGTAAGGGTATTCATCCAGTATGAATTGTGAAGTTTGCTTTCTTCTCTTGTTTTAAGCATATTTTTTATAGTCTTATCAAGATTTTCTTTGTTCGGGCCTTTTTTTACCAGAGTGTTCAATTCATTGTAAATTATGCTTTTAAGTTCATCGGCACGAGCCGGGTCACAATCAAAAGAAATATATCCTTTACCTGTCTCTCTTGGCCGCAGTTGCCCGGAAAGTGTTACACTCACCGAATAGGTTCCGCCTTCCTCTTCTCTTACTTTTTCAGTATAGACAAGATCGAGGATGCCTTTTATAACTGATAACCCTAAATATGTGTAGGGTTCATATTTAAAGTTTTCCTTTTCGAAAAAAATGCATACTGTGGATTTAGGTATCGTAAGCGGGAAACTGATTTCACGCGATATCCTGCCGTCAGGCATTTCAATGCCATGGTCAACCCATGTCTCGGTTCTGCCTTTTACAGGTAGTGATCCGATATATTTTTCGATAAGTGGAATGACACTATCCTGTGTAATATTTCCGACTATGAAGAAAGTGAATTCATCAGCTGCATTGAATCTGTCATTATAGATTTTCTGAATATTATCTACTGATATTTTACCGATAGCCTCTTTATTTTCCAGAGGAGTTCTGGGATTATATCCGGTTGTTATCATTAATATACTGTCATTCATCATCTTGTCAGGATTCTTTTCCATGCTTTCAAGCAAAGCAGTGTATCTTTCAATAACTGCTTCGTGAGCTTCTTTATCAAAACGCGGTTTTGCAAGTCGCAGATAAAGCAATTGCAGCAGTGTTTCAAAATCTCCGGGGGTCGATGAACCGCTTATCTGTTCAACTGTTTCGGAAAGGCCCATTGTCAATGAAGCTTTTTTACCTGAAAGCATTTTCTGAAGAGTGACATTGTCATAGTCGCCGGCTCCGTAAAAACTTATGAAGGTGGGTACAAGATTAGCCGCAAGTACATAATCATCATCCACTTTTGAGATACCACCATAGCTGAAAGCAGTCAGAAGGACATTATCTTTTTCATAATCAGCTTTTTTGTAAACTACTTTAATATTATTTGCAAGGGTCCATTCTGTTGCATCAAATAGCGGCAAAGGTGTGGTCCTGATTATTCTTGAGCCGGTAAGCTCATCTGTTATAAGCGATTCAGCCAGGATATCATCGACATAGGGATCAATGGAAGAGTTTTTAATCCTGTCGAGAATTGCCAGGGATTCCTGTTCAGAGATATGAGTAATATCTTCGCCTTCAATGCCCTGCACAATTATTGTCCTGTTTTCATCTGTCATCAGTTCCCTGAATTTTTCAGATACTTCCTCTGCTGTTATTCCTCCGATAACCTTGTTCAGATATTCATAATCAAAATCGATTGATGTAAGAGGCTCACCAAGGAGAAAATGATCCTGTATCCAGCTGATGTATGTATCATTGCTGATCTTATCCTTTTGCTTTAGTGAATTTTCAGCTTCAGCTATCATCCTGGATTTTGCTCTTTCAAGTTCCCCATTTGTAAAACCATATCTTTTTGCTCTTTCTGCTTCGGTATAAACTGCTTCAAGTGCTGTAGCTTCTTCATTTTTTCTTGTTGATGCCGAGATTGAAAAAGCATTGTATCCTCTGGGATAATAAGAAGAGTAGTAGATTGACCCATTTACAAATGGAGGGTTACTCTTTTGCAGTAGTTCACTGATACGGGTATTGATCATAGAATTCATAAGAGAAACTACATAAGTTTCGCGCAGATAACCAAGGTTCTTCTGATCGGCCGGTGTATCCTTGTGAAGCGATACTACAGAAACAAGTGTTTGTGGTGCTTCCTTATCAAGTGCAAGAACATAATATGTTTCTTTATGATCGGGTATCTCAGAATAGTACCTTTGTAACGGATTCTCAACTGCAGGTATTTCAGAAAAGTATTTTATAATTTTTGCTTCAACTTCGTCCACATTAATATCGCCGACAACAGCAACAGCTTGCAGGTCTGTTCTGTACCAGTCGTGGTAAAAATTTCTTAATGTGTTGTAAGAGAAATTATTAATCACATCCATTGATCCTATAACATCGCGGACTGCGTATTTTGAATCTTTTAAGACGACACCAATAACTTTTGTGAACATCCTGGCGCTTGCATCTTTATAAGTACGCCACTCTTCGTTTATAACACCGCGTTCAAGGTCTATCTCCTCTTCATTCAGAGATATGAAATGAGACCAGTCGTGAAGTATCAGGAGAGCTGTATCAACAAGGTCAGGTCTTGAGTCAACGGGGATATTTGATAGATTATAAACAGTCTCATCAAACCATGTATATGCATTTATATTAGCGCCGAATTTGACACCGTGTTTTTCAAGTCCGTTTATAATTGCTTTTCCGGGGAAATTTTTTGTTCCGTTAAAAGCCATGTGTTCAAGAAAATGAGCGAGCCCATTCTGATCATCATTTTCAAGAATAGCTCCGACATTTTGAATTATATAGAAACTTGCTCTTTTTTCGGGTTCTTTATTATTTTTTATGTAGTAGGTCAGTCCGTTTGAAAGTTTTCCTGTTCTTATATCAGGATCAAGCGGAGCCTTATCATTTGGATTATATTGTCCTGATAAATTAGCTGTAAGGTGAAGGGCAATTATCAGCGAGGGGATTATTTTTCCTTGTCTCATATTACAGGAATTTCTTAAGCGGAAAAATGTAAAAAATCAGATAGAATCTGACAAACGTAAAATTAATTATTAAAAGGCAGAGAATCAAGCCTTTTCAGAACAAACCATGAAGTTCGGCATTTATTTTATCAATAACTTCACTCAGATGGTCCTTGTTATTAGGAAAGTTATAATGATCTGCTTCAATTATGAGCAGTTTACCCAGATCATAAGTTTCTATCCATGCCTCATATCGTTCGTTAAGTCTTTTAAGGTAGTCGATCCTTATAGAGCTTTCATATTCTCGTCCTCTCGTTTGGATCTGGTTTACAAGTGTGGGAACAGATGCCCTGAGATAGAGTAGAAGGTCGGGAGGGCTGATCAGAGAACTCATCAATTTAAAAAGTGATGAATAGTTTTCAAAGTCACGAGTTGACATAAGACCCATGGAATGAAGATTTGGGGCAAAAATATAAGCATCTTCATAAATTGTCCGGTCCTGCACAATTGTTTTATCGGATTTTTTTATATCCAGTATCTGGTTAAATCTTGTGTTAAGAAAATATATCTGAAGGTTGAAGGACCAGCGAAGCATATCTACATAAAAATCGTTGAGATATGGATTATGATCAATATCCTCATAATGAGGAGTCCATCCATAGTGTTTTGCAAGAAGTCCTGCAAGCGTTGTTTTTCCGGATCCGATATTTCCAGCAATAGCAATATGCATAGGAGAAAAATATTTTGAGGAGTTAAAATTAATAAATATTATCGAACACAAAATATCAAAGGGATACAAACACTAAATACTGTCGTTTGCAATTATTGCATTTATCTCTTCAATAAATTCCCTTGTATTTGATAATCTGGGAACTTTATTCTGTCCGCCAAGCTTGTTCTTCGATTTAAGCCAGTTATAAAAAGTTCCGGCAGGAACACTTCTGACAACAGGTATAACAAGGTTTAAATCTTTAAATCTTTTGGCTTCGTAATCAGAGTTAAGTGATTTCAATGTTTCATCCAGTATTGCAGTGAATTTATTGAGATCAGAAGGTTCTTTTTCAAATTCTATCAGCCACTCATGTGTTCCTTTTGAAAATTCTCCCATATAAACGGGACCTGCAGTATATTCTAAAATGATTGCATCAGTTAATTTGCAGGCTTTATCCAGGGCTTTATCAGCATTGTCAACAATAAGTTCTTCGCCAAAGGCATTTATGAAATGCTTGGTCCGGCCTGTTATATGAAACCGGAAAGGATCAAGATCAGAAAAAACAATTGTATCACCTATCATATATCTCCACAGACCGCTGTTTGTTGAAATAATCATTGCATATTCCACATTTTTCCTTATTTCCCCAAGTGTATAGCAAGGTGCTGTTTCGTCGTTGATTCTGTCAGCTTCGATAAATTCATAAAAGATACCGTAATCGGGCATAAGAAGCATTTCCGGAATTGAAAGGTCATCCTGAATCCCGAAAAATCCTTCTGATGCATTATAGGTTTCCATGTAGTGCATATTATTGCCAGGGATAAGCTTTTTGTAAAGCTCACGATAAGGGGTAAAACTGATGCCGCCATGGAAGAAGACTTCAAGATTTTGCCAGATTTCATGCAGGTTATTTTTATTCTCCGATTTTAGAATAAACTTGATAAGAGTGAGGAACCAGGATGGGACACCGGCAAGGCTTGTAACATTCTGGTTTTTAGTGGCCCGGCTTACAAGTTCAAGCTTCTGTTCAAAATCTTCCGTAAGGGCAATGTGACGCTTTGGAGTCCTTATTAGTTCTGCATAAAATGGAGTGTTCTCAATCAGGATTGCTGACAGATCTCCATACAGTGCATTATTGTGGAATTGTCCAATTCTGTGGCTTCCACCCAGCGTTAAAGTTTTTCCTGAAAAGATCCGTGAATCAGGATTATTCATCAGGTACATTAAGACAACATCTTTGACAGCTTTGAAATGGCAATCGTTCAGGGATTCAGTTGTTATAGGAATGTATTTGCTTTTGGTTGAAGTTGTTCCTGATGATTTTGCGAACCATTTTACTTTACCGGGCCAGAGAAGATTAGCTTCACCATTTCCCAGTCTTTCAACATAAGGTATAATCTGCTCATAAGTCTGAACCGGAACTCTTGATTGATATTCTTTAACAGACTTTATTGAGGAATAATCGTATGATTTTCCCCACTCTGTTGCAGAAGCTCGTTTTATCATTTTTAAAAAAGTATCCTGCTGGATCTCAACAGGATTTTTTTTCAATAATTCAAACTGTTTTATCCGTTTGGAATAGAGATTCTTTATTAAAGATGATAATAGTCGCATAAGTGCGATTTTTTATGTTTTAAAGATATGAAAATATCAGGCTGTTAATTCAGGTATTAGCTAAAAACTTCTTTGAGTATCTCAAGGGATCTTATCTTTTTTAATCCGGGGAGGTGCGTGGAATAATACTTTATAAGAGTTTCAAGTATCTCATTTCTTAAAGCACCTGTAAGGTTAATATTCTTTGAATTATCATAGCTGGCACTGAAGAATCTGGCCAGTATTCCTGAAATATTCCTATCGGAATAGTTGGAATGCGTTGGCGGAGAAGGGGTGAAAATACCGTTTAGCAGGTCAAAGTATATATCATCGTTTCTTGTCTGTGGTGCTGGCTCAAAGCCAAGATAACTGCTCAGCCCTGCAAGAAAAGCTATATGGAAATTCGCAAAGTTATCAGGGCACCTGTCAAAATAGACAATCGATTCTTCCAGGAATGTAAATAACGGGCTATTCTGACTTTCTTCACTGAGTACCGATGCAAGAACTTCCCCAAGGAAGATTGCAACACTGCATTTCCTGACATTTTGGTAAATATCGGATGGAGCATAGCACACTGAAAACTCCTTAAGAGTCTGCATAGACCTGGAATCCTTGTAATAGATAACCATATCAAGGATCGACATAGGTTGGCAGAAGACATTGTGTTTTCCTGATTTTTTGCTGCGGAGGCCTTTTAGTATGAATGACTGACGTCCGAATTTCTGCGTATAGAACCAGACCACGATACCTGAATCGGAGTATTTTATCTGCTGAAGAACTATACCTTTTGTTTTTTCGAGCATTTGTTCCGGTGAATCATAATAACTCAGAAATATACATTATTACTCTAAATAAAAAGATCTCTTGCAAAGAAAAACAATCCAAAACATTGTACATTCGTTGTAAGGCAAATAATCAGCCTGCTATCTGAAGATTTCGAAGGAAGTTGAAGACCCTTTTAATGAAATCAAAGAGATTGAAGGTTCAGCCATAAATGCTTATTCGAATCCTGTAACATATTATTTTGTGATCTGTTTCAGCAACTTTCAGGATTATGAAAGAAGCATGATAAAATTATATGTCGGTTGTAATGTATTCCTCCATGATAGATAAGCAGCATTATCAGATAAATATTGCTGAATAGTTTAGGGAAAGTGTGTTTATTGTGCAGACTGTGAAAGAGATTGTTCTTGAGTAATTATTATATTTACCTGAAATAAACTCTGTTTATGGTTGCATCAAACAAAAATGAACTTGTAAGAAGGATCTCGAAACTGGCAAAACAGAACCGGGAACTGGAAGAAAAACTGAAGAAATTCCTGAAGCAAAATGAAAGGCTTTTAAGGGAAAATGAAGAACTGAAAGAATCAGCGGGAACTCTTAAGGCTACTGTAGATTCTGAAAAGTCCGGGAGATCTCTCAGGTTCAACATGGTTACAGTTCTTTTTGCTAATATGCATGGTTTTTCAAAGCTTGTTGAGGATATGGACTCAACAAGCGTGATGGATGAACTGGACGAGGTATTGATTGAATTCGATGCAATAGTTGCAAAATATAAGATAGAAAAGATCAAGACAATTGGTGACACATTCATGTGCGCCGGTGGGATCCCTGATAAGAATATCACTAATCCTGTGGATGTTGTGATGGCCGCCATTGAAATGCGGAATTTTCTGAATAATTATGAAATAAAAAAGCGAGGCCTTGAAAGAAAAATCTGGGAACTAAAGATAGGTATTCACACCGGGCCGGTAACGGCCTTAGTATCAGGCAAAAAGAAAGTAAGCTATGATATAAAGGGAGACACGGTCAATACTGCAAGTAGGATAGAAGCTGTTTCAGAGCAAGGATCTATACTGATCTCGGTGATGACCTACGAATTAGTTAAGGAGTTTTTCGATTGTGAATACTTTGGAAAACTTCCGGTGAAATACAAGGATGATCTTCAGATGTTCCTTGTTAAAGGTCTGAAACCGGAGTTTTCAATTGACGGGAAAGGTGTTTTTCCCAATGATGCTTTCAGAATCAAATTCGGCCTGATCCAGTTCACCGACATTCAGGAGATAATTCTTGACAAGCTGGAAAAAGAACTCCCCCCCTACCTGTTTTACCATAATGTAAAACATACTGTTGATGTAGTTACTGAAGTGGAACTTATAGGCTGGGCTGAGGGATGCAATGATGAGGAAATACTTCTTCTTAAAACTGCCGCATTGTTTCATGATGTAGGTCATACAGTTTCATATGATGATCATGAATATCACGGGACTCTGATTGCCAGGGAGATGTTGCCGTTGTATGGCTATACACAGGAACAGATAGAAACAATATGTTCCATAATAATGTCGACCAAATTACCTCCAAAGCCCCGCAACCTTCTGGAAGAAATAATCTGTGATTCAGATCTTGATTACCTTGGACGCAGCGATTTCATACCCGTATCGAATACTCTTTTCGAGGAGCTTAAAGCTCAGAATAAAATGAAATCTCTTAACGAATGGAACAAACTTCAGGTAAAATTCATTTCGGGACATCAGTATTTCACAAAAACTGCGAGGAGACTGAGGGAAGTGAACAAACAAATGCAGATTAGGAGGATACAGAGTCTTCTGACTGATTAACAAAGACAGGGATTATAATTTCTGTAGGGAGATAAGTGTTTCGGACAGTCATAAGGATTAATTAATCACGAGGATTTTTATTACGCAGGCTCCTGATCCGTCGCTGCTGGCGCAGAAAGCAAGGTAAACTCCTGTTGCAACCCGCTTGCCGTTGTAAGTAGTCAGGTCCCATGAGGCCTGGCCGCCATCTGATATTGTGCTGTATACAAGATTTCCGCTAATGTCAGTGATCCTTATCCTCGTATCTCTCATCAGGCCGGTAATTGTAACATTACCATTAAAATCTTCCCTTACAGGATTCGGGAAAGCATACACATTTGTAAAATTATCAAAGCTTTTTATTGCTTCACTACGATATGAAATGATGCCCTTGTTAGTAGCAAACCAAACATCTCCAGATTTATCGTCAACAGCTATGGAAATTACAGAATTACTGAAAAGGGGACTATTGCTCTCATTGAAGTTTGACAGCAGGGTGCTTCCATCAGAAGAAAGAAGGTAAGATCCTGAACTCTGTGTCCCCAGCCATTTCCTGTTTGCTCCGTCAATTGCTATAGAGGTGATCGTTTCGGTACCCAGCATATAGTCAGCAAGTCCCGACCCGTCATTACGCGGGATCTTAATTCTTGATGCTTTGAGATCAGAGTCAAATATTCTGTCAGGGCTGTAATAAATTACCGGACCCTGATCTGTCCCTGCCCAGATGTTGCCATCAAGATCTTCAGCAATGCAGTAAACATACGGCATAACCTCATTTTCATAAGTAGTAACAATTACTTTTTTGTAATTATCATCTTCAAAATACTCCGGAGTTCCGTTATCATCGAAAACAAAAAGACCTTCGCCCCGGGGCAAGATTATCCATTTCTTGTCAGAGCGGGTAATTAAAATATCTCCGATTACAGGTGCATCTATCGTCACAGGATTTACAATCCAGTCCCCGTCAGGTTTTAGGATCTTGATACTGCCCGGCACCTCTGTCTGGGTTATCCAGAGGTTTCTGTTATTGTCAAATGCCATACCACAGATACGTACAAAAGGTTTTCCCGGAATGATTGTCTGCAGTGGGGAATTGTCATCAGTGAACTTATTCACCAGGACATCGTTTCTAAATTCAAGCAGGCCATTGCCCCATGTTGAAACAAAGTAATGACTTTTATCAGCCGGATCAACAACTGATCTCATCGGATCAGTTAGTGTATCAGTGCTGAACAGAACCCATTTGTTGTTCTCAAAAGCCGAAAGCTGTATAGGATTCCAGAGCTTATTCCATGAAGCATCAACACCTCCGGCACAGATTATTGTTTTTCCGTTTGCCGAAGAAATGTTTATTGCATGATTTGAAGCCGGCCCCGGCAGGACAAGAGCAGTAAAATCAGTCATGTCTTCTGCCCTGACAAGACCATGAGACATATCTGCAATATAATAGTTATTGTCATCTGCAACTGCCTGATAGCTGACAGATTCTCCAAATCCATAATCAGAGATTGATTTTATTAGCTTCCCGTTCTCATCATAATACCTTATTATACCGCCTGAGACAATAAAACCACGAGGACCGGGATCGAAAGATCTGTTAAAAATGCCGGGAATATAACTAAACAGGGAAGTGCTTGATCCGGTTACTAATATTGAATCACCTGTCACACCGGAGTAGTTAACATAGAGTTTATTTCCAGCGTAAAAAACACCTGAATATTTTTTCTTCGGTTCGGGAAACAAATTGATTTTCTGCCAGTTACCGAAATATGATAATCCTGAAGCTTCGGGGTTTGCAAAGAATACACCCTTATCGGTGGCAACATATATTGAACCGTTACCAAAAGCAATATCCCATACTGCAGTATTTTCGAAGTCTGTACCAGGTTTCCATGTGTCGTAGATCTCTTTTTTAGGGATATCGAGGACCACAATTCCGAAACTGCAGGCCAGGTAAGCATATTTACCGTGTATCCTTATTTTGTTTATCTCTTTTTTCCCGGCTATATATTTCCGGCTAATATCAGGGATGTTATAAATAGTATAGTTCCTTAATAAATCAATATTTGTGTTTGAATATGCTATTACAAGGCTTTTATATTCCTCAGACCATGCAATTGTGCTTATTCCCGTTTCTGTAAGGCCATTTATTTTTGATAATTTTCTAAGCTGAGCTGATTCTTTATTAAAAACAATTAACGATGATCCTGTGGAAGCAAATACTTCTTCAGAACCTGCTGCAACATTTATGAAACTGTTATATCTGAGGTGATCGCTCCATGTGCCAACAGGCGTTTGTCCGGATGTAATAATCCAGGCAGAAAACATAAAAACAACAGAAAACATTTTCCTCATCAGAGAAAAAACACTTAAAATGAGTCTTTATTGTTATTGTACCGGACCAGGAATTCTTTTAATTTCTCAAAAGCTTTGGCACGATGGGAGATCCTGTTTTTTTCATCAAGTGACATTTCAGCAAAAGTTCTTGTCATACCTTCTGGTATAAATACAGGGTCATATCCAAAACCTTCATGTCCTCTTTTTTCAGCAATTATCCGGCCATTCACAATACCTTCAAAAAGATATTCTTTCCCGTCAAGAATGAGGGCTATTACTGTTCTGAATTTTGCATTTCTGTTTTCGCATTCTCCCATCATTGACAATGCTTTTTTAATATTGGCTTCGGAATCCTTATTTTCACCTGCGAATCTTGCTGAATGGACGCCGGGTAATCCATTCAGGGCTTCAATCTCGAGGCCGGTATCATCTGCAAACACATTCATATTGAGCATACGATTTATTAAACGGGCCTTATTTATCGCATTGCCTTCCAGAGTAGGCTCATCTTCCGGAATATCCTCATCTATTTTAAGATCAAGAAGGCTCAGGAGCTTAAAACTGTTACCAAGTATATTCTGGATCTCTTTTATCTTGTTGTGATTATTTGTTGCAAATACTATCTCCATGATTCATGATCGTCATTTGAGACAAAAATACTTAAAATTGATATTTCCTTTGGGACGTCTGTATTAAGTATTATTTTTGATAGTGATAATTTCTGCGTAGATATGTTTTTCAGGATAAATCTGAAAAGGAAATCCAGATATTTTTTGTTGACCCTGATCCTGATGTCAGTCATTTGTTCCAATGCTGCTGCAATTCAGGATTATGAGCCGTTTATATCCCGAATAATAATTAATAATGACTCTGTAATAATATCTCCTGAGGAAGATCTTATATTCAGCAGCAGATGCAGCAGCCTTTTTTTTGAATTGGTGCCGGACGAAGAGATTGTATATCAGTATTATCTGGATGGTTTTGATAAACAATGGACCGAATGGACGAAATACAGTTTTAAGGAATATACAAATCTGCCTTCAGGTAAATATAATTTCAGGGTCAGATATACTGATCAGCAGAGTTCTGCCGGAGAATTATCGGTTCTGAACTTTAAAGTCCTTCCCAGGTGGTATTTATCAAGAATTGCGATTATTTCATATTTTCTGCTGGCTGTTCTTATTATCTGGTTTTCATATGCCACTTTGAGACTTAGGTTTGCACGGACCCAACATATGCTGGAACAGATCATTAATAAAAGAACAGAAGATCTAATAATTGAAAAAGACAAGACTGAGAATTTGCTTGCAAATGTTCTTCCGAGGAACACTGCAAGTGAAATTATGGAAACAGGGAAGGCAACGAAAATGAAATATAATTTTGTTACAGTTTTATTCTCAGATATCCAGGGATTTACAAAGATAGCAGAGGAGACTAATCCTGAAGTACTTATTGATGAGCTTGATAAATTCTTTTTCCATTTTGATTCTGTTGTTGAAAAGTATGGGATAGAGAAGATAAAGACTATTGGAGATGCATACATGTGTGCCGGGGGTATTCCTGAAAAGAACCGGACCAATCCTGTTGAGGTTATCCTTGCAGCGCTTGAGATGCAGGATTACATGGGAAAGCTGAAAGAAACATCAATAGTTGCAGGAATGAAATTCTGGGATATCCGGATCGGGATTCACACAGGGACAGTAATTGCGGGCGTTGTTGGACAAAAGAAGCTTTCCTATGATATCTGGGGAGATACTGTGAACACTGCGAGCAGGATGGAGTCTTCGGGAGAAGCTGGCAAGATTAATATCTCAGGAACCACCTATGAGTTTGTTAAGGATTTCTTTGTATGTGAGTACAGAGGCAAAATGCCGGTAAAATACAAGGGAGAAATTGATATGTATTTTGTAAATGGTATTGTGCCGGAACTGAGAGACCCAGAAGGAAAACCAAATAAAAAATTCATGCTTAAAGTTCAACTCATTAAACTTCAGGATATAGAAGAGCTGATAACCAGAATGTTTGACAATGAAGCGCCTCCGAATCTTTATTTCCATAATTCGTCACTTGTAAGGAACATCAGCAATCAGGTGGAGTTATTAAGTAATGCTGAACAGCTTCCGGAAGAAGAATTTATTACAGTAAAACTTGCATCAGTATTTCTTTTTTCCGGTTATATATCTGATTATGATAATCCATTGGGCGCCTCTTTGCTTACAGTTGATGAGATCCTTCCAAAATATGGTTTTAATCCTTCGACTATTGAGGGGGTAAAAGAATTGATCCGGAATTCATACGATAATATCCGGAGAACAGCTTCAGACAATATACTGCATGATGCAAGATATGATTATCTGGGTAGAGTTGACTTTATGAAACTGACGGATAAGTTATATAAAGAGGAATCTGAATATGGTAAAATTCATGAAAAAAAGGAATGGTTTGAACTTCAGAAAAAATTGCTGATAGATCGAGGATTTATTACAAATACAGCTAAATTGCTCAGGAGCGTAACTCTTGAAGACCAGTTGGCATCTCTTGCCGGAGCTGTAATTTAGAAGGGTTTCATTGATTAAACTGCATATAATAAATTTTAAAAATGTACTTTTACGTCCTAAATAACATTACATATTCATGGAAACACTAGATTGGAAGAATTTGCCGTTCGGTTATATCAAGACGGATTATAATGTTCGCTGTTACTACAAGGATGGCAAATGGGGTAAATTAGAAGTTTCATCTTCAGAATATATCCCGATACATATTGCTGCCTCAGGGTTACATTACGGGCAGGAAGCTTTTGAAGGCCTGAAGGCTTACACGTTTAAGGATGGAAAAATAATGCTGTTCCGCTGGGAAGAGAATGCCAAAAGACTTATGCTTTCAGCTGAAGGTATAGCAATGGTACCACTTCCTGTTGATCTTTTCAAAGAAGCAATATTTAAGGCAGTTACTCTTAATAGAAGATTTGTACCGCCCTATGGTTCGGGTGCGACATTATATATCAGGCCTCTTCTGTATGGTAGCGGAGCAGAAATTGGAGTGAAACCATCTTCTGAATATACATTTATTGTTTTTGTAACACCTGTCGGACCTTATTTTAAAGGTGGAGTAAAGCCGGTTGATATGCTTATTTGCAGAGATTTCGACAGAGCGGCGCCTCTTGGTACTGGGATATATAAGGTCGGCGGTAATTATGCTGCAAGTCTTCGTGCACAAATTGCAGCAAAGGAAGGAGGTTATTCCACAACAATTTTCCTTGATGCGAAAGAAAAGAAATATATTGACGAATGCGGGCCTGCAAATTTCTTTGGAATAAAGGATAATACTTATGTGACCCCGAAATCGGAGTCGATTCTGAGATCTATTACAAATATGAGCCTTATGACGCTTGCAGAAAAACTGGGAATGAAGACCGAAAGAAGACGTATCCCTGTTGAGGAACTTAAGACTTTTTCAGAAGTAGGTGCCTGCGGGACAGCCGCAGTTATAAGTCCGATAAAAAAGATATTTGATCCTGAAAATAGTATAACATACGAATACTGTAAAGACGGTAAGCCTGGTGAGGCAACTATGAAACTTTATAATAAGCTTGTTGGTATTCAGAATGGCACTGAACCTGATGATTTTGGCTGGATGACTGAAGTGAAATAATGACTCAGAGTGAAGTTTAAAATATGCACGGGTAAGTTTATAATTTGATTTTCATAGAATTTTACAACGAAAGGAACATAGTGTAAGATGAGCAGGAGCGAAAATGCAGCGTCAAAGGCAAAATTAAGAAGTTCATACCTCACTCTTATTGTAAGTGTTTCGCTTGTATTATTCCTCCTTGGGATTTTGGGTCTAGTTCTTATAAATGCAAAAGAGCTTTCTGATTACTTCAGGGAGAGCCTTTCTTTTTCAGTCTGGTTGAAGGACGATACCAAAGAGGCTGATATAAGGATGTTACAGAAAGATCTGGATGCAAAACACTATGTTAAATCGACAGAATATATTTCCAAGGATGAGGCTGCAGAAAATATGAAGGAAGAGCTTGGTGAGGATTTCATTAGTTTTCTTGGAGATAACCCTTTGCCTCCTTCAATAGATGTTTATCTTATATCTTCATATACAGTGCCTGACAGCGTATCCAAAATAGAGAAGTATATCCTTCAATATCCTTTTGTCAGGGAAGTACTGATCCCCGAATCGCTTTTATTTCTTATAAATGAAAACGTAAATAAGATCAGCCTCTTCCTGCTTGTTATCAGTTCTTTTCTCTTTCTTATTTCTTTGACAATAATAAATAATACTATACGTCTCTCGGTCTATTCCAAAAGATTCCTTATCCGTACAATGCAGCTTGTTGGTGCGACCCGTGCATTCATCAGGAAGCCATTTGTTGTGCAGAGTGCATTTCATGGGTTACTTTCAGCACTTGTAGCAATTGTACTTCTCCTGGCATTGTTATATCTTATAGAGAAAGAATTCTTTATGATGTTTACATTTGAGAATATGGAACTGCTGATCCTGCTGGGAGTTATACTGATCCTGACGGGTATCCTGATAAATATTATTTCAACATGGCTATCAGTCAACAGGTATTTAAGTATTTCTGAAGAAAAACTTTATTATTGAAAATATGGCAAAAAAAACTGATGAAAAACAAAAACTGAATTTTGCTCTTGGCCCTGAAAATTATAAGCTTCTTGCTATCGGATTTGTAATTATAGTCATTGGGTTTCTTTTAATGCTGGGAGGAAGATCAGATGATCCAAATGAATTTAGTGATAAAATATTCAGCTTCAGAAGAATAACCTTAGCCCCGATAGTTGTTCTGGCGGGATTTGTGTTTGAGATCTGGGCAATAATGAAAAAACCAAAAGACGAAGAGTAAAAATATTTAACAGTCTGAAAAGTTGCCTCAGTACCTTATAATTCTAAGTATTTCAGACACTTTAGACATTCACAATTTATTAATATGAACTGGTTCGAAGCGATTGCTCTTGGACTGATCCAGGGGCTTACAGAATTTTTACCCATCAGTAGTTCCGGACACCTTGAAATAGCTAAATCAATATTCGGGATTGATCCGGAAGCAAATTTTTATTTTACAATTGCAGTTCATGGAGCAACTGTTCTAAGCACAATAGTTGTTTTCTGGAAAGAAATAATCGAACTTATAAAAGGCACACTGAAGTTTAAAATGAATGATGAAACATCTTATGTGCTAAAATTAATTGTTTCGATGATTCCTGTAGGGATTGCCGGCCTTTTTTTAAAGGATCCGATTGAGAGTTTATTTAACGGAAATATTGTGTTTATTGGTTTCATGCTGCTTATAACATCAACACTTCTGGCATTAGCTCATTTCATAAAGAAAAGAGAAAGAGAGATCGGTTATCTTGATGCTCTGCTGATTGGTATTGCCCAGGCTATAGCCGTTATCCCCGGAATCTCAAGATCGGGAGCAACAATTTCAACCGGGCTTATGATTGGTAATTCTAAGGATAAAATAGCACGATTCTCATTTCTTATGGTCCTTGTTCCAATAATTGGAGCTAATTTACTTGAAATCATGTCAGGCGAAATAAATCTCAACAGCACCAGTTTTGGTATTATTCTGATTGGGTTTCTTGCTGCATTTGTTTCGGGATATCTTGCCTGCAGATGGATGATAGGACTTGTGAAAAAAAGCAAACTTATCTGGTTCTCAATATATTGCCTAATCATTGGCTTGCTTTCTATAGTTCTGGGCTGACATGGAAGAGGTGTCGAAAAATATTCTGGAAGAAGGAAGAATATTGCTGTTTAATAAACCCCTCTACTGGACATCTTTTGATCTTGTGAATAAGATAAGGATAATGATAAGCAGTGCAACAGGATTGAAAAAGATAAAGGTTGGTCATGCAGGAACCCTTGATCCTCTGGCCACTGGCCTTATGATAGTATGCACAGGAAAGGCAACAAAAAAAATTGAGGAGTTAAAGAATCTTGATAAGGAATACATAGCAACTATTCATATCGGAGAAACAACAGCATCTTTTGATCTTGAAACGGAAGTTGATGGGAAATATCCTGTAAATCATATTACAAGGGAACTGGTTCAGGAGGTACTTACAAGATTTGAAGGCAGTCAGAAGCAGGTGCCGCCGATGCATTCAGCTAAATTTATAAACGGAAAAAGAGCATATGAATATGCAAGAAAAGGGATTTCAAAAGAACTGAATCCGGTAGATATTGTTTACAGGGAATTAGAACTCCTTTCTTTTGGAATTCCTGAAACTATTATCAGGCTCCTTTGCAGTAAGGGAACTTATGTCAGGTCTTTTGCAAGGGATTTGGGAGTAGCATTGAACAGCGGGTGTCATCTTTCAGGTCTTGAAAGGACAGCTATAGGTTCTTATAGCCTGGCTGAAGCATATACTATAGGAAAATTTGCTGAATTTCTTGATCAAATGCAACAAAACAGGAAATAGTACGTATAAAGGAACTCTTATATCATATAAAATGAAATTATCACAATTTAGGTATAATTTACCTCAGGACTTAATTGCTTTATATCCTTCCGAAAACAGAGATGAATCAAGATTAATGGTTATTGACAGGAAAACAAAAAAGATTGAACATAAGATATTTAAAGATATTACTGAGTATTTCAACGAAGAGGATGTTCTTGTCTTTAACAATACAAAGGTATTTCCGGCAAGATTACATGGGAATAAGGAGAAGACAGGTGCGGAAATAGAGGTTTTTCTCTTAAGAGAGCTTAACAAGGAACAGCGTTTGTGGGATGTATTGGTTGATCCGGCAAGGAAAATCAGAATAGGTAATAAATTATATTTTGGTGAAGATGATCTTCTTGTTGCAGAGGTAATAGATAATACAACTTCGCGGGGAAGGACCTTGAGATTTCTTTTTGACGGGACATATGACGAGTTTAAACAAACGCTTTACAGTCTGGGGGAGACACCACTGCCCAAATTTATTAACAGGCCTGTGGAACCGGAAGATAATGATCGTTACCAGACGATATTTGCGAAATACGAGGGAGCTGTTGCTGCACCTACTGCAGGCCTTCATTTCAGCCGTGAACTACTAAAGAAGCTTGAGATAATTGGCGTGAAATTTGCTGAAATCACCTTACATGTGGGGCTTGGTAATTTCAGGAGTGTTGATGTTGAAGATCTGACAAAACATAAAGTAGATTCTGAAAGAATAACGATAACTGAAGAAGCAGCTGAGATAGTTAATAAGGCAAAAGACAATAAATACAAGGTTTGTGCCGTCGGAACAACAGTTGTCAGGACCCTGGAGAGTTCTGTCTCAACAACCGGTTATCTGAAACCATTTGACGGATGGACGAATAAATTCATTTTCCCGCCTTACGAGTTTAATGTCCCTGATATGATGATCAGCAATTTTCATCTTCCTTTCTCAACTCTTTTGATGATGGTGGCTGCCTTCGCAGGCTATGACTTTCTGTTTGATGCTTATAAGGTAGCAGTTAAGGAAAAGTACAGGTTTGGGACTTATGGTGATGCTATGCTTGTTATTTAGGTTGGGATAACGGCGCAAAATGCCATAAACTCATGAAAGTGCTACGAATTTAATCAGGATCGGTGCAACCTGATTTATTTTTTTGATAATCCGAACCATAGCAAAAAATTTTTTAGAAAAGTCAAAAAACACTGACAGTTTTATTATCATAATGACCGGATGTAACATTCATCCGGTTTTTTTCGTTACATAAAATTATTGATGAATGCATGTTTTCTGGTGATAAGACAACTGTTTTAAACCTGAAATAATTCATATTTTTAAATGTATATTGTATATATGCGGATGAATTACGCGACAAGTAACATACAACTATTTTGGAAGGAGTTATGTCTTGAAAAATACAGTATTAAGTCTGTAGATTGTGGATGAATGGGTATTATATAAAAAACAGAATAACAACCGGCTTTAAAAAGTAATTAGGGTCGGAAAGATATTTTTTATTTTAAAGAAGCATTAATTGAGATTGTCTGTCAGGAGCATTGAATTGAGGATCAGGTCGTTAAAAAGCAGAGTAATCAGGCAGGTCTATAGATCATTGTTGCTTGTTATTGCTTGCTGGTTGATAAGAGGGGGCTTTGTTAATGCACAAACAGGTCCGGGAGGGATTGGTAATAGCAGCAGTAATATTTTCTGGCTGAAAGCAGATGCTATTACGGGACTCAATAATGGTCAAAGTGTTCAAACCTGGCCGGACGAATCAGGGAATGGGAATGATGTTAGTCAAAGTACTTCTAGCCGTAGACCTATTTATTATACTAATGTTCTGAATGGATTCCCGGTCGTAAATTTTTCTTCATATGATCGGCATTATCTAAACGGTTCTCTTGGAGGGGATCTTAGTGCTCCATTTACTATTTTAGCTGTCACTCGATTTAATACTAATTATTACTATTCATATTCCTATGCGATAAATATCGGAAATGGGAATGTACGTTCTAATGTTTCAATCAGCAGAGAGGATGATTATTCTTCATACTATTGCTGGACAGGCGGAAGTGGTTATTCTTACGAATTTTATGACGGACCTGAGAATTCACTCCCAACAGGATCTACTAATATAATAAATGCTGTTCATACTTCAACAGGATCGCATCAATTGTTTCTCAACGGAATTACTCAGGCGATTTCACCTCCAAGCATAGGTTCGCTTAATTGCTCTGCCACAATAAATGTCGGACGAAAATGGGATGGTAGTTTTGGGTCAAATTATATGGAAGGAAACATTTCGGAGATAATAATTTACAACAGGCAACTAAACATTGCAGAAAGATTCATAGTAGAAAACTACCTTGCTTCCAAATATGGATTATCTATCTCCGCATCGGGGCATGATTTCTATAAATACGATGCGACGCATTACTATGATGTTGCAGGAATCGGGATGGAGGATGCGTCAAATAGTAATGTCGAAGCAATGTCATCTAAAATACTGCAGATAGGTTCGGCTTCCTCTTTAGATAATGGGGACTATTTGCTATTTGGTCATCAGAATGGATCAATCAGTACATGGACAAATTTGAATACTCCTTCAACTGATATCTATATTGTTCCTAGAAACTGGCGATTTGATGAGAGAGGAGATGTAGGCACTGTAACTGCTCTGGTTGATTTTGCATCTCTACCTGCTATTCCTGGTGACTGGAGTTGTACGAACAGGTATCTGATAATTGATAGTGATGGTAATTTCAGTTCGGGTTCTACTGTTCATGAGCTTACTCATGTTGCTGGTTCATTATTCAGTGTTTCTGATTTAAGTATTAGAGATGGTGATTATGTTACAATAGGCATAGGTGAAGGGGAGGCTCCAATTGCTTCAGCCGGCGTGGATCAGTCTATCTGCGGCTCACTTACCGCTACTCTTTCTGGCAACACCCCGAGTCACGGCAGCGGTTTATGGACGGTTGTCACCCAGCCAGCTGGCA
>DAONXX010000021.1:0-28659 GCA_035414025.1 Bacteroidales bacterium | reverse complement strand
GTAAGATAATCAGGCTATGTAAGAAAACTAAAGCCCGGCTTTTTACGTATAATAATATATATAGCTAACTGACGTGAAAACATATTGGCACCTTATTTTATAACTTTGTAGTAATTGCTTTATAAAGATTTGCGGTATCTGATTTTAATATTGTCTCTTTTATTTCTGTCTGACAATGCAAGATGTCAGATCGACAGTGCTTTGCAAAAAAATGACACACTGCCGGGGCGTTTACATGTTCTGAACAAGGTGAACCGCAATGGAGAGGAGCTTCCGGAGATTGAGATAAAAGAAGTTACAATACTGGCAAATCAGAAAGGCAAAGACGCCCGGCAGCAAAGAAATTTTTTAAAGCGCTACGAAAGGCTTGTCTACAACCTCAAGAAAGTATATCCGTATGCACTTATTGTAAGAGACAGGCTTTACCTGGCAAATCTTGAACTGACGGATCTCCCCGATGAAAAGGCAAGAAGGAAATATCTGAAAGAGCTTGAAAGAAGTGTTTTTAATGAATATGAGGATGACATGCGAAGGCTCACCATTACTCAGGGTAAACTGCTTATAAAGCTTGTTGACAGGGAAACGCAGAACACCTCATATCAGCTTATTAAAGATTACAGGGGTGCTTTCTCTGCAGCATTCTGGCAAGGCATAGCAAGGATTTTCGGTACAAATCTGAAAGCCGAATATGATCCCTATGGTGAAGATGCCATCACCGAAATAATACTTCTTGACATTGAGGCAGGACTTTTATAAATTCTTAAATTCATCTGAAAATTGAAAAGGGTCTTTATTGGTGTTAAAATCATTGCGGGACCAGTACTCCTGAAAACAATTAATTCATTAAAAACAGTTCTTGCCGGCGAGAAAATTAAATGGGTAGATCCGGAAAATATCCACCTTACTCTTGCTTTCATTGGCGAGACTGAAGAAGAGAGGATTAAGATACTAAGCATTATGCTTAAACAAGCCTGTACCGGTTTTGGGGAATTTAGCTTCAGGCTTTGCTCAACTGGGGTTTTTAAAAACTTACGCGATCCCCGGGTGTTATGGATAGGAATAGAAGGATACGAAAAACTTTCAGAGCTTAACGATCTTATTAAAACAGGCTTGAATGATACCGGGTTCCCGGTTGAAGATCGTCCTTTTAAGCCTCATGTAACACTGGGACGGATAAAGCATCTGAAGAATGCGGAGTCGCTTAAGTCAGCACTTGAGATGTATAGAGATACCTTTATCCAGGATGTCATAGTTGAAGAGCTAATCCTGTATCAGAGTGTTCTGAGGCCGGAAGGTCCGATATACAAGGCGATTGAGACATTCAGCCTGAACCAGGGAAGAAGTTGAGCCGAGGCGGTCTTATAGTTTCAGAGTTCCGGGTTTTTTATTTCCTGCAGCATAATGCAGATTTCCCTGTCCCCTGCTTCTCTCCGGATAGATATAAAAACTTATCAACGTCTGATATCATTACCCGGCTGAGGTCTGACAATTTTTTTAAATTTGTGATAATGAATTTGACTTCACTCTTTTCTAATGATTGACGATTTCGAAGCAAAAGGCAAAAGAAAAAAACTTGTTGAGGATCTCCGGCATAAAGGTATTGATGATGAGGAGGTGTTGAGGGCTATTGGTAAGGTGCCAAGGCATGTTTTCATGGATCCGGCATTTCTTATTCACGCATATGTCGATAAGGCTTTTCCAATATCCTCCGGACAGACAATTTCCCAGCCATACACTGTTGCAATCCAGACATCCCTGCTTAAGGTTGAAAAAAGAAGCAGGATTCTAGAGATTGGTACTGGTTCAGGATATCAGGCAGCTGTGCTTGCTGAAATGGGGGCAAAGGTTTACACAATAGAACGTTTCAGGGAACTCTATCTTAAGGCTCAGGCCACATTGACTGCCCTTGGCTACAGTGTGGATTTTTTTTATGGCGATGGCTATTGCGGCAAACCTCAGTACGGTCCCTTTGACGGCATTATAATAACAGCTGCGATAGATGATATCCCGGAGTCATTGCTAAAACAACTTAGAACCGGAGGCAGACTTGTAGCTCCGGTCGGTAAAAACGATGGACAGGTAATGACACTTGTTATAAGACAGGACGAGGATTCTTTTGAATATTCCACTCATGGACTTTTTATGTTTGTTCCTATGTTAAAAGGTACAGTAAACGATAAATAAATGGAAGTATACAATCTCATTTTTTCCCCGTTTGAGGTCAACACATATATACTTGCTGACAGTTCAGGCAAGTGTGCTGTTATAGACTGTAGTTGCTACACAAGTAAAGAGTTCGGGCAGCTTACTGATTTTCTTGAGGAAAAGAACTTAGAACCTGTGATGCTTCTGAATACTCATTGTCATCTCGATCATATTTTCGGGAACGGGATGTTCCTTGAAAAATATGGGATAGGCACTCTTTGCCATTCCCAGGAGGAAAGGAACTGGAAAAAAGCTGTGGCTACAGCACGTCTTTTTGGTCTTGAGATGGAGGCTCCTCCGGAACCTGCCGGATTGATTGATGATGTTGATTCCGTGTCATTTGGATCGGTAATATTAAAGGTTCTGCATGTGCCGGGCCATAGCCCGGGCTGCCTTGCCTTCCATTATGAGAAGGGAAACATGATCTTTACAGGCGATACACTGTTTGCCGGAAGCATAGGACGGACAGATCTCCCCGGAGGAGATTACCAGACAATAATTGAGAGCATAAGGAAAAAACTGTTTGTGCTTCCTCCCGAAACGCTTGTTTATCCGGGCCATGGAAGAGCTACAACAATAGGAAAAGAGATAGAAACAAATCCGTATTTTAATAACGGGGAATAAATTTCAATACATAAAGGGAAAATTTAAAGAATCAGACAACAACCACTAATTTCATAGCGATGTCATACAACGAATTTGTGAGTCGTCATATCGGCCCGAGAGAAGAAGAGATCCCGGCAATGCTGAAAGTGATCGGAGTAGAGTCTCTCGATGAACTTATTGACAAAACTGTTCCTCAACGCATCAGACTTAATTATCCGCTAAATGTTCCTGATTCTGTAAGTGAATCTGAGTACCTCAGTCATCTCAGGAAGCTGGGAGCAAGGAATAAGGTGTGCCGTTCATTCATCGGGCAGGGATATTATGGTTCAGCACCATTATCTGTTATCATAAGGAATGTACTTGAGAACCCTTCATGGTACACTTCCTATACTCCTTACCAGGCCGAGATATCTCAGGGCAGACTGGAAGCTTTGTTGAATTTTCAGACAATGGTTATCGAACTGACCGGGATGGAGATTGCAAATGCCTCTCTTCTCGATGAAGCAACAGCTGCTGCTGAAGCTATGATAATGATGTTCAATGCGCGATCCCGCACTGCCATAAAAGCCGGTGCCAACAAGTTTTTTGTCGATGAGGATGTTTTTATTCAGACTCTGGATGTCATTGAAACAAGGTCGGAACCGCTTGGTATAGAGGTTGTTATTGGGAAATATTCTGAAGCCGTGCTTGATGATAAATTCTTTGGTGTTTTTGTACAATATCCGGCTGCAAGCGGGCAGATAAAAGATTATGAGGAGTTTGCATCAAAGGCGCATGCTGCCGGCTGTCTTGTGGGCGTAGCTGTCGATCTTATGAGTCTCTCATTGCTCAGGCCTCCCGGAGAATGGGGAGCCGATGTTGTTGTAGGTTCAAATCAACGCTTCGGTTTACCAATGAGTTTCGGCGGACCTCATGCAGGATTCTTTGCCACAAAGGATGAGCTTAAGAGGAATATGCCCGGACGTATAATAGGCGTGTCTGTAGATTCTCACGGGAATACGGCCCTTCGGATGGCCCTTCAGACAAGAGAGCAACATATCAGGAGGGAAAGGGCAACATCCAATATTTGCACGGCACAAGCCCTTCTTGCAATAATGAGCGGCATGTATGCACAGTATCATGGGCCGGAGGGACTGAAAGAGATTGCCCGTCATATTCGCAGGGCATCGGGCACTTTGAATAAGGCATTGAAGAACATGGGATTGAGGCAGCTAAATACTACTTTCTTTGACACCCTCAGGATCGAACTTCCTCCGGCTCTTCCCTTGATGAAACTGAAGAATTTTGCTGAGTCTAAGGGTTATAACTTTTTCTATCCCGATCATAAAATTGTCAGTATCAGCACTGATGAAATTACCACCCTGGAGGATATAAATGAAATAGTAAAGATTTTTGCCCAGGCAGGAGGCAAGAAGAGCAGACAAGTTGAACTGTTCATAGAAGCAGATCCTCTTGATGATAAATTCCAGAGGAAATCAGCTTTCCTTGAAAAGCCTGCTTTCATGCGCTATCAAAGCGAAACCGAGATGATGAGGTATATCAAAATGCTTGAGAGGAAAGATTTTTCCCTGACACATTGCATGATACCACTGGGGTCGTGTACAATGAAGCTTAATTCTGCCAGTTCGATGTTTGTCCTGAGCTGGCCTGAGTTTGGGAATATCCATCCCTTTGCTCCAAGATACCAGGTTGATGGTTATTACAGGCTTATGGATGAATTGGGATCGGCACTCAAGGAGATTACCGGATTTCAGGCAGTATCTTTTCAGCCAAATTCAGGAGCGGCAGGTGAATATGCTGGTTTACTTGTTATAAGGGAATATCATAAGAGCAGGGAAGAAGCACACCGGAATATAGTGCTTATTCCTTCATCGGCACATGGAACAAATCCGGCCAGTGCCGTAATGGCAGGGATGCAGGTTGTTGTTGTTGATTGTGATGAAAAGGGAAATGTCAATGTTGATGATCTCAGAAAGAAAGCTGAGGATAACAGTGATAATCTTGCAGCTTTTATGATCACATATCCCTCGACTCACGGAGTATTTGAAGAGTCCGTTGTTGAAATGGCAAAAATAATTCATTCAAATGGCGGACTTGTGTACATGGATGGCGCAAATATGAATGCTCAGGTGGGACTTACGAATCCGGGATTTATCGGGGCTGATGTCTGTCATCTCAATCTCCATAAAACCTTTGGCATTCCTCATGGCGGAGGAGGTCCGGGTATGGGACCTATCCTTGTGAACAACAAGCTGGCAGAGTTCCTGCCTACTCATTCAATAATACGGACAGGAGGGGATAAGGGGATATCGGCTGTTTCTGCTGCACCCTTTGGAAGTGCACATATTCTTGCGATCTCCCATGCCTATATCATGATGCTGGGTTCGGAAGGTCTTACAAAAGCATCAAAATATGCAATCCTGAATTCAAATTATATTTCTGCTTCACTTAAAGACCATTTTAAGACTCTTTATACCGGGGCGGGAGGATTTGTAGCTCATGAACTGATACTTGATTGCAGGAATTTCAAGGCAGAAGCCGGTATTACCGAATCCGATATTGCCAAGCGTCTGATGGATTACGGATTCCATGCCCCGACACTCTCATTTCCGGTTCATGGAACCCTTATGGTTGAGCCGACTGAATCCGAATCATTAAAAGAACTGGATAAGTTCATTGCGGCTATGAAATCAATAAAGAAAGAGATTGATGAGATAAAGGACGGGAAAGCTGATGCAAAGGATAATGTTCTTCATAACGCTCCTCATACTGTAGGAGCAGTAACTGCAGATGAATGGTCTCACAGCTACGGAAGGGAAAAAGCAGCCTTTCCGGCAGAATGGCTGGAAGAAAATAAATTCTGGCCTTCGGTCGGAAGAGTTGATGACGGGTATGGTGACCGGAATCTGGTGTGTACCAGCGATCCCATAGAAAATTACAGGATCGAAAAGTTAAAGTTTTAGGGTTACTGCTGATTTTTTCTTCATATTAATGAATTGCCTGTTCTTCTTTATGACAGGCAATTCATTTTTTTATAAAGAAATTATTTCTCAATTTTATAAGCGGTAAAGATTTTAATTCAATTTAATCACTATTTAATTATGCGTAATTCTGCATGGGACGATCTTATTAAAATGATAGCCGGTGAGAAGCTAAAATATCAACCTTCCGGTTTTATAGTCGATAGCCCCTGGATACCAGGCTGGTATGGTATTTCTACTGTTGATTATTATTCATCGGATAATCTGTGGTTAAAGGCAAATCTTAAAATGATCAATACTTTTCCGGAAGTCTGGTTCTTACCCGGATTCTGGTCGGAGTTCGGTATGTGCACCGAACCATCAGCATTTGGTTCGAGGATGGTCTTCCTTGAATCGAGTCTGCCACACGCCGATAAGGTTATTCATTCAATTGAAGAAGTCGGATCATTGCCACAGCCTAATGTTAAAACAGATGGATTACTCCCTTTTATGATAAGCAGGCTCAGGAATAATGAAAAAGCCATAAAGGATTCGGATCACCAGATAAGGTTTGCTATTGCCAGAGGTCCGCTTAACGTAGCAAGTTTTCTTATGGGCACTACAGAGTTCATGATGGCACTGGCAATGGATCCTGAAAATTCACATAAGCTTCTGAAGAAGATAAGTGATTTTATCTGTGACTGGCTATGCTGGCAAAAGGAATGTTTTCCCTCAATCGACGGGGTGCTGGTGCTTGATGATATTATGGGATTTGTCGGAGAAATGGAATTCCGGGAGTTTGTACTACCTTATTTCAGTAAAATTTTCAGTTGCACCGGGGCAAAAGCGAGGTTCCTTCATAATGATGCCGAAGGTTTAATAACGGCAGCCAATCTGAATGAGATGGGTGTTAACATGTTCAACTTCTCCTTCAATCATTCAATGGGTGAGATCCGTTCACTTGCAGGTCCTGATGTCATCCTTGTTGGTAATGTGCCTCCCAGGGATGTGATGGCATCAGGCACTCCTGAACAGGTAGATGAGGCTGTGGCTAAAGCATGCAGTGAGATAACACCTCATGAGAAAATTATATGGTCGGTAGGAGGAGGGATGGCGCCAGAGGTTCAGGATGCCAACATACGTGCTTTCTTAAAAGCTGTCAGTAAATATTCAAAATAGGATATAGTGAAAATACAACTCACCGGACTAACAGAGGATAATAATTAAGAAAGGGAATCCGGAGGGTTTGAACTACAGGAAGGTATTTGCCATTATACAAGCATCACTGAATCAAGGTACTTAATGTACTCTAACTTTTATATATTTTACTATGAACAGGTTCATATCCGTAGTTGTTTGTGTTTTACTTCTCACTTCCTGCAGATCGGGAGGATCAAAAAGACAATCAGCTGAAAAATCAGGAGACACAATGGAAAACAAATATTCTGTGCAGTTCATAACTGTTGATCCCGGTCACTTCCATGCTGCACTTGTTCAAAAAGTAATGTACGATAAGGTCTCACCGGAAGTGCATGTTTATGCTCCGGAAGGACCTGATTATGTTCAACACCTTGATCGGATAGAATCTTATAACAACAGGGCAGAAGATCCTACTTCATGGGAAGAGATAGTTTACATTGGCCAGGATTTTTTTGAAAGAATGCTTGAGGATTCAAAAGGTAATGTTGTGGTACTATCCGGCAACAATAAGAAAAAAGCGGAGTACATAGCAAGATCTGTTAATGCGGGACTTAATGTGCTTGCCGATAAACCGATGATAATTTCGCCTGATGATTTTCCGGCACTTGAGGAAGCTTTCAGGCTTGCGGATGAAAAGGGGATACTGTTATATGACATAATGACAGAAAGATATGAGATAACAACAATTTTACAGAAACTCCTGTCTCAGAAGGAAGAGGTGTTTGGAAAACTTCTGCCGGGTTCAAAGGAAGACCCTGCGGTAACGAAGATAAGCGTTCATCATTTTTCCAAGATTGTTTCAGGGATCCCGCTTCAGAGACCTGCCTGGTTCTTCGATGTTGAACAGCAGGGAGAAGGCATAGTTGATGTTACAACTCATCTTGTTGATCTTATACAGTGGGAATGCTTTCCGGAACAGATACTGAACCCTTCGGATATAAACATATCTGAAGCGAGGAGATGGCCGACAGTCATGACAAAATCTGAATTCAGTGCAGTTACCGGTTTCAAAGAATTCCCTGATTTCCTTCAAAAAGATGTTAAAGACGGTAGCCTTGAGGTATATTCCAACGGCGAAATACTATATCAGATAAAGGGGATCTGGGCGAGGGTTTCGGTAACCTGGAATTATGAATCTCCTCCGGGAGGCGGCGACACACATTATTCTGTAATGCGCGGTTCGAGGTGTGATCTGACAATAAAACAGGGGGCTGAAGAAAAATACATTCCAACCCTTTATGTTGAGAATATCAGGGGTGAAAACATAAATGAATTTACGGCGAAGCTGAAAGATGCCCTGGCCTCAATGCCTTATGAAGCTCTTGAAATAGAGCCTGTTGGAAAGAATATGCTAAGGATTAATGTTCCTCAAGAATACAGGATCTCACACGAAGAGCATTTTGGTCAGGTAAGCTCAAGCTTCCTTGAATATCTTGACAGGGGAAAACTTCCTGAATGGGAAGTGCCGGGGATGATAACCAAGTATTTCACTACTACAACAGCCCTGAAAAAAAGCCAGAATTAATAAATGATTTTGCAAAAGGCTTAAAAATTTAGTGTGCCGGAGCAGCTGTTTAACAGGCTGCAAATTGATAAGAGCAGTGCTATGTTGCTATATAAAAAGATCTTCTATTACAATAGAATAGAGGTCTGAAAGTTCTATTCCGGCTGCCATTGCTTGTTTTGGTATTATACTCTCGGCACTCATTCCCGGAATAGTATTTATCTCAAGGAAAACCGGTTTTTCGTTAGTTAATATAAAATCGACCCTCACAATACCCTTGCAGCCCAGAAGGTCGCATATCTGCAGACTCAGTTTCTGGATTTCATGTGATATTTCCGGTTTTATCATGGCAGGTGTGATCTCTTCTGATCTGCCTGGTGTATATTTTGCTTCGTAATCGAAAAATTCATTTTTGCTGATGATCTCGGTAACAGGTAATACGAAAGTTCTGGAACCGGTTTTCACAACTCCACATGCCAGCTCTCTTCCTCTTATATATGCTTCAATCATTATTTCATCACTTTCTTTGAAAGCTTTTTCAACAGCAGATATCAGTTCCTCCTTTGCATTAACCTTTGTCACACCGAAGCTTGAACCGCTGTCAGTAGGCTTTACGAAACAGGGAAGGCCCAGCCGCTCTACTATTCCGGCCAGATCCGGATTATCACCCTTCCTTATCATTATTGCATCAGCCATTGTTATATTGTATTCTTTCAGGAAGAGCTTACATGCCTGTTTATTGAATGTCAGTGCCGAACAGAAAGCGTCACAGCTTGTATACGGGATATTTAGCATATCGAAATATCCCTGGAGCAATCCGTTTTCGCCGGGAGTTCCGTGTATTGCAATGAATACGGCATCAAACCTTATGTGGGAATCATCAACTACAACTGTGAAATTATTTTTATCAATCTTATGAAAGCGACCTTTTGTATCTTCCCAATACCACTCTGATCCTCTGATTATTATGATATATATAAAATATTTTGTGCTTAGTGCCTTACTGACTTCAATGGCACTAAGTACCGATACTTCATATTCAGGGGAGTCACCGCCGGCTACGATAGCAATAGTTCTCATCAGGTATCATTAAGTTCCCAAATTTAGGAAATTCATTTGACACCGCACCTACATTGAATTCAAAGATCTCAAATGTTGTTGTTCAGATTCAGAAACAGATCATAATTTCCGGGATATTATTAATTTTATGAAATTTTAAATTCAGATGAAATGAAAAAAGGATGCTTGATATGGATTATTATAGGAATTGTTATCGCACTTATAGTTCTTGGCATGATTTCCTGGGGGATCACGGTAAATAACCGTATGGTTGCTCTTCAGGAAGGAGTTGCAAGTCAGTGGGGAAATGTAGAGACTCAGTATCAGCGCAGGGCTGACCTTATTCCGAATTTCGTTAACACAGTTAAGGGAGCAGCTCAGTTTGAGCAGGAAACACTCACAAGGGTTATTGAAGCAAGGGCAAAAGCCACTCAGCTTACACTGGATCCGGCAAATATGACTGCAGATAACATGAGGCAGTTCCAGGAAGTTCAGAGTGAAGTTAGTTCAGCGCTTTCCAGGCTTATGGTTGTTGTTGAAAAATACCCTGAGCTTAAGGCAACTCAGAATTTCAGGGACCTCCAGGTTGAACTTGAGGGAACAGAGAACAGGATCTCCGTAGAGCGCAGAAATTTCAATGAAAAAGCAAAGGAGTTAAATACATACATTAAGCAATTCCCTCAATCAATTATTGCAGGGATGAGGGGCTTTGTTGAAAAACCGTATTTCGAATCGATGGAAGGTGCTGAAGTAGCGCCGCAGGTACAATTCTGATTAATTTTTAATGTATTGATGAAAGCTTCTACTTTCTTTACGAGAGAACAGCAGGATCTTATCCGGCAGGCTATCATTAAGGCAGAAGACTCTACGTCGGGTGAGATAAGGGTGCATATTGAAACCGGGATAGAGGGTGATGTACTTGACAGGGCTGCCTGGATCTTCAGAAAGATCGGCATGCATCATACAAAAGAGAGGAATGGAGTGTTATTCTATATGGCGCTTGTTAACAGGAAGTTTGCAGTGATTGGTGATAGGGGAATAAATGAGAAGGTGCCTGATGGTTTCTGGGATGAGATAAGGACTGTCGTGGAAAAAAATTTTAGCAGTGAAAGATTTACTGATGGCCTTACAGAGGGAATACAGATTGCAGGTTTAAAACTTAAAGAGTATTTCCCACGTGAGAAAACAGATATAAACGAATTACCTGATGATATATCATTTGAAGACACATATAAAGCCGGAATGGGATGATCCTTCATAGATCAATATACATCTTACGCCTGATTCTGATTTTAATACCTTTATTATCGGCAGGTGTTGATGCTCAGGATCTGCCCGATAAGCCTTATCCTCCGCGGCTTGTTAATGATTTTGCAGAAATGCTTAATAGTGGGGAGATCAGTTCTCTTGAGAATAAACTTGTTGCTTTCAACGACTCTACTTCGACACAGATCGCCATAGTAACTGTTGAAGATCTGAAAGGATATGATATCGCAGATTATGCACAAAGGTTGGCACAGAGCTGGGGTATAGGGCAGGAGGGGCTGAATAACGGAATGCTCATACTTGTAAAGCCAAAGACTGCATCAGCGCAAGGATATGTAGCCATTCAACAGGGGTATGGGCTTGAAGGAGCCATTCCTGACATAACCTGTGCAGAAATAATTGACTATGAGATTTTACCTGCTTTCAGGGAGGGCGATTACTTTGGAGGCCTGGACAAAGCTACAACAATATTGATGAAGCTTGCAAGTGGTGAGTTCAGTGCAGAAGAGTACGGCCAGTCAAAAAAAGACGACTTAAGTTCCCTGGTTCCGCTTATAGTGTTCATAATGTTCATTATTATTCTGATGTTCATAAAAAGTAAGGGAGGCGGGAACCAGAGGCATATAAGCGATAAGGACTTACCATTGTGGGTATTGCTTTCAACTATGAATTCCGGAAGAAGCTCTCATAGCGGAAGCTGGGGAGGGTTTTCAGGTGGTGGCCACAGTGGCGGATTCGGTGGGTTCGGAGGAGGAAGCTTTGGCGGTGGAGGAGCATCCGGCAGCTGGTAATGAGTAAAACGGAAGTATCAGCTTTGCCTGTTTACGGTGTATTCCCTCCATTTGTCAATAACAGACTGCATATCGTCCGGCAGTTCGGATTCAAAAAAGAGTCTTTTGCCTGTAACCGGGTGATCAAAGGCCAGTGACTTTGCATGAAGAGCCTGCCTTGGCAGCATACTGAAGCAATTTCTTACAAATTGCTGATACTTTGAGAAAGTAGTTCCTTTCAGTATCCGGTCACCGCCATACTCATTATCATTGAAAACCGGATGTTTTATATGGCTGAAATGCACCCTTATCTGATGCGTCCGCCCGGTTTCGAGTTTGCATTCTACAACTGAAATGTAACCAAGGTCCTCAATCACGCGATAGTGTGATATGGCAGGTTTGCCCTGACTCCCGTCGGAGAAGACCTGCATTATTTTACGATCCCTTGTATTTCTGCCAACGTGACCGGTAATTATTCCTTCCCGGGGATCTGGCACGCCCCATACAATTGCTATATATTTACGATCAGCAGACCGTTCATAGAATTGTCTTGACAAGCGGTTAAGGGCCAGCTCATTCTTTGCTATTACAAGTATTCCCGAAGTGTTCTTATCAATCCTGTGTA
Organism: Bacteroidales bacterium; assembly: GCA_035414025.1. Lineage (GTDB taxonomy): Bacteria > Bacteroidota > Bacteroidia > Bacteroidales > VadinHA17 > LD21. The sequence goes on along the minus strand of DAONXX010000021.1, from coordinate 16,464 downwards.
CAAGGCCTGGCCGCAGGTCTCCGGTAGAGAACAAGGGGAGATCCTTAAAGTGCCACATAAGGGCATTTACAAGAGTTCCCCTGTAGTTGCCGTAAGCAGGATGAACTACCATGCCGGCCTCTTTGTTGACAACAACTACATCATCATCCTCATAAACGATGTTTATTGGAATGTCTTCAGGTATGAGTTCAATTTCTCTTGGTGGGTTGGGAAGGACTATCTGGATGATGTCTGCAGGTTTCACCTTATAGTTTGGTTTCACCGTTTTATTGTTCACAAGTATATTTCCGGCATCAGCAGCATTTTGTATCCTTGTCCTGGATGTGTTTTCCATTCTTGAGAAGAGATACTTATCTATCCTTATTGACGACTGGCCCGGATCCACCCTGAACCGGTAGTGTTCGAAAAGTTCCTGTTGATCGGATAATTTTCCGCCGGTCATTCTTACAGTTATTTTAATTTTATAAGACGGCTGTATCCTGCGGGAAGACCGTTCCTGATCGCAACAACAACATACATCCCTTCATGTAGTGAGGAAATGTCAATTCTATCTGCAAGAGGCGTGTTCAGAATCTCCCGGCCCTGCATATCTGTCACCGATATGAAGGTCCTTCCGTCAACAGGTAATTGTTCAGGGTCAAAAACAATATATTCTCTGGAGGGATTAGGCCAGAAATGTAAGGCTGGTCTGTCATTATATCTGATATCCCTGATCCCGGTTGTAAGAGGAGGGCCCATTACAGGTCTTATCATCAGGGTTCCGGACATGCCTGATTGATACCAGACTCCATTGATCCAGTAAAGTTGTCTTCCTCCGTGAGGTGTATTCAGATCAAATCCTGCGTTCAGAAAAGTTTCGGAACGTTGTTTCCATCCGACATAGAAAATATTGTCGACCATTACAGGCTTAGGGAGCTTATATGTATAGAAACCGTTAAGTGAACTGCCCTGTTCCACTCTTACTCCTTCAACAGAACAAAGCACTGTTCCGGGTATTCCTCCGGCATCATCCCACACCATAAGATCAAATGTTCTCAGATTGGCATTCTGATAGCTGTCGTTAAAGCAAATGCTTATGGCACGGAGAGTATCTTCCATAAATGAACGGAAACGGTAGGCTACCATCGCATTATTTGATCCAAGTCCGTTAATGCCATATCCTGCTTCAGCTGATCCGTCATCAAAAGCAAAATAATTGCTGAACCTCTGGTAATAGATAACAGTGTCGTTTATTTTCGGATCAAAATCGTCGGTAATCAGAAAGCTTATCACTTTGAAAAGTGCAGAGTCTTTGTTTTCAGATTTGAAAGAGTAGATAAGGTCGGCGTTAAAGTCATCGTTTGTAAAAGGATCAATATTGACAGCCCCGGCTGAAAATGCTTTTACCATTTTCTTTTCATATACATCCCATATCTCAAAATTCCGGGTTACATTACGTACTATGGAATCATTGTTCCTGTAATGGCCGGGAATAACAGATCCCATTTCCTGGAGTGATATCTGTTCAAACTGTTTCCACGGCATTGACTCGTAAGTCTGAAGCAGCGAACGGGGCGGGTACCTGAAAGCTACATCGGCAAGGAGTGTATCAGTTGCTTTCCGGTTCCTGTCAAGAACTATATAATCAAGGTTCCAATGATCGCAGTTACCTATCATTGAGGGATAGTTCTGATAATCACTAAGGCTTGCATAGTTGATAAACCTGAATCTGAAACCTGTTTTCAGAAATTTTGATTCATCGATACCGATGCTTACAGCTTTAAAATCGGTCTGATTACCGGCAATGGCTTTCCAGACTGAATACCATTTATTTTCTTCAGGTGCAAAGAAGTGGAGGACAAGACTGTCCTTTTCTTCAGGCATGTCGCCCAGTCCGCCGGGTTGATAGAAAAAACTCAGGCGGATGTTTTGATTTGCCGGGTAATTGAGATTTATTGGAACAGATGTAAGCTGATCGGCTTTAAATCCGATATACGAGGCATTTTCATACAAACGGCCGGTATTATCAAGCGCATCAAATGTTGCAATGCCAGTGCTTGGCTGCAAATTGGAATAAGTGTTATTTATAAAAACGAAATTATCTGTCCATCTGCTACTGTTCGGAAATATATCTGTTCCCGAAAAATCCTCAAAAAACGGCAGTTCGAGTTCGCCGGCAAAAGCTGATTTTTTAGCGTTTTCCACGGAGTTCTGCAGAAGAGGGTTAGAGGAAAGACCTATGACAAACTCCTGCCCGTATGAGTAATTGAGGAAGTGAAAAAAGAGAAACAAATATAGAAAAGTCCTTTTAAACATCTGGGTATATTTCCGGGAGAGGAATTGAATCAGAGAGCATTATCATAGTGGAGTCAACAGGTAATTTAAGTGAATCAATTGTAAGCCAGAGATATATTGATGAACCCAGCTGAAGTGTGCTCTCTTCATTAAATTCAGGATTCTGTTTATATACGAATGCATTAATACTGTCATCTTTCGTAAGTATTGTATTGTCGTAGATGTAGGTCCCCAGATTAAGGGAACTGCTTAGAATCTTTTCTCTTGCGGGGTCGAGCGTCAGTCCCATAAGGTCGGGTACAATGGTCCTCTGGTTGCTGAGGCCTTTCCCCAGTACAAGATCGATAACAGAGCCCTTTTGTATTGAATCGCCCTCTGCAATTTCCCTTCCTCCGAATCTCTGATTCAAAACCATATTTATTGACAGGTCGGCTTTATAGCTTAACGTACCCATTTCAAGGCCCGCGTTCTGGATCAGGGCCATCGCCTGGTTCAGGGGCAGATCGACAAGATTCGGCATAGCAGTCATCTCCGGTCTGAACGCATTTATTATAAGAGAAATGTTCCGCCATTTTTTTACCATGAAACCCGGTTTGGGATTCTGTTCCGCTATACAGCCACGGTCCACCTTGGCGGTAAAAACTGAATCCACTATAGTATATCGCATCTTGCTTTTTTTGGCAATGCTGTCTGTCTGATCAAGAGTGAGACCGAAAAAATCAGGAACCGGTCTGGCCTGGCCATGTCTTGTATAAATATTAAGCCAAAGCAGTGTCAAAAGAATAAAGCCAATGAATATTGCTGCAGCCAGGCCTAAGTGTTTCAGGAATAGTTTGCTTAAAATGAATTCTTTAAATTTCATACGAGCATTCAGTCTAGTAATGATAACGCAAATGTATGGATAAAAGTATTATCTTTTTCTGTAAAGGGAGTCTCTTTCAACCGGTTCAAATCCGGCTTCACGGATGATCCTGCAAATCTCATCGGTTTTCATTGACGGGTTTGTTTCTTCCGCCCCGGCCATGGAATAAATACGGGTTGTCCCTCCTATAGTGCCATCCATGTCGTCAGCTCCAAACAGAAGGCTCAGTCCGGCATTTTCCCTGCCTGACATCGGCCAGTAGGCTTTGATATGTGGAATATTGTCGAGATAGATCCTCGATACTGCATAGTTCCTCAGATCCTCCATCAGACTTACTTCGCCAATTTCTTCCATCGGGTTATTTGCATTTTTATACTTAAGAGGAATGAAGGCGTTGAATCCGCCTGTTTTGTTCTGCAGATCGCGTAAGCGGGTCATATGATCTATCCTGTGCGAGTAACTCTCAAGATGCCCGTAAAGCATAGTGGCATTAGACTGCATCCCCATCATGTGTGCAATTTCATGAATGGAGAGCCACATGCGCGAAGAGGTTTTTTCAGGACAGATGATCTGTCTGAGTTCCTCGTCAAATATCTCAGCACCCCCGCCCGGAATTGATCTGAGACCGCAATCCTTGAGATACTCAAGTCCTTTTTCAACTGAGATCCCTGCTTTCCTGATCATATAATCAAGTTCGATGGCTGAATAAGCCTTAATATGGAGAGAAGGTCTCCATGCCCTGATTTTTTTGATAAGTTCACCGTAGTAATAAATATCATGGTCGGGATGGACACCTCCTGTTATGTGTACCTCCGTAACATCTGTATTATCAAAGCTTTTTATTTTTTCAAGGATCTGATCATGACTAAGATTCCAGCTCTCAGGATCACCTTCCGGTTTATGATATGAGCAGAACCTGCAGTTATAGACACAATTGTTAGTAGGCTCAACATGAAAATTCCTGTTATAAAAAACGGAATTACCATTGATCCTTCTACGAACTGAATCAGCGAGATATGCCAGAAGTGAAAGATCGCATGAGGAATAAAGCAAAACACCTTCTTCAGGTCCGATTCTTTCAGCAGAAAGTATTTTTGTTGCTATCTTCCTGATCTTCTTGTCGCTTATGTGATCTGTGAATTCATTCATGTTGTCAATAAAATTAACAAAAAAAGGCGCCCTGATAAGGCACCTGTAAATTCATCATTCACTTAAAGATTATTATTTCGGTTTTTGTTCCGAAGCAACACTTAGTTTTTTTCTGCCTTTTGCTCTTCTGGCAGCAAGTATCCGTCTGCCACTGGCAGTGGACATTCTTTCCCTGAATCCGTGCTTGTTGGCTCTTTTCCTTCTTGATGGCTGAAATGTCCTTTTCATCTTATTATCTTTTTAATATAATAATGGGCATTTTTTATTTTGAGAATGCAAAGATAATGATTTTTGAGAAATTATAACAGTAAGGGATAAATATTTGTTTCAGCAACTGTTTTTCCTTTGGCCGGAATGATTATTTCCTGCAATTTTCGGGAGGTAGATAATTTTTTTTGTTTCAAAGAAAGTTTCTGAAAAAAAATCCTTTATTTCCCATATCCTTAACGATTCGCGATAGATTCCTGTTTCGCTGTCAATGTCACCTCCCTTGATATAGAATATTCCATTGGCAAGCTGATTCCTGCCTTGCAGAGATATGTTCTTCAGTGTCATGCTGACAAAGGTTTGATAAGCTGTCACAGCCCTGCTTACAACGAAATCGTATTTGTCTTTTTCCTCCTCAATCCTTCTGCGGATTGTTCTGACATTTTTAATGTCGAGTGTTTCGGCAACAGCAGTTACAACCTTGATTTTTTTCTCAATTGAATCGAGAAGGAAGAAATCTGAAGCGGGAAAGATTATTGCAAGAGGTATTCCCGGGAAGCCGCCTCCTGTGCCTGCATCAAGTATTCTCGTTGAGGGAACGAATGAAATTACTCTGGCTATTGCCAGAGAGTGAAGGACATGATGAACATAGAAGTTTCGATATCTTTTCTTGAAATAACATTGATCCTGCTGTTCCACTCTTCATAAACGGATCTCAGGCCTGCGATTTTTTCTTTCTGATCTGTTGATAAAGAAGGGAAATATCTGAAAATCCTTTCAGGCATTACCTGTTATCAGTTTTGACGAAAATATTGTAGAGCAAGGTTTTTGCACGATAAAGCTGTGCCTTGACTGTTCCGATAGGGATCTTAAGTTCCGTGGCTATCTCTTCATAAGAAAACTCCTTATAGTATCTCAGCTCTATTATTTCCCGGTAAGGTGATTTGAGCTGATTCACGACATTTCTGAGCGTTGCTATCTTCTGATTATTGATAAGGGATTCTTCCGGATCCGGCAGATCAGACTGGATATTTATTGTAAGCAGATCAAGGCCATCCTGACCCTGGTCAACAGTGTTGGGAGAAGCCTGTTTTTTCCTTATAAAATCGATACAATTATTGGTAGCGATCATGAAGAGCCATGTGCTGAAAGCAAAACGGGGAGTGTAAGTTTCGATATTCCTGAATGCCTTTCCAAAAGCCTCTATAGTAAGGTCTTCAGCATCAGCAGGATTGTTCACCATCTTAAGCAGCATGAAATAGATGGAATCCCTGTATCTGTTCATAAGACCGGCATAAGCCTTTTCATTCCCTTTCTTAGCCTCATCAACAAGCACCAGATCAGCCTTTGCTTTTTCAGAAAGCCCCTGATTTATTTCCATGTGTTCTTACTACTACGTGTTAGTAAATTGCTTATATAGACAGTCCCATTAATAAACGGGGAAAAGATATCAAAAATTATTGAATGAAACAGAAGTTCCGGTTCATTAAGTTTTTTACAGGCTGCGACAAGGATAATTATTTGAGTTAAAAGCCTAAGACTGAAAACTATGACAACATATTGCCATAAAAACAAATTTGAGAGCAGAATTATAAATGTGATATAGAAAATTACTCTCGATGCAGGTTCTGTTATAAGCAGGATCTTATCCCTCAGTTTGTAGTATGGAGCAGTTGTAAGATGTCTTTTTTTCTGTTTGAACCAGGCTTTTAAAGAAGAAGGTGGAAGTGACCGGGTGTGACTGTCTTTCCGGAACTCGACAACAGTATTTTCTTTGTTTGCATTAGAGTTAACAAAGAGATCATCGTCGCCTGACATAAGGTGGTTGAATTTCCCGAACCCCTTGTTCCTGAAAAAAAGCTCTTTACTGTAAGCCAGGTTCCTTCCCACACCCATGTATGGCACTCCTCTTATTGCCATTCCAAGATAATTCATTGCAATCATCACTGTATCAAAACGGATATATTTATTAAGGAGCCCCTTTTTGTTAAGATAGCCACCGTATCCAAGAACAATTTCCGTTTTTTCGTTGAAATGGCATGTCATGTTTCTAATCCAGTTCTTTGATTCAGGGTAACAATCAGCATCCGTGAACAGCAGCGTGTCGTATGTTGCTGCTTTAATGCCAATGAACTGGGCGAATTTTTTGTTATGAGTGAATCTTGGATCACGGTTGACTGTTGATATCTTCAGGTGAGGGTATAAAGGCAGATAGTTGCCCAGAATATCATAAGTATTGTCTTCAGAGCAGTCGTTTACAACAATCACCTCATAATCAGGATAGTCCTGTTCAAGCACCAGGGGCAGGAATTTTTTAAGGTTTTCAGCTTCATTGCGGGCGCATATTATTACAGAAACCGGTTTAAATTCCTCCGGCTTTTCCGGCTTATTCTTATATAGAATGAAGGCCAGATAGAACACCAGATAGTAAATGATCTGTATTAAGGCAGCGGATCCGAAGACCAGGAGAATAACAGACAGAAACAAATTGTCCTGTAACATATTATAACTTAAAAAAATCCGGAACAATATTAATTAAGATATTCGGATTGATAAAAGATAGTTTTCAACAAAAAAGGACATATAATTTCTAAAGGCCGGACAGATGTTTTACATTTGTGCTGCCATTGAAGCGGCTGAAAAATGTTTATAGTTCAAAGCAGGAATAATGATTCAGAAGCAAGAACAGGAGTTTTTAAAACGCCTCATGGTGATATACCTACTCCCATTTTCATGCCGGTTGGAACAGCCGGAACTGTTAAGGGGATACTTCAGCGTGACCTTTGTGAGGATATAGATGCAAAAATAATACTTGGTAATACCTATCATTTGTATCTCAGGCCAGGGACAGAGATATTAAAACTGGCAGGAGGCCTTCATAGCTTTATGTCATGGGATCGTCCCATCTTAACTGATAGTGGCGGCTATCAGGTTTTTTCACTTTCAGCTAACAGGAAGCTGACTGAGGAAGGCGTTATTTTCAAATCACATATTGATGGTTCAAAACACACCTTTACTCCTGAAAATGTTGTTGATATACAGAGGATTATAGGTGCTGATATAATGATGGTCCTTGATGAGTGCGCTCCTTTTCCATGCGATTACAGGTATGCGGAAAAATCTGTTAACCTTACTCATCAATGGCTTGACAGGGCAATTAAAAGATTCAAAACAACCGATCCTGTCTGGAAAAAGGAACAGTTTCTTTTCCCGATAGTCCAGGGCTCAACATTCGATGATCTGAGGAAGATGTCGGCTGAAAAAATTGCCTCGACGGATATGGCCGGCTATGCTATAGGAGGATTATCTGTCGGAGAGCCGGCAGAAGAGATGTACAGGGCTGTTGAAATAGTAACAGGCATACTGCCGCAGGATAAGCCAAGGTATTTGATGGGAGTAGGAACTCCCGTTAATATACTTGAAGCGATAGACCGGGGCATTGATATGTTTGACTGTGTAATGCCTACAAGGAACGGCCGGAATGGTATGTTGTTTACCTCCGAAGGAACAATAAATATAAAGAACAGGAAATGGGCAGATGACTTCACTGTTATCGATCCGGAAGGACAATCGGAGGTAAGTACAAAATATTCAAAAGCTTATCTTCGCCACCTTATAATTTCGGGAGAAATACTTGGTTCGCAGATATCAAGTCTGCATAATCTTGCGTTTTATCTGAAACTTGTTGGTGAAGCCCGGAAAAAGATCGAAGAAGGAAAATTTAAAGTATGGAAGGAAGAGATGGTAAAAAAACTTTCAGTTCGGTTATAAGATCGCTGAAGCCTAAAATAATTGATTATTATATTATCAGGAAATTCCTGGGCACCTTCTTTTTCTGCCTTCTTCTGATAATTACCATTGCAGTTGTTTTCGACTTTACTGAAAAGATTGACAATTTTATGGAGAAAGCCGCTCCATGGCAGGCAATAGTATTTGATTATTATCCTAACTTTATTCCTTATTTCGCCACCCTCTTTGCTCCGTTGTTTGTTTTTATTTCGGTGATCTTCTTTACATCACGGATGGCAGCAAACACGGAAATAATAGCTATACTTAATAGTGGCATGAGCTTTCGCCGGATGATGTGGCCCTATTTCCTGACTGCCCTTCTGATTGGATTGATTATTTTTTACCTGACAAACTTCATAATACCGGAGTCCAACCTGAAAAGACTTGATTTTGAGGATAAATATTACAGATCGAGAGCCAGGCGGTCGAGTGTTGATAACATACACAGACAGGCATTTAAGAACGTATATGTTTATATTGAATCTTTCAGTCCCCTATATCAGAGAGGACGAAATTTTACAATTGAAAAATTTGATGACGGAGGGAAACTTATGTCAAAATTGTCATCGCCCACAGTTAACTGGGATACCGCTTCTCGTAAATGGACAGCTATAAATTATGTACACAGGGAGATAACTGATAGTGGTGAAATAATCACCAGGGGTGAAAGGATAGATACTACGCTTACCGTAACACCAATGGATTTTTCGAAAGATCCGAGCATTGTTGAGACGATGACTTACCACGAACTTAACGACTATATTGATCTGCTTAAGCTTCAGGGCTCAGATGAGCTTAAGCTTTTTCTTGTGGAGAAGCACAGGCGATTTGCAAGTCCGTTTTCAGTGTTCATACTGACACTTATCGGGGTCTCGCTCTCATCAAGAAAGGTACGGGGAGGTATTGGAATGAATATCGGAATAGGTCTTGCTCTGAGCTTTTCATATATCCTTTTTCAGCAGTTCACTTCACAGTTCTCATTGAAGGGAAATCTCAGCCCTATGTTGGCGATGTGGATACCTAATATGTCATATCTTGTAATTGCTCTTGTACTTTATAAACTGGCTCCGAAATAATTGCTCTGTTTCTCCGGTTTTTATAACATTGCATATTTCCTGACATTAAAAACTATTCATTGATAAAAATAAATGGTGCAAAAAAGTAAGATAAAAGAACTTCGAGAAAGGAAGGAAAAGCTTCTTCAGGGTGGTGGAGAACAGGCTAATGAAAAACAGAAAGCTCTTGGTAAACGCACTGCGCGGGAGAGGATAATGGCACTTCTCGATGAAGGTTCATTCAGTGAGTATGATCTTTTTGTGGAACATGATGCCCGTGATTTCGGAATGGATAAAAAGATCCTTCCTGGCGACGGGGTCATTATCGGGACAGGAACTGTTTTCGGAGCTCCTGTAGCGATCTTTGCCCAGGATTTCACAGTTGCCGGAGGCTCTCTGGGTCTTATGCATGCAAGAAAAATCACAAAGATAATGGATCACGCCCTTAAAATGAAGATGCCGCTTATAGGCATCAACGATTCGGGAGGGGCCAGGATCCAGGAAGGGGTCAATGCCCTTGCCGGATACGGCGAGATATTTTTCAGGAATACTCTGTTAAGCGGAGTCATACCCCAGATATCTGTGATACTTGGCCCATGCGCCGGAGGGGCTGTTTATTCACCTGCTCTTACTGATTTTGTATTTGTAGTTGATAATATATCAAAGATGTTCATTACGGGTCCGGAGGTCATTAAGGCTGTTTTGGGCGAAGAGATATCAATGGAGTATCTCGGAGGGGCCAGGGTACACAGCGAAATAACCGGAAACGCACATTTTTTTTCCTCAAGTGAGGAAGAATGCTTTTCTCAGATCAGGAAGCTTATTTCCTTAATTCCATGGCATAACGGACAAAAAGCGAAAAATGCAGAGCCGGCAGAGCCTGATCCGGCTTATGATATTGAGAAGATAGTGCCTGAGGACCCTACGCTCCCTTATGATGTCAAAGACATTATAAAATCAGTGCTCGACAGGTCTGATTTTTTTGAAGTAATGGAAAATTATGCACGGAATATTGTTATCGGTTTTGGAAGGATAGGAGGCAGGACTGCAGGGTTTGTTGCTAATCAACCTCTTGAAATGGCCGGTGTGCTGGATGTTGATTCCTCCGACAAGGCTGCAGGATTTATAAGATATTGTGACGCTTTTAACATACCGATAATCAGTTTCGTTGACATTCCGGGTTATCTTCCGGGAATTGATCAGGAACATGCGGGCATTATAAGGCATGGAGCAAAGGTGCTTTATGCATATAGTGAAGCAACTGTTCCCAAGATAACAGTAATACTGAGAAAGGCTTATGGGGGCGGCTATATTGCAATGTCTTCAAGACATCTGGGAGCAGATTTTGTTTTTGCATGGCCCACTGCCGAGATAGCTGTTATGGGGCCGGAGGGCGCAGCAAATATTATTTTCAGAAAAGAGATCATGTCTTCGGATGATCCGGAGGGAACAAGAAAGCAGAAAATAGAGGAGTATAAAAGGATGTTTGCCAATCCTTATGTTGCTGCCTCAAAGGGTTATGTGGATGCCATAATAGAACCTCTGGAAACAAGAAGATCCCTTCTTCATTCGCTTGCCGTTACGGAAAACAAGATGATCCAGGTGCCTGCCAAAAAACACGGACTTCCTCCTTTCTGATTTACTGAAACAAGCAATTATTTTGAAATGAAACAGGAACCAGAACTTGAATCACTTAACATAGATTTTACTTTATATAAGACCCGGCTGAGTCCGAAATTCAGGAACAGGGCAGCTTATAAGGCACCCGATTCTTCAAAGATATTGAGCTTTATCTCAGGTACTGTGCTGGATATATTTGTCAGGGAAGGTCAGGAAGTAAGCAAGGGAGACGACCTGATGATACTTGAAGCCATGAAAATGCAGAACTACCTTAAGTCGATGCATAGAGGCATTATTAAAAAGATATGTGTATGCCAGGGCGATAAAGTGACAAAAGGCACACTGCTTCTTGAAATGGAGCAGATTCATAATACACCTTCATAGATGATAAACTCTTTTATTTCTGCAGGGATTTCCGGTTTTTCCTTAAAGATTCCATAAATACTGGAACCGCTGCCCGACATCGAGGCATACATAGCTTCTGCCCTGTAAAGTGATTTTTTATATTCCAGAAGTTGAGGGTATACTCTGAAGGCAAAATCCTCAAAGTCGTTCACAAGGCCCTCTTTCCATGTTGTCGGGTCCTGCTTTATCAATTTTTCAAGACCTTCTGAAGTATCTGATAGTTTAGTATTAAGGTAGGCTTCTCTTGTGCTTATCCTGATCTGCGGGTTTAAGAGAACAATCCTGTAGCCAGAGAGAAAAGGATCAAGGGGTTTCAGAATCTCACCCCTGCCCCTTGCAAGAGAAGGCTGCGGATTGATAAAAAAGGGACAATCGCTGCCCAGCTCCAGTGCCAGGTGATTAAGCATTTCATCATCAATTGAAAGGTTGAAATACTTGTTTATTGTTTTCATTATGTAAACCGCATCTGATGACCCTCCACCCAGTCCTGCACCGCTTGGGATTGCCTTATGCAGATGTATTCTGAAAAAGGGGAGGGAGTAGTGTTGCCTGAGTGTCCTTAAGGCCTTTATAACAAGGTTATTTTCAGGTTTTGTATTTATATTGTATCCTGTTACGACAATAGTATCCTCCGTACTGTCTTTTGGCCCAACAACGAACTCCAGCGCATCACAGAAATCAAGAGGGTAAAATACCGTCTCGATGTCATGAAAGCCATCGGGACGTTTACGGATCACCCTGAGACCAAGATTTATTTTTGCTTTTGGAAACGTGATCATCGGCAGTGATTTACTGCAAAAATACCATTAGCTTTTGAATTAGAATAAAATAATGTGAATATTAGCTTTTCAACAAGTTTTTAACATAAATATGTTTGTAATAATAAACTTGCTTCTGCTTTTAGTGAAGTATGCTTATTCATACCTTTGGGACTATTGGGAAGAATTCCGAAAATATTTTGTAATTAACTATAAATCAATAATATAATATTAATGACAAGACAAACTAAACCAGGTAGGCCAGCAGTTGTTGCTTTACCTGATTTTGGAAGGGTGCCTCCGCAGGCTATTGATATGGAAGAGGCGGTACTGGGAGCTATTATGCTTGAGAAAGAAGCCGTTATTGCAATACTTGACATACTCAAACCGGAAAGTTTCTATAAGGAAGCGCACAGCAAGATCTTTAAAGCTATATCTGATCTGTCAGCCAGGGAATTCCCTGTGGATCTTTATACAGTAACTGAGGAGCTAAAGGCTCATAATGAGCTTGATAGTGTAGGAGGACCTGTATATTTAACCCAGCTTACCTCTAAGGTTGTTTCCGCAGCAAATGTTGATTATCATGCAAGGATAGTAGCGCAGAAATATATTCAGCGGGAGCTAATCAGGGTGTCGACGGAGATACAGGCTCGTGCATTTGACGATACATGGGATGTAACTGATCTGCTTGATTACTCTGAAAATGAATTGTTCCAGATAGCTGAGGGTAACATTAAGAAGGAAGTTGCTCCCATCAATATAGTAATCAAGGAAGCGATAAAGGAGATAGAGGCGGCTGGTAAGAGGGAGGATGCTCTTGTAGGTATTCCTTCAGGTTTTACAAAGCTTGACAGACTGACTTCCGGATGGCAGAAATCTGAGCTTATAATAATTGCCGCCAGGCCTTCAATGGGCAAGACGGCTCTTGCACTATCTATGGCCAGGAACATGGCAGTTGATCATGGCAAGAATGTCGCAATCTTTTCGTGTGAGATGTCATCAATGCAGCTTGTTAACAGACTGATAATAGCCGAAACCGACATACCGGGTGAAAAGATAAGGAACGGACGGCTTTCAGAAGAGGAATGGAAACAGCTTGACACAAGGATAAAGAAGCTTGTACAGGCTCCGATATTTATTGACGACACTCCGGCAATTTCAATCTTTGAACTCAGGGCAAAATGTCGCCGGCTTATGGCCCAGCGAAAGCTCGATGTGGTTATAGTGGACTACCTACAGCTTATGTCAGGTCCTGATAATGCCGGAAGCCGCGAGCAGGAAGTAAGCAATATTTCCCGCTCCCTCAAGAGCATAGCAAAGGAACTTAATGTTCCGATAATAGCGCTTTCCCAGTTGAATAGATCGGTTGAAATGAGAGGTGGAACCAAAAGACCTCTCCTGTCTGACCTTCGTGAATCAGGTGCTATAGAGCAGGATGCAGATATGGTAGTCTTCATACATCGTCAGGAAAAATTCGGGATCCTTACTTTCGAAGACGGGTCTTCAACAAAAGGCATAGCTGAAATAATCCTTGCCAAGAACAGAAACGGACCCGTTGATGACGTCAGGCTGAGATTCCGGGAGGAAAGAGCCCAGTTTGTTGATTTAGATGAATTTGACATTGATAATTTGCCTGAACCAGGGTTCGCTCCAAGCATTACGCTCGGCTCCAAGATGAATCATGACAAGCTAAGGAACATGGGTAATGAATTCGATTATGAGGTTGATTTTCAAAACGAGCCTCCTTTTATGTAGGATTTGAGATAGGTTGTCTTAGTTTGGGTAAATACGGAATTAAGAATGCTTGAGATTACTATTCCTTTTTACCATCAACGACAATTACTATTTCTCCTTTAGGAGCTTTGTTTGTGAAGTGGTCAAGGATAGTGGAGAGAGTGCCTCTTACGGTTTCCTCAAAGATTTTTGTAAGCTCCCTTGAGACTGAAGCCTTTCTGTCAGGACCGAAATGTTCGCACATTTCCGAGAGAGTTTTCACCAGTTTGTGAGGAGATTCATAAAACACAATAGTTCGGGTTTCTGTCTCAAGGGAAGTAAGTTTTTTATTCCTTCCCTTCTTAACCGGGAGGAATCCTTCAAAGCAGAAGCGGTCACAGGGAAGCCCTGAATTAACAAGGGCAGGGATAAGTGCTGTTGGACCGGGTAGTGTTTCAACGGGTATTCCTTGCTGAATACACTCTCTGACAAGAAGAAATCCGGGATCTGATATCCCTGGAGTTCCTGCATCTGAAATAAGAGCGATAGTTTTTCCTGAGTGTATTTTTGCACAAACAGATTTCAGACTTTTGTGTTCATTAAACATATGATGCGATTGCAGCGGAGTCCTGATCTGATAATGATTTAGTAATTTGATGGCCTGACGTGTATCTTCAGCCAGGATAAGGTCAACACTGCCAAGTATTTCTACAGCACGGTAAGTAATATCCTTAAGATTGCCCAAAGGAGTGGGTACGAGGAATAATTTACTCATTTATGGGAAATTTTCGTTTTATGAGTTCCAGGAGTTGTTTCAAAACTGTATTGTCAGTGCTTTCACTGGTATAATCATTTAAAATTTTTTTCGCATCGGAAAGATCAGCTGCATTATCAAGTCTTTTGATTGCCTGCTCAAATAATTTAGGATCCCCGTTGAATATTTCTCTGATGAAGAGAAATCTGTCATTAACTCCTACGGCATCTGACAGATTTGTTATGGGCTTTATCTTTTTGATCTCGGAAAGATTCTCGTCTTCCCTGGAACTTGTTAACTGTTCATTCAGGCATCCCGGCCGGTCTGAAAATGTATCAGCAATTATTGTCCGTGCATCACTCTTCTTTTTTGTTACATGAGGTTCTTCATTTTTAACAGTGATTACCGGACTTTCCGCTACGATTTCCTTTTTAGCAATTGCCGGTTTTTCAGGAGGAGTGTCTTCCAGTATCTCGATCTCGGGTTGCAAAGGTTCAGCCTTAAACCCAGGTTCAGTTTTAGGCTCAGTCTTGGCTTTAGTCTCATTTTCAGTCTTTTGTGCTGCTGCTGCTGTGGCAGGCTTAATTGCCGTTCCGTTCTGCACATTCTTTAAAAGAGCAATTATTTCGGCAGCACTTTTGCATTTCAATTTTGCCATCTCTACCTGGATTACCGGAACACCGGGATAGTTCCTTAAATCATCAATTATATCATGTGCCTCGTGAAGTTCCTTGATAATTAAATCAACTGTTGCATTGAAATCCATACGTTTTAATGTTTATTAAACAAAGCAATTTCCTTATTTTGCAAAATTAAGTATTATTCCACAACTCTAACGGAACTATTTATAATTGGTACATATAAAGCAAATTAATTAAAGATGGAGTTTCTGGAGAATTCGGTTGGAGCTGCAGGAAAGAGAGGATCTGTTGAAGTTATAACGGGATCAATGTTCTCGGGGAAGACCGAAGAGCTTATAAGAAGATTACGAAGGGCTCAGTTTGCGGGACAGAAGGTTGAAATATTCAAACCCTCTGTAGACAGGAGATATTCCGAGATGAGGCTGGTGTCTCATGATGATAAATCGATAGTTTCAACTCCTGTTGACAATTCTTCATCAATTATCCTTCTCACAGGGGATGTGGATGTTGTAGGAATAGATGAGGCCCAGTTCTTTGATGCAGCTATTGTTGATGTTTGCAATGAGCTTGCAGATAAAGGCATAAGGGTGATTGTTGCCGGTCTTGATATGGATTTTATGGGAAAACCTTTTGGTCCTATGCCTGCTCTGCTCTCAATTGCAGAATATGTAACCAAAGTTCATGCTATATGCGTAAGATGCGGAAATCTTGCCCGGCATTCTTTCAGGAAATCTGCTGAGGAGCAGGTTGTTGTTCTTGGTGAAAAGGATAAATACGAACCGCTTTGCCGATTCTGTTATAATAAGGCTACGGGAAAGAAATAACTATAAATAAATTGAAATTCAAAACATCAGATATTGCAAGGATCACAAAAGGAATTCTTTACGGAGATCCGGATGTTGTTATCACAGAGTTCATAACTGACAGCAGGCACTTCAGTCTGGATGAAGGACTGGCTTTCATAGCGATAATTGGACAGAATCATGATGGCCATTTTTTTATAAGTTCTCTTTACAAAAGAGGAATAAGGTGTTTTATTGTCGGGAGAATGCCCACTGATCCTGAAGCTTATGATGGAGCTGTTTTTATTGTTACAGAAAACACTGTTAAAGCCCTTCAGCTTCTTGCTGCTGAAGTGAGAAAATCTTTCAAATCCCCTGTAATGGCTGTTACGGGTAGCGCTGGAAAAACAATAGTCAAGGAATGGCTTGCCCAACTGCTTTCCACAGAGAAAAAA
>DAONXX010000020.1:0-30026 GCA_035414025.1 Bacteroidales bacterium | reverse complement strand
GCAAAGATAGATTATATATTTGAAATTTGATACAATAAATATAAGATTTTCAGTCATCTTTGCTTGTTTTACAATCTCGGGTGAACTATTATCTTTGCATATGATGATTGTTAAAATTACCTGAAACATTTTCAATAAATGAAAATAGCCGTAATAGGCACCGGATATGTAGGACTGGTAACAGGAACGTGTTTTGCCGATAGCGGAGTGACCGTTACTTGCATTGATAATGACAAGGAGAAGATAAGGCAGCTGAAGAACGGAGTAATACCTATCTATGAACCGGGCCTTGAGAGTATGATAAAAAGCAATTTCGGAAAAAAAAGACTTTTTTTCTCTTCAGACATAGCTGAAGGCATCAAAGATGCCGAAATTGTTTTCATAGCTGTCGGAACTCCTTCAGAAAGTGATGGAAGTGCCGATCTCACTAATGTACTGTCAGCAGCAAGGGAAATTGGCAGATCCATGACTGACGATATTGTAATAGTTATCAAAAGCACAGTTCCTGTCGGTACATCTAAAAAAGCAAGAAAGGTTATCCAGGAAGAGCTTGACAGAAGAAAGGCAGATGTGTCATTCGACATGGCTTCAAACCCGGAATTTCTGAAAGAGGGTGCTGCTATTGAGGATTTCCAGAGACCTGAAAGGATAGTAATAGGGGTAGATAATGAAAAGACCGGGAAAATAATGAAAAAGCTTTACATGACTTTTGTTCTTAATAATCATCCGATCTACTTCATGGATATTGCTTCCGCTGAGATCACTAAATATGCCGCAAACGCAATGCTCGCAACACGCATCAGCTTTATCAATGAGATTGCTAATCTGTGCGATCTCCTGGGAGCGGATATAAACAATGTCAGAAAAGGGATTGGAAGCGACTCAAGGATAGGTAATAAATTCCTGTATCCAGGACCAGGATATGGCGGATCATGCTTCCCAAAAGATGTAAAGGCAATTATCAAAACTGCTCATGAGAATGGCTACGAGCTAAATGTAATCAAAGCCGTCGAAAAAGCTAATGAATATCAAAAGAATGTGATATTCAATAAGATATCTGCTTTTTTCAATAACAAACTAAAGGACAGGGTGTTTGGGATATGGGGATTGTCTTTTAAGCCTAGAACTAACGACATAAGAGAATCTCCATCCATTTACCTGATCGAGAAACTTCTTGAAAATGGTGCTGTTGTTAAAGCCTACGATCCTGCCGCAATGGCAGAGACAAAGAAAAGGCTGGGCAATCGGATAATCTATGCATCTGATCAGTATGAGGCATTAAGGGGTGCAGATGCTATGGCGCTGATGACTGAATGGTCTGAATTCCGTCTTCCTAACTTCAACACCATAGCTAATCTTATGAATGCTAAAGTAATCTTTGATGGCAGGAATATTTATGATCCGGCAGAGCTTAAAAAAAGAGGCTTCGTATATTTTGGGATTGGAAGAGGGTAGCTTAATAGGTCGTGCAGGTCGTGCAAGTCGTGCAGGTCTTGCAGGTCGTGCAAGTCGTGCAAGTCGTGCAGGATACGTATCCGACGGAAGGAGGAGACATGGTCCCGAGAGCAAAGCGACTCGGGATCTTAAACGACTTGAACAACTTGTATGACAGTAAAAAAATGACTGATAAAACTTAAATTCAATATAAATGAAAGGCATTATTCTGGCAGGCGGAATGGGTACAAGACTTTACCCGATAACAAGTACCATCTCGAAGCAGATGTTGCCGGTGTATGATAAACCGATGATATACTACCCGCTATCGGTACTCATGCTGGCAGATATCCGTGACATCCTTATTATATCGACTCCGCGCGATCTTCCCGGTTTCAAGGCACTCCTTGGAGATGGACACTCATTAGGACTAAGTTTCAGCTATATTGAACAAACAAAACCTGAAGGTCTTGCCCAGGCTTTCATTCTGGGAGCTGATTTTATAGGTTCTGACACTGTCTGTATGATACTTGGCGATAATATCTTTTACGGCCATGGCTTCGGAGACACACTTCGGAGTACAGCCAGGCTGAAGAAGGGAGCATGCATTTTTGGCTATTATGTAACCGATCCTGAAAGATACGGGGTTGTTGAGTTTGATAAGAACATGAAAGCCATCTCAATAGAGGAAAAACCCAAAAAACCTCGCTCTAATTACGCTGTTACAGGCTTATATTTCTACGATAACACTGTCGTTCAAAAAGCTGCACAGCTTAAGCCATCGAAAAGAGGCGAGCTGGAGATCACTGACCTTAACAGGCTGTACCTTGAAGAGGGAAGCCTCCAAATAAAAGAGATGGGACGCGGGATGGCCTGGCTTGACACAGGCACCTATGAGAGTCTTTTACAGGCTGCCAATTTTATAGCTACACTCGAGCAAAGACAGAGTTTGAAGGCATCTTGTATTGAAGAAATAGCATATAAACGTGGCTTCATCAATAAAGAACAACTGATTGCCCTGGCTGAACCGGTAAGTAATAGCCAATATGGCAAATACCTCTTGAGAATAGCTTCAGAAGAAATAAGTGTTTAAGAAGGGTTCAAATAAGAATTACTATGGAGATTATTGAAACAGGATTTAAAGGACTCGCGATCATAAAGCCGTCGGTATATGTCGACAGCCGGGGCTATTTCTTTGAAAGCTTCAGTATAAAGAGTTTCCGGGATGCAGGCATCTCTTTTTCGCCTGTTCAGGATAACGAATCAATGTCGAGCAAAGGTGTGATAAGAGGACTTCATTACCAGCTCAGACCCTATGATCAGGCAAAGCTTATAAGAGTTGTTTCCGGAAAGATTTTTGATGTTTCCCTCGATATTCGAAAAGACTCTAAAACTTATGGGAAATGGTTTGGCATTGAACTGGATTCGGAAAATAAAATCCAGCTATTGATCCCAAAAGGATTTGCACATGGGTTTTCCGTACTTGCCGACAGGACTGTGATACAATATAAGGTAGATAATTTTTATAACAAGGCATCTGAAAGAGGCATATTGCTGAGCGATCCCGCACTTAACATTGACTGGAGACTTGAAGACGCTCCCAGAATAATAAGTGAGAAAGATATGATCAACCCGCTTTTTAGCAAAGCCGATAATAATTTCTGAAATAAACTTAACAGCAGTGGCAGTCATACTTATAACCGGAGCAAAAGGACAGCTGGGCAGCGAGATAAATGAAGTTTCCAGAAAGTACATGGGCTATGATTTCATCTTCACCGATATCGACACCCTTGATATTACAGACAGGCAGAAGACATTTGATTACATTCAACAGATCAGACCTGACTGGATAATTAACTGTGCCGCATATAACCTGGTAGATAAAGCTGAAAGTGAAGCTGATAAAGCTATGCTCATAAATGCAGGGGCTGTCAGGAATATTGCTGATTCCCTGGCAGGATCAGAATGTAAATTCATACACATCTCAACCGATTATGTTTTTGACGGTAATTCAAATGTTCCGTATGATGAGAATTCCAGGGCAAATCCTGTAACAAGTTACGGAAAGTCGAAACATGAAGGTGAACTGGCTGCCCTTACCCACAACAGAAGCATGATTATCAGGACTGCATGGCTCTATTCATCTTTCGGCAGCAATTTTACCAAAACCATAATAACAAAAGCCAGGGAAAAAGACATGCTCAAAGTAGTCTTTGATCAAATCGGCTCTCCGACTTATGCCGGTGATCTGGCATCAAGCATCATAAACATAATTGCACTTGTAATAAGAAATAAGCTTACTTTTAATCCGGGGATCTATCATTACTCAAATGAAGGTGTCTGTAGCTGGTATGATTTTGCAGAAGCTATTGTAAACGAAGCCGGTATATCATGCAAAATAGTTCCGATCCGGAGCAAAGACTTTCCTTCTGCAGCCAAAAGACCATTTTACTCTGTTCTTGATAAAAGTAAAATAAAAGAAACATACTCCATTGAGATACCTCACTGGAGATCAAGTCTTAAAAATTGTATTAAATTAATGTAAAAACTATCTCATATGTTATCATTAAACAATATTAAAAAGAAAGCCAGCACCTGGTTGGGAGAAGAGTTCAACGAAGAGACACGAAAAGAAGTCCGTGAAATGCTCGATAATGATGAAAAGAAACTTATTGATGCGTTCTATCAGGATCTGGAATTCGGCACTGGTGGTCTGCGAGGAATCATGGGTGCCGGGACCAACAGGATGAACATCTACACCCTGGGAATGGCCACGCAGGGTCTTGCAAACTATATAATAAAGCAGTTTGGCAACAAAGGCATAAGGGTTGCGATCGCATATGATTGCCGTAATAACAGCCATTACTTTGCCGAAACAACTACTGACATATTCACTGCTAACGGATTCGATGTCTACCTTTTTGAATCACTAAGGCCTACACCGGAACTTTCATTTGCAATAAGACATTATAAATGCCATAGTGGGGTAGTTATAACTGCTTCACATAACCCGCCTGAATACAACGGATACAAAGTCTACTGGAATGATGGCGGACAGGTTGTTGCGCCACATGATGAGGCAATTATTGAGGAAGTCCGTAAGATAAAATCTGTCAATGATATAAAATTCAAAGGCGACAAATCCAAAGTAAGGATGCTCGGAAAAGAAACAGATGACGCATTCCTTAAAGAAATGCTTACAATAAGCATTAATCCTGAACTGATCAGGAAACATTCCGATCTCGGTATTGTATATACACCTATTCATGGTACGGGAATAAAGCTTGTCCCTCCTGCCCTGAGATTATTCGGGTTCAGAAATATTATAACCGTTGCAGAACAGGAACAACCCGATGGCAATTTCCCGACTGTCAAATCGCCAAATCCTGAAGACCCTGAAGCACTGAAACTTGCAATAGAAACTGCTATAAGGAACGGATCAGACATAGTAATGGCAACAGACCCGGATGCTGACAGGCTGGGAATTGCTGTAAAGAACAAGGAAGGTGATTTTATTATGCTGAACGGAAATCAGACTTGTGTTTTGCTTATTTACTATATTCTCTCACAGTACAAAGAGAAAAATAAATATCTCGGCAATGAATATATTCTAAAGACAATAGTCACAACTGACCTTCTTGACAAAATAGCTGAGAAATACAATGTTGAATGCTTCAATCTTCTCACTGGATTTAAATTCTTTGCCGAGCTGATAAGAATGCTTGAAGGAAAGAAAAAATTCATTGGAGGAGGTGAAGAGAGCTACGGTTTTCTCCCGGGTGATTATGTAAGAGATAAAGATGCAGTTGCTTCATGTGCGCTTGTTGCAGAAGCCGCTGCATGGGCGAAGAGCAGGGGAAAAACATTATTCGACATACTTATCGATATTTATCTTGAGTTTGGCCTCTATAATGAAAAACTGGTAAATATCGTACGTAAGGGTGCGAAAGGAGCAAATGAGATAAAGGAAATGATGAGAAACTACAGAAGTAATCCGCCCAAAAAGATTAACAATAACAATGTACTCAGGATCAGCGATTATGAGACACTGACAACAACTGATTGCCTTACAGGTGAAAAGACCGGGATCAAGCTGCAAAAATCAAATGTCCTTCAGTTTTTCCTTGAAGACGGCAGCAAGATATCTATAAGGCCTTCCGGCACTGAACCGAAGATCAAATTCTATTTCAGTGTAAATACAAAACTTGAATCGGCATCTGCTTATGATGATACAATGAAGCTTCTCGACGAAAGAATTGAAGGGATAATAAATGACATGAAGCTGAAATAATCCATTTTTCATCACGAAGAACACGGATTACAAACATGTTATGTAACATAATATCCGCATTTGGAGGAATGATTTTTGTTTTGAGAATGCCCGGAATTTCCGGGCATTTATCACATGCTTGAATAAACAGTCTGTCAGATCATATCCGTATTCCTAATATCGCAACATCATCCACCTGATCGGCTGTTCCCTTCCATCTTTCAAATTCATTCAGAAGGATATTCTGCTGTTCTATCATGGGCCTGTAGTAGATTTCGGAAAGCAGTTTCCTCAGGTTTTGTTTTTTGAATTTGCCACCTTCCGGGCCACCGAACTGCGAAGTATAACCGTCAGAGAAGATATACAAAGTATCTCCCCTTGCCACCTTAATGACATGATTTGTGAAGGGTATCTCTTTGCCATAATGTATCCCTATGGGCATTCTGTCGGCCTTGTATTCCTTCAACTCCCCTCCCTGAAAAAGAAAAAGAGGATTAAAAGCTCCTGAATACTGCAGTTTTGTCCTGTTCTTATCCAGAACACAGAAAGCAATATCCATTCCATCGGCAGCCTCACCGATTTTACCTTTCTGGTGAAGGGCTGTCATGGTTTTCTTCCTCAGGAGATTAAGCACCTCATTTGCTGCGAGATTTCCATTATTGGCAATAATCTCATTAAGTGTCGACATCCCCATTGTGCTCATGAATGCTCCGGGCACACCATGCCCGGTACAATCAGCTACAGTGAAAAAGATTGATTTGCTGTCCTCTCCAATCCAGTAAAAGTCTCCGCTTACAATATCCCGTGGTTTGAAAATTATGAAATAATCCGAAAACGCTTCTTTGAAATGATCTTCTTCCGGCAGCATTGCCATCTGAATTCTTCCGGCATACTCAATGCTCGATGTAATCTCCTGCTTCTGGGATTCGATCTCAAATGTCCTTTCCCTGACTTTATCTTCGAGCAGTTTATTCTTCATGACAAATTGCCTTTCCCTGTACTTTATAATAAATACAACAAGAGACAGAAGTAAGAGACCTGACAGCACATAAAAACCCAGGGTCTTTGTCAGGGGGGGCTTTATAGTGAATTTCACAGAATTTGGTTCAGAGATATTACCCCAGAGATCCCTGGCTCTCACCTGCAGAGTATACTCACCGGGTTTTGAAATTGTTCTGTCATACGTGGTTCTTTCAGACCAGGGTGACCAGTCATCCATGACCTTATTTATAATATACTGGTACTGGGTAGTATTCTGCTTAAGGTAACCCGGCGCTATAATATTGAAATTTATAGTATTATCCCCTCTCTCCAGGTTTACTTCATTAAGGGCAAATTTCATTCCTTTTCCGCTTGAAATGCTTTTAATGAATACATTGACTGAAGGATTCATGCCCATATAACGCTTGCGGTCTATACCATAGAGTTTGTTTTTACCGTCAATAATCCACAGGTTTTCCGGCTCAACGGTTATTGATACAACATCGTCAAAAATCTTGAGCAACGACAATTCCTTATCATCAACAGTCTGTTCCGTATTGAATGATTTCCATTCCCTCCCATGTTTGAAAAACCTATGGTTTGACAGGGGGGAAATGACCTCCAGATTTTCCGAAGAGCCCTGGGAAAAGGTTTCAAACCTGTCTGAGGAAGCATTGTAATAATTTATATCTGCTTCTGAAAAAATGAATATAGTGTCATTTATAAGATCCAGCATATAGCGCTCGGGAAAATCATTTGGCAGTGAATAGGGTATATAAGTGACATTATTACTGTTGTCTTGCAAATTAGCCTTATAAGCAGCATTATCTATTCCAAGCCATAGAGTTCTGCTATCTTTCTGAAATATTGAATAAACAGGATGATAAAATTCCTGGTCGGGCATTTCAGTTATCCATTTACCGTTCAGATAACTAACTGCGAAATAGCCATTATCACAACCGATCCAGTATCTGTTTCCGACAGGCAGCCATGATATGAAGTTAATATATCTGTTCTGAGTTATCAGAAATGCTTTATGGTCTTTGATGCTATATAGTCCCTTGTTAGTAGCAGCCAGTATGCCGTAGGGCGTTGAAACAAGCTGACGACATTTTTCACTCAGCCCCTCAACATTTTTGTATATATAATCAATTGATTTAAGCTGACTTATTGTCTTCAATGCATATTGCACCTCAGGCTTTTCTTCAGTAATTGCAGGTGTTTTTTCAGCTTCATCATCATCTCGTTGCCGGCCCAGAATCCTTGAAAAAATGCTTCTTCTTTCCTGCTGGGCATCCTTTCTGGTTTTAGCAATAATTTTTGTATCAATCTTTGGAATGGGCTGCTCTTTTTTAATAAGCACTTCAACTTCAGTATAGTTTTTCACTTCACTGAGATAATAAACTCCCTTGCTTGTAGCTACATATAGTTCATTATTATATGTAAGTACATTAGAAAGATTCCCCTGTAGACCGGGGAAAATACCATAATTTGATGCAGGCAAATTCAGATCTGCTCTTGTAAGACCATATTGATGGGATAGCCAAAGTCCTCCGGACTTGTCAAATCCTATAGCAAAAACCTCATCATCGGGGAGTTCACTTTGACTGTTTATTCTGAAAATTACTCTTCCGCTAAGTTTGTTGACAACTATTGCTCCTCCTTCAAGTGTTGAAAAAGCATAGGCAGTATCACCAAGAACAATGCCTTCGGAAAGGATGTTCTCCTCCAGATAATTGTCATCTTTTATATTGTAATCATAATGTTTTATTCCATCGAACAGTGATAATTTTCCGCTTCCCATCCCCAGCAGAACATTATTTCTGTCATACTCCAAAGAAAAGAGTATATCTTCATTCGCAGTCATATACCCTGTCACGATAGGAAATAATGTATCGCTGTCAATCCTGTGCAGTCCCTTCCGGAAAACATTAACGAATGCATTCTCCGGGGTAACAACAAATCCATTGAAAGGGTAGTCTGGTTTTGAATAGAGGATCATCTCAAATTCCTCTTCACTGAGATTAAACCTTATAAGTGCCTTTTCTCCGTAGAACCAGGCAATTGAATCACTGAAAACTATCCTTGTAATTACACCTATATCAATCAACTCACCTGAAAGTGAAATATAATTGTAAGATCCGTCCAGATCTTTTTCGAGATATCCAAAATTATTATTCCCGCCTATATATAATTTCCCATCACCGGGATTTCTTTTCATCGAGTAAGGAACAGTTGACAACCTAATAAGAGACCACTCCTCTCCGTCAAATGTCAGAACTCCCTTGCGGTTTGCAAAGAACATGACTCCATTTTCATCCTGGCAAATGGCCCAGTTCTGGTTTTCAATGTCTCTGCTCTCAGTATAATGAGTAAGGAGGGGTGAGCCCTGTTGTGCAGCAAGCGCTACCAGGGCAGCTAAAAATATAAAAAACAAGGTGGCCCTTTTCATCTAATAAGAAACCAGAATTGACTTTCACTTTCAGAAGCCTAAAATTAACAGAATTTTTTAATTAACAATGTAATTAATTATCCAAAAAACAGGTAGGCGATCAGGATGGCTGTAGTAAATCCCACAAGATCAGCCAGAAGGCTGCATCCCACTGCATATCTTGTGTTTTTAATGCCAACAGAACCAAAATATACTGCAATAATATAGAATGTCGTGTCAGTAGTACCCTGCATTGTACAGGCCAGTCTTCCTATGAACGAATCAGGTCCATAAGTAGTCATGGCATCGATCATCAGGCCTCTGGCCCCACTACCGCTGAGAGGCTTCATAAAAGCAACCGGCAAAGCTCCTGTGAATCTTGTATCAAAACCAAGCCAGTCAAAGAATACGGCAATACCCGATATTATAAAATCCATAGCCCCCGATGCACGAAAAATTCCGATAGCAACCAAAACAGCTACAAGAAAAGGAATGATTTTCACTGCAATATTGAAACCTTCCTTTGCACCTTCGATGAAAGCATCATATACATTTACCTTTTTAATTATAGCAAGAATTATGAACAGAATTATTATCGAGATAAGGATGAAATTTGCTGTAAATGTCGATACTTCCGATATTTGGTCTTTCGGCAGGTTGGAGAAATAGATTACCATGCCTGCCACTATTGCTGTAAGGCCTCCGAGATAAGCCATTACAACTTTATCAAAAAGGTTGATCTTCTGAACAACAGCCACACTGATCATGCCAGTCAGCAGGGCACAGAAAGTCGAGATAAGAATAGGTATAAAAACATCAGCCGGGTTTGCTGCCCCTAGTTGTATCCTGTAAACGATAACACTAACAGGTATTATAACAAGGCCGGCAGCGTTCAATACAAGGAACATTATCTGTGCATTGGAAGCCGTATCCTTGTCAGGGTTGACCTCCTGCATCTCCTTCATTGCCTTGAGGCCAACAGGAGTTGCAGCATTATCAAGGCCAAGCATATTTGCAGCCAGATTCAGAACAATAGAACCATATGCCGGATGTCCCTTTGGAAGATCAGGAAAGAGTTTCTGAAACAATGGCTCAATTGCTTTTCCCAGAATTTTAACAACTCCTCCCTTCTCTCCCACTTTGAGCAATCCCATCCAGAGAGTCAAGGCGCCGGCCAGACCAAGAGATATCTCAAAACCCGTTTTGGCATTTACAAAAACTGCATTTACCAGATCATTGAAGATCTGCATATTACCAGTAAAAATCAGCTTCCCCAAAGCAACAATGAAGCCGATAAGGAAGAAGGCGATCCAGATATAGTTCAGAGCCATTTTAAAAATTTGATTACGAAGATAATTATTATAAGATAAATGTATAAAATAAGGGAAGCAAAAGTGGCTGGGACCAATTTGACTTGTAATTATTTTTAGATACATTTGTTATGACAAGAACAGAATATGGTGAGATTTACACCAGTAGAAATAATTCTTAAAATACGGAATCAGGAATCATCCCGGTAATCCTGACGTATGCAGAAGGACATTAAAACTTTATACTGAGAAGTCTGAAACTGAAACAATTAAGATCTTACATATTCATCTGTCGGGGAGCCTGAATTGAAAATAAACTAATAAAAACAAATCCAATGAAGAAAGTAAATATAATTCTGACCTGTTTATTATTCTTTTTTATCTGCATTCCATTAAAAGCACAGGATATAACTCTTCCGGCGCCGGATAAAAAAGGAGGTAAACCTTTAATGCAGGCCATCAACGAAAGGAAGAGCGCACGCAGTTATTCCCGGGAAAATCTGTCACAGCAGCAGTTATCCGATATTCTCTGGGCAGCCTGGGGTTATAACAGACCTGAACAAAAATTGAGGACCGCTCCATCAGCAATGAATTTACAGGAGATAGACGTATATGTTGCATTACCCTCAGGTCTTTATCTTTACGAAGCTTCTGCTCATAAGCTTATCCAGATAAACAATAAAGACATCAGGGAATTGACAGGTACTCAGGACTTTGTAGCTACAGCACTCTTAAACCTTATCTATGTGGCTGATATGGCTAAACTGAATCGAAGAGAAGGTGATACAATAAACGATGCGGATCTTCTCTGGTCATATGCGAACACCGGATTTATAGCCCAGAATGTATATCTTTATTGTGCCTCCACCGGCCTTATAAGTGTCATCAGAGGCCTGGTCCCGAAGGAGAAACTGGCCCCGGCCATGGGACTGAGATCAAACCAGGTGATAACACTTTCGCAGAGTGTCGGTTATCCCGGAAAATAGACCTGAATTATTTCTTTATTCCTGTCAGATCCTTTCAGGGATCTCCCTGATATAAATATCCCTGAAAGCCAGATCTGTTCCATGTGCCTGAAGCTCAACAGGGCCTTTTGGAAATATAGGGATGCTCCTGTCCCAGTAATTCTCCATCGTAACATCATCAACAACAAGTTCGCCATTAAGCCAGACGGAAACTTTCTCTCCGATCATCAGTATTCGAAACGAATTCCACTCTCCGGCAGGGTTATCTGCAACCTTAAGGGGATTTGAGATATTCTTCTCATTGTTATAAAGACCGCCCGAACCAATTTCAACTCCCGAATCTGTTCTCTGTATATCCCATATCTGCACCTGGGGTGATCCCCTGAGATAAATACCACTATCGCCTCCCTTTGATATTTTCCAGTCAACAAGAAGTTCAAAATTACCATATTCTTTAACCGAACAAAGATTGTCTCCTTCTCCGCTGAATATGATACATTCGTCTTTAACGCTCCAGTTAAGAGCTAATTTTTTGTCAGCTTCTGCCTGTTTCCTTGCCAACTCTTCAGGTTTCATTCTTGCGCGAACAACAGGATTTTCCACAAGTCCCTGCCATCCAGTGAGATCAAACCCGTTAAAAATTTTCACAAAGCCTTCTCCGTCAGGCATTGATGCAATATATTTACTTAGCATTTCCTTATCATATTCAGCTTCCGGTCCTGAAAGTTTATCCAACACCTTATATAATATCTCCCTCACAATATCTCCTTCCATTCCTTTCCCTGAACTTACAGACGGAAGTGCTATATACATTGCTGCTTTTGCAGCTGCAGCTGATGTTTCATCATCATCAAGATACCGTGCAACGAAGAAAAAAGCCGGATATATCTTCAGCTTCCCTATCCTGGTAAGTATCTGATTTTTCCTGTCAGCTGAAAAAGCGTAAGGCATTATTTTCCTATATAGAAGAAGTTTTTGTTCGTCACTTACCGGAGCTGTACTCACCTGTCTCATATAGCCATTAAAAGCGGGTCCTTCATAGCTTTTATTTCCTGATGCACAGATTTCAAAAAGTGCCGTTGAAGCGGAATTATCCCTCCATGATATGAGAGCATTAAAAATGACTTCTCTCATTTTCTGATCACCATTTTCGAACATATCCAATACAAATGCAAGTGCTTTAGTTCCTCCGGTCTTTGCCAGCACCGGGATAAACTTCTCTTTTTCAGTTATATCAACAATAGCCTCGAGGATAATTGAGGATCTCTCTTCAGGATCGTTTTCCTGATTCGCAGCATTAATTAGGGCAGACTGTAGATTGTTTATTTGAGATCCGTTCTCAGTAACAGCTATTAATTTAATCAGTTCAAGTTGATCGGCTGGTCCGGCAATATCTCCAAGGGCTGTTATTGCTGACGAACAGCTT
Source organism: Bacteroidales bacterium (assembly GCA_035414025.1). Classification (GTDB taxonomy): domain Bacteria; phylum Bacteroidota; class Bacteroidia; order Bacteroidales; family VadinHA17; genus LD21. The sequence goes on along the minus strand of DAONXX010000020.1, from coordinate 17,209 downwards.
GTCATATCTGAGATATATCTTTTCATTGCTTCTGCTGTTTTGTCACTGCCAACAAGCTGCAATTGTTTTATAAAGAAGTCCCTGACAGTATTATCACCGGCAGCTGCAACAAAGGTTATGCAGACTTTTTCCCACTCCTGCCTGGCATCTTCAGATTTAGTGCTCGACAGATATCTTGAAAACGATTCAACAGCAAAGCGCTGTTGAGTATCATCACCTGAACCCGGAGGCTGTATCTGCGAACATACACCCGTCCATCCTTCAGGGCCCAGAATTAGCATCTCATTCATCAGTTTCTCAAGATCGGCAGTACTTCCGGCGGGAAACTGAGATATGAGGTCCGCGATCTTTGTATCAAGTGTTCGCCTGTCCTGGGCATAAGAGCCTGATGTTATAAGCAATATTGTCAGTATTATTAAAAATATTTTCCTGATCTTCATGTTTATCAAACAATTCTCAAAAAATCAATATCATATTTTCCATGGATCGCGCATAGGCTGGTCAACAAGCCTGTTAGCCTCTTCATCATCAATAAAACTTTCATTAACAGGATCGTATTTCAGGTTTCTTCCAAGACGCAGTGCAATAACACCCAGGTTAACTAAAGTACATGATCTGTGACCGTTCATCTCATTGAGAGCGAACTTTTGACGAGTCCTCACTGATTCTGAGAAATTTGTCATGAGGGGCTCAGGATCCGGAAATGAATTCAATATCCTGTCTAAATCCTTGATATCTGATCTGAAGCCTTTAAATATTTTCCCATAAGGTCCCTCGATATAAGCAGCTTCAATGTCACGGTTTTCACCATCCAGGATTATTGAGCAGCCATCGTCATAAGTATATGTTATCCTTTTCCATAAACCAACCGCATCATAATGCTGCTGTGGGGCATCAATCTCAATAAAGACCGGACTTGCATTATCTTTTCCAAGGAAATACTGCACCGGATCCAGATAATGCTGTCCCATATCACCCAGGTCTCCGCCATCGTAATCCCAGTAAGCACGGAATTTTGAATGCACCCTTTCGGGGTTGTAAGGTTTGAATGGAGCCGGGCCCAGCCACATATCATAATCGAGTTCATCAGGAACCGGTAGTGGCTGGAGCTGATGCAGACCTGTCCAGTAAAATTTCCAGTCAAAACCGGTAATACCGCTTATTGTTACCTTCAGGGGCCAACCCAGAATACCACTTTCAACAACCTTTTTAAGTGGTTTAACTGTTGTTCCAAAGCCATAGAACTGATTTTTGAACCTGAACCATGTATTAAGTCTAAACATCCTGCCATTCCTGCGAACAGCTTCAACAACTTTTTTTCCTTCACCGATAGTGCGGGTCATAGGTTTTTCACACCAGATATCCTTACCTGCTTCAGCTGCCATTTTTGAAATGATCCCATGCCAGTGCGGAGGAGTAGCTATATGGATTATATCAATATCATCTCTCGATATAAGCTCCCGGAAATCCGTATAAGTGTCAATTTCCCCACCAGCCTTCTGAACTGCATCGACAAGATGTCTTTTATCAACATCACAAACAGCAAGTAAGCGGGTTCCCTCATAAGCAAAATGTTCCAATCCCATATTACCAACACCAACTATACCCTTAGTAAGCTGATCGCTTGGCGGAATAAAACCTTTTCCTCCCAGCAGGTGTCTGGGAAGAATTGTAAAAGCCGTAGTTGCGAAGACTGATCTCTTAATAAAGTTCCGGCGGCTTGTCCTTATTCTACTCATGGATAATCTATCTGATAAACCCTTTTCATTAAGGGTTTTAGTTACAAAACGCAAACAATTATCGGCCTGACAGCCTTATTATATATTTTCACTTTTCCGCAAGTTGCACGATTTAAAATCAAATTACAATACAACAGTCCTGACAAGATGAAAAATATTTAATTTTAAAAATTAATTAGCATCAAAATTTTATTTATTGATTTCTTATCTTCGTAAAACATTAATCCTAAACTGATAAAAATGGCAGAAAAAATTTCTATGAAAGAAAAAGTAGGCTTTAGCCTGGGAGATGGCGCAGCCAACTTTATTTTTCAGACTATCATGCTGTTGCAGCTGAGTTTTTATACTGACTCATTTGGTATTTCTGCAGCTGCAGCTGGCTGGCTCTTCCTTGTTGCCAGGCTTGTTGGCGCTGTTGCTGATCCTGTAATAGGCGTACTTGCGGACAGGACCGATACGCGTTGGGGCAAATTCCGTCCCTGGATACTTTGGACGGCAGTACCATTTGGCATTATAGGTTTCCTGGCCTTTACAACTCCCGACTTTGGCCCTTCAGGGAAACTGATCTATGCCTATATTACTTACATTCTCCTGATGATAATCTATTCAGCAAATAACGTCCCCTATTCAGCTCTCAGCGGAGTAATAACAGGTGACATGGCTGAACGAAACAGCATTTCCTCAATCAGGTTTATTTTTGTCACACTTGCCACACTTGCAATTCAGGGATTTGCCCTTCCGATGGTCAATCATTTTGGTGAAGGCGATAGCGCAAAAGGTTACCAGATAACAATGGGAATCTTCAGTGCACTTGCTGTCATTTTTATGTTTATCACTTTCTTCACTACAAAAGAAAGGATCAAACCCGCTACGAAAGAACCGACTCCCCTGAAGCAGGATATCATGGATCTCCTGAAAAACCGTCCATGGCTTATAATGTTCCTGGTGTTTATAATGATGTTCATCTTCCTGGGGATAAGGAACAGTATATTATTATATTTCTTCAAGTATTATCTTGATAAAACAAGTATGATATCTATGCTTGAGGTGTTTAATAAAGGATTGTTCGGATTAATTGATAAACTCGGAATGTTAGGACCCAATGCTGACATTGCCGGTAATGCATTCAGTATAATCAACATTATAAGTCAGCTTGCTTGCATAATAGGATTGATCGTATCAAGGCCCCTTGCCAATAAATTCGGTAAAAGAGATGTTTTCCGTTCCGGGCTTATTCTTGCTGTATTATTTGCCACCCTTTTCATCTTCATTTCACCGACGAATGTAGGTCTTACTCTTCTTCTTCAGACACTCTTCCAGTTTATGTGGGGACTTGCAGCAATGTCGTTGCCATGGGCAATGATGGCCGATGTGGCAGATTTTTCAGAATGGAAAAATAACCGCAGGGCAACAGCAATTACATTCGCAGGAATAATAATCGGTCTGAAAGTAGGACTGGCCATCGGAGGCGCTCTGGCAGGTTCTCTCCTCAATATGTATGGATATGTTGCCAATGTGGAACAGACAGCCCATACACAGTTCGGCATAAAAATGATCACAAGTATCTGGCCTTCAGTATTCCTCGTCGCAGGAATAATATTGCTCTTCTTCTACCAGATAAACAAATCGACTGAGATCAAGATGCAGAATGAGCTTGCCGACAGGCGTAAATCACAATAATCAAATAATATAAAAATGACACATCATGGCTAAAAGAATTTCAAAAGGCAAAAAAGGGACCGATGCTGAGAAGCTTCCTCCCTACAAAAATCCTGCACTTGCAGTTTCAAAGCGGGTTAAAGATCTCCTTTCAAGAATGACAATTGAAGAGAAAGCAGCCCAGCTTATGGGTCTATGGAGAGGAGGCATTGATGAATTCGATGCTGAATTCATGAAAGATGATCAAAAAATGAAAGAAGCCTTCGGGCTGGGTGCAAACTCCATACATCCCACCTTTCGTGGAGTAAAAGAAACCGTGGAAATACGGAACAGGATCCAGAAATATGTTGTCGAAAAGACAAGACTGGGAATACCTGTTCTTTTTGTAGATGAAGGGCAGCATGGATTGATGAGGCCTGAATCGACTGTCTTTCCTCAGGCAATAGGTCTCGCCTGTTCATGGAACCCGGAATTATTTGAGAAGGTTTACAGTGTAATTGCCAGGGAGATCCGCACAAGAGGTGGACACCATGTGCTTTCCCCGGTCATCGACGTATGCCGCGATCCCAGATGGGGAAGGGTCGAAGAAACATATGGTGAGGATCCGTATCTGAACGGAATTTTAAGCTGTGCTGCCGTAAAGGGCCTCCAGGGTTCGTCAAGCGGAAGAATTGCCCGCGGACATGTAGCTGCCACACTGAAACACCTTGTCGGCCATGGGGAACCTGATGGTGGGCAAAACACAGCACCTGCCAGCTATGCAGTCAGGACCCTGTATGATTATCATATGCCTCCTTTCAAAATGTGTATAAGCAAAGTAAAACCTGCCAGTATAATGCCGTCATATAACGAAGTTGATGGACTTCCGTCACATGCAAACAAATGGCTTCTGCAGGATGTACTCAGAAAGAAATGGAAATTCAAAGGGATGGTAGTTGCCGATTACTACGCCGTTGCGCAGCTTGCCGAAAAGCATTTTGTGGCAAATGATCTGAAAGAAGCCGCCAGAATCGCATTCAACACAGGTGTCCAGTATGAATTCCCACAGGCTCATTGCTACAAGTTCCTTCCAGAACTCCTGGAGGAAGGAAAGATCAAAATCACTGATGTCAATAAGGCAGTTGCACAGGTTCTTGAACTGAAATTTAAGCTCGGATTATTCGAAAACCCATACATCGATGCAGATGCAGCAGTTAAGGTTACAAAAGATCCCGAATCAGATAAACTTGCTCTTAAAGCAGCCCAGGAATCAATTGTACTCCTGAAAAATGATGGTCTGCTGCCTTTTAAAAAGAATCAGTACAAGACCATAGCCGTAATAGGACCATGTGCCGATTATGTATCATTTGGAGGCTATTCTGGCGAGCCCTACAAGAAAGTCTCTCTACTTGAAGGGATAAGACAGAAGGCAGGCCCGAAAACCGAAGTGCTTTATGCACAGGGATGCAAGATTACTTCAAATCCGACAATCCCATTCTTTAACTGGAAGCTTGATGAGATCAAATTCCCGACAAAAGAAGAGAACATGAAACTGATCAAAGAGGCAGTTGCAGTTGCCTCAAAAGCTGAAGTCATAGTTCTGGCAATCGGCGAGAATGAACACTTATGTCGCGAAGCCTGGGCTAAAACGCATATTGGGGATAATATGACTCTCGATCTTTTCGGTCAGCAGAATGATCTTGTTAAAGCAATTATGGACCTTGGGAAGCCGGTCCTTGTCTATCTGATAAACGGCAGACCGTTGTCTGTGAATTATCTGGCAAAAAATGCGCCGGCAATAATCGAAGGCTGGTACATGGGTCAGCAGACTGGCACAGCTGCTGCAGATATTATTTTTGGCGATGTGAATCCTTCAGGCAAACTGACGATCACTTTCCCGAAATCTGTGGGCCAGATCCCAATGTTCTACAATTATAAACCCAGTGCCCAGGCTTATGAATACCTGTCGCAGGATAACCTGCCACTCTATCATTTTGGCTTCGGATTGAGCTACACACAATTCAAATTCGAGAATCTGCGTCTTGAAAAATCCAAAATAAAAACCAGTGGAACGACTAAGGTAAAAATTGACGTTACCAATATAGGTTCAAGAGCCGGTGATGAAATTGTCCAGATGTATATCCGTGACAAAGTAAGTTCCGTTACAAGACCTGTAAAAGAACTTAAAGGTTTTAAAAGAATATCACTGAAACCAAAAGAAACAAAGACCGTGACTCTGGACATAGGGAAAGAACAGCTTGCTTTCCATAATGTTGACTATAAATTTGTTGTAGAACCGGGAGAATTTGAAATAATGGTAGGAAACTCCTCCCGCGATGAAGATCTTATGAAAACGACCCTAATAGTAAGTTAATTAAAAAACAAAAGAATAGTTAAGTAACTGAAACACCCTTTCCCAACACCATCTTGAAATAAGATGGTGTTGCTGGAAAGGGATTATTTTATTTTTTATATATTCTCTTAATAAAATTTATTTATACTTTGGAAATATATTTTCCTGCATGATCCATGCAGCCTGACCATAACTGACTTTATCCTGACAATAAACTACTAATCAATAATTGAACATGGTAAAAGTAACGAAAGAGGATGCGCTTCTCTATCATAGCAGGGGCCGTCAAGGTAAAATTGAAGTGGTCCCGACAAAACCTTACGACACTCAATTTGATCTGAGTCTTGCCTACACCCCGGGAGTAGCCTACCCATGCCTGGAGATACAGAAACAACCTGAGAATGTTTATAATTACACGGCAAAAGGAAATCTTGTGGCTGTTATTTCAAACGGGACAGCAGTTCTTGGCCTTGGTGACATAGGTGCTATGGCAGGGAAACCTGTTATGGAGGGGAAAGGTTTGTTATTCAAGGTCTTTGCCGATGTTGATGTTTTCGATATCGAAATCGATGAAAAAGATCCGGAGAAGTTCATCGAGATATGTGCAAAGATCGCTCCTACTTTCGGCGGCATTAATCTTGAAGACATTAAAGCTCCCGAATGTTTCGAAGTGGAGACAAGATTAAAGGAAATGCTTGATATTCCAGTGTTCCACGACGATCAGCATGGTACTGCAATTATTTCCGGCGCAGGTCTTATTAATTCTCTTGAGATAAACGGAAAGAAAATCGATGAAATAAAATTGATTGTTTGCGGAGCTGGTGCAGCAGCTATCTCATGCTCCAGACTTTATCTATCCCTCGGTGTTAAGAAAGAGAATATAGTTATGGTCGATTCGAAAGGTGTAATAAACCGCAAAAGAACCGATCTCGATAAATTCAAGCAGGAATTTGTTACCAACAGAGACATTGACACTCTGGCCCAGGCGGTAAAGGATGCCGATGTTTTCCTCGGGCTCTCAACTGCAAATATGCTTTCGCGGGAGATGCTGGCTTCAATGGCAAAAGACCCTATAGTTTTTGCAATGGCAAACCCTGATCCTGAGATATCATTTGAAGATGCAAATGCCACAAGAGATGATCTTATCTTTGCTACAGGCCGGTCAGATTATCCGAACCAGATCAATAACGTGCTCGGGTTTCCGTTTATCTTCAGAGGAGCCCTTGATGTGAGAGCTTCTACCATTAATGAAGAAATGAAACTGGCTGCAGCAAAAGCTCTTGCATCACTTGCAAAAGAACCTGTTCCGGCTTCAGTGCTTAAGGCTTATAATATCAATGAACTTAAGTTCGGTAAAGAGTACATCATACCTAAACCACTTGATCCCAGACTAATATCACATGTGGCTTCAGCTGTGGCAAAAGCTGCAATCGACAGCGGAGTTGCGAAATATCCGGTAAAAGACTGGGATGCTTACAGGAAGAACCTTAACAACAGACTCAGCAATCACAAAAAAAGTTTTGGTGAGATAAGTAGAATCTGAGGACAAGTAACGGAGAGGAAAAAAATTGAGCATGGCAAGTCTTCAAATTCCTCCCCCCCTCCCTTTTGAGGTTGAAAGGAAACGAAAATCCCATCTCACCGGTAAGATAAGAAGAGATATTTCCTAATTGTACGGAATGCCGGACTAAGAGTTATTCTCTATAATATAATGCATTCGGAGATCATCTCCTTTGGGCAACGTGTTTACCCACTTTAGTTTCATAAAGAGAGACCAGCAGTTTTGAAATATCCTCTATACTGAATGAATGGCGGTTAATGCATACATCAAACAGGTAATCAATATTAACCGGTTTTTTTTCAAGGAAGGCAGCTATAAGATTAAAACGTCTTCTATCGGTTTCAATAATGTATTCTTCCGCAGATTCAATATCCATATTTTTTTTCCTCATCACATTACTCACCCTCCAATAAAAAGGAGCGATAAGCCTCACATGCAGTGAATCAGTAATACCCTGGGCAATAGATACTCCTCCCCTTCCGACAAAGACGATATAACCCTCTTTTGCCATTGTATAGACGACATCCTTAATGGTTTTCTTAACCTTCAGGTCACTGATATAGCCTCCTGAAAATGCCATTATCATTTCCGACATACTTGAAAATTCAATCCCTTTATAAAAGGTCTCAACCCTCTGGGTATCGGTGTTCAATTCCTTCGCAATAGCGTAAATAATGTCTTTATCCACCCATCTCCACTTTGGCGTTCCTCCTGCACGATTAAGCAGATCTACAACTTTCTCAGCCACCTGCCGGGCATCGCAACCAGTCTGGCGGGATATAGTTATAACAGGACCGTCATTTGCAGATGATTTACTCAATATTAATTCTCTGTGGCGACTGTCGAAATAATCAAGGAACTTACTCATTTTAAACCTCCTTTACTGACATTTAAAATTAACAGACTGTAAATTAAATACCTTATTATGTATTACTTATCCCGTGCTTTAACGGATGGGAAATAAAAAACCCAGATCAATAGAATCACTAAATTTTATGGATATAATATACAAAAAAGAAAGAAAAAAAGAAAGTAAAAATCACAAAAATGAATCTGTTTTATTCTTTTAATTAGGACTTTAGGCCAGCGTTCGTCTTTTTATTGTATTTTTACAAGAAAACAAACTCATCTCACACAAATAACAATAGTTTCGTTAAATTTTTAAGCGGGAATAATGCCGTATAATAATGAGTTCTCTGACATTTCTATTACTTTTTGCAGAGTATGAATAAATACCGAACACGTCAAAAAATCAGTTTAATATTTATTTAGCAATGCATTGATTTTTAAACAATTTTATTGATATTTAACGAATTATTGAATTAATTAAACCAATAATTATGATCACAAACATTCTTTCAAGACCCGAACTCTTCTGGTTCATATTAGGTCTGCTATTTTTTATTGCTGAACTGGTGACCCCCGGATTTTTTATTTTCTTCTTTGGCCTCGGAGCATGGGTCACTGCTTTAGTGTGTCTTATCTGGGAACCCGGTACTAACCTCCAGATCATAATTTTTGCTCTTGTTTCTGTTCTGTCATTAATAGGGCTCAGACGAATAATCAGGAAAAAAATCTTTCTAAACAAAAACAAAGAATCGGATTCAATTGAAGATGAATTTACAGGTAAGGAAGGAGTGTCAATTGCCGATTTTGGAACTGACAAAAAGGGGAAAATCGAATTTAAGGGTACTACCTGGAATGCTGAATCGGAATTTGACATTAAAGCCGGACAGGTAGTGATAATTAAAGATAAAAAGAATTTTAAATTAATAGTTGAACCTAAAAATAATAATTAAAATGGAAGTATCAAGTACTACTTTTATTCTTATTGGTGTAATCTTCCTGGGATTTATCCTGATTGCATCAATGATCAAAATTGTCCCCCAGAGAACAGCCATTATTGTTGAAAGATTAGGCAAGTACCGGGCAACTTTTACCGCAGGTTTCCAGATACTTATTCCCTTCTTCGACAAGGTCAGATACAGACACACATTAAAAGAACAGGCAATAGATGTAGCGTCTCAGATCTGCATCACCCGCGATAACATAGCTATTGAAGTAGACGGCATACTATATCTTCAGGTGCTAGACCCCAAAAAAGCATCCTATGGCATTGATAACTACCGCTTTGCCTCCATTCAGATCGCTCAGACAACAATGAGAAGCGTGATAGGCAAACTTGAACTTGACCGGACATTTGAAGAGAGGGAATCAATCAATGCTGCAATTGTGGGAGCAGTTGACAAAGCAAGCGAACCTTGGGGTGTGAAAGTTACCCGCTATGAAGTAAGAAATATTTCTCCTCCACAAAGTATCCGCGATGCAATGGAAAAACAGATGAGAGCTGAAAGGGAAAAAAGAGCTATAATTGCTGAATCCGAAGGAACCAAGCAGGCTAAAATAAACGTCGCCGAAGGTGAAAAGCAGGAGTTCATATTAAAGTCTGAGGGTGAAAAACAAAGACGTATCAATGAAGCTGCCGGCCGTGCATCTGAAATTGAACAGGTTGCATTGGCAACTGCAAACGGTTTAAGACACATCTCAAAAGCAATCTCCGAAGAGAACGGCCTGAATGCCGTGAATCTCAGGATAGCTGAACAATACCTGATGGCATTCTCCGGGCTGGCCAAGACAAATAACACAATAATCCTGCCTTCAGATCTGTCTGACATAGCAGGAATCATAGCTACTGCCACTTCTGTGTTTAATGAAACAAAGGATAAGAAAAAATAACCACATAAGGGTTTAAGTTATCAGGATCCCGACATCCCGGGATTTTTCAGAACAGCTTATAGGCGCCCTGAGATAGAGAAATCCCCCATTAACCGACAGCAGCTTCACATCTTCCTGCTGTCGGGTGTTATTCCTCTGACACTGCCGAAAAAATTGCCGGCAACATGCTGATGTGGCTCATGCTTCCGCAAATAACTCGTTTTAGAGAAAACTCAAAACATGAATTTTATGAATTTTTAAACTTTTTTAAGGATTATTAACACAATTCCCGGCAACAAAATAATATTTCCAGCGTCTATACTTATGATTAATGATTAATAAATTCTCTATTAGGGCCAGTCGGCCGATTCTACGATCAGGTTTATAGTTAAAAGGGAAAGACATCGCCAGGTGTCTTTCTTCATTTTATACTTTCTATTGAACAATTAAATCTATTTTGTAATTTTGACATCACAAATAAAACAATCAGCTACTATGAAAAGGATCGGCATATTTGTGACAGTAATTCTATTATTTACAGGCTGTAAGACCAAAATGAAAAGCGATAATCCATTTTTTAACGATTGGGATACTCCTTTTGAAGTTCCGCCATTCGAGCAGATACGCACATCTCATTATATGCCTGCATTTCTGAAAAGTTTCGATGAACAAAAACAGGAAATAACTGCAATTATTAATAATCAGGAAGAACCGACTTTCGAAAACACAATAAAACCTTATATCTACAGCGGAGAACTTCTCACCAGGGTAAGCAGGGTTTTTGGAGGACTTAATTCAGCTCATACAAATGATACGCTTCAGGAAATCAATAGAGAGGTTGCTCCTCTTCTGTCAAAACACAACGACGATATAAGCCTGAATGACAGTCTTTTCCAAAGGGTTAAGTCCGTATTTGACAACAAGGACAAGTTTAATCTTACAAAGGAAGAACAGAAAATACTTGATGATATTTACAAAGATTTTGTAAGGAGTGGTGCAGCATTATCTCCGGAAGATAAAGAGAAGCTTAGGAAAATAAATGAAGAACTATCTCTTTTATCTGTCCGCTTCGGTCAGAATATGCTTGCAGAAACAAATGATTTCAAGCTGATAATAGAAAAAGAGGAAGATCTCTCCGGATTGCCTGAAGGCATTAAAGCACAAGCTGCTACAATGGCTGAGAGCCTTGGCATGGATGGCAAATGGGTCTTCACCCTTCAGGTTCCAAGCATGACTCCCTTCCTCCAGTATTCCGACAGGCGCGATCTCAGGGAGAAACTCTTTACAGCATATTTCATGAGAGGAGATAATGACAATGCAAATGATAATAAGCAGATAATTGCAAAGATTGCACAACTGAGGGTTGAAAGATCACAGCTCCTGGGTTATGAAACTTATGCCGATTTTGTTCTGGAAAGAAATATGGCAAAAACACCGGAAAAGGTTGTCGATTTCCTGCTTCAGATATGGAATGCTGCTTTACCTGTTGCTAAGGCAGAAGCTGCTGCCCAGCAGGAAATGATAAATAAGGAAGGCGGAAAATTCAAACTTCAACCATGGGACTGGTGGTATTACACAGAAAAAATAAGAAAAGAAAAATACGACCTCGACGATGAAATAACACGGCCATATTTCATGATCGACAACGTGATGAAAGGAATGTTCTATGTAGCCAACAGACTCTATGATCTTAACTTTGCCGAAAGAACCGACATCCCGAAATATCATCCTGATGTTGTTACATTTGAAGTGACCCGTAACGGCAATCACATAGGGGTACTGATGATTGATAATTACCCGCGTGAATCGAAACGTGGAGGTGCATGGTGCGGAACTTACAGAAGCCAGTCCCGCAATCTGAAAGGCCAAATGATCACTCCTGTTGTTACGATGGTAACTAACTCGACACCCCCGTCCGGAGACAAGCCAGCCCTGCTGACAGCCACAGAAGCTGAGACTTTATTCCATGAATTCGGACATGCCCTGCATCAGCTCCTTTCCAACACTACATATCCGGGGTTTACCGGAACTGCCGTACCGCGCGATTTTGTCGAATTGCCTTCACAGATAATGGAACACTGGGTACTTGAACCTGATGTGCTTAAGGAATATGCAATACACTATCAGACCGGTGAAGTAATACCTGCCGACATCGTGGAGAAGCTCGAAAACTCAAGTAAATTCAACACAGGATTTGCAACAGTAGAATTCCTGGCAGCCGCCCTGCTTGATATGGATTACCATATGCTCACTGAACCAAAAGAACCTGATATCAGGGAATTTGAAAAGAAAACACTTGACAAATACGGTCTCATCCCCGAAATAAAACCAAGATACAGGTCAACATATTTCAACCATATCTGGGCAAGCGGATATGCTTCAGGATATTACAGCTATTACTGGAGTGAGATGCTTGATGCCGATGCTTTCCAGGCTTTCAAGGAAACCGGTGATATTTTTAATAAGGAAATCGCTTCAAAGTTTGAGAATGAGATACTGTCAAGGGGCGGCACCAGAGACCCCCTCGATATGTACATAGCCTTCAGGGGCAAGGAACCAGGTATTGATGCATTACTGATAAACAGAGGCTTAAAATAATGAAGTATCGCCTTGTCTTATTACTGTCTGTCTGTTCCCTTCTCAGCATGCAGGTATCAGAAGCCTTGCCGAAAGCTGAAAAAGGGATCATTGACCTGAGAAACATTGATAATAAGGACGATTTCATTCTGAGGCTAAACGGAGAGTGGGAATTTTACTGGAATAAACTCCTTCATCCTCACGACTTAAAAAAAAGTGAGATCAAACCAGATATCTATGGGAAAGTACCCTCATACTGGAACAATTATTCAAACAAGGGTGTAAAAACCGAAGCAAAAGGATACGCTAGCTACCGTCTTGTTATTCTTCTTCCACAGGGATACAGAGAATCCCTGGGATTTGATATGCCGGTTTTTAATTCATCCTATGACCTGTATATTAATGGTGAGTATTATGCCGGGAATGGTTTTCCGGGAAAATCAGCCGAAGAAACAAAACCTGAATACAGGAGAAATTTAATCAAATTCGATCCGGCCTCCGATACAATTGATGTATTGATAAATGTATCGAATTATACTCACTGCAAGGGAGGATTCTGGCTACCAGTAAAATTTGGCACATATGAGCATGTGAGAAAACATTTTGCCAGAGGATGGGCATCGGAGTGGGTGAACCTAAGCATTCTGCTGAACTTTTCATTTATATTCCTTTTATTTTATATACTCTACCCTAAAGAAAAAACCATGGCATACCTGTCCATGGCTACAATCAGCCTTGCATTAAGACCTTTCTTTACATCCTACTTCCTTATAAATGATATTGTTACAATAGGATGGGTATGGATAATAAAATTTCAACACATAGTCCTATATCTGATAATTGCAGGATGGACATGGTTCATATACACTATTTACCCTACAAAATATTTCAGGTTATTCGCCAGGTTAATAGGGATTTATTTCATAATTTCCTTTTTTCTTACACTCTTTATCCCGGCCAATATTGTCACTTACAATACGTTTATCCTTCATCCCCCAGTGATTTTAATTTTGATCTACGTTTCTATGAAAAATTTTCAGGGAATTTTGAAGAAAAACGTATTGGATATTATATACTTTTTAGCATTTCTTTTGCTTGTAGTCGGGGCTGTTCATGACATAAGAATTACTATGGGCAGGTCGGAAAGCCATTTCGGATATACAATGTCCTACAGTGTTTTACTGTTTGTCTTTATACAAGCTACTACTTTATTATATAAATGGATGAGAGCCTACTCCGAAAAAGAAAAGCTTCGGATTGAGCTTGAATATGTGAACAAGAATCTTGAGCTCCTTGTCAGCGAAAGGACAGAGACGATCCAGAGACAAAAAAAAGAGATTGAAATGCAAAACAAGCAGCTGACTGACACATTGCAATTAAAAAACAAGATCTTTTCCGTTGTAGCCCACGACCTCAGAAGTCCTATTGTAAATATCCTATATATGCTGAACCTTCTTAAGGAAAAAGAGTACCATGAAAAGTTTGAAACTCTTGCCAACTCGAGTATTGAATATGCCAAGCTTGTAATTTCTTTGCTTGAGAACATGCTTGTATGGGGACGAGGCCAGGAGGACAGAATAAGATATTCACCTGCCAGATTGAATATTGCTGACATTATTCTCACAAACATGAGCATCGTTAAGGAATCTGCTGACAAGAAAGAGATATCAATAAATTTCACACAGATGGGTAGTTCAATGGCATATGTCGACAAGGATCTGCTTGACATAATCATCCGGAATCTCTTGTCAAATGCAGTTAAATACACCCCCCGGCGCGGAATGATAAGTATTCTGCTCAAGGAGGAAAAGTCGGGTAAGAAAGAACATATTCTTCTCAAGATTTGCGATAACGGCGTTGGTATTCCATTAGAAAAACAGAAAAAACTGTTCACCTCAGCTGAAATTATAAGTACTCCCGGTACGGAGAACGAAAAGGGAACAGGGCTTGGCCTGAAACTCTGCTACGAACTTGTACAGATAAACAAAGGAACAATAAGTGTTGATAGCAAGGAAGGTGAAGGCACCTGTTTCTCAATTATACTTCCCGGACAAGCAGTATCCTGAAAAAGGAGACTTGTTTCCGTTTAGCTGTTTCCCTGGAAGGTACGGATATGGGTTGCATTGGTCATTTATATTATCCTGAATCCCATATCACTTAGCATTCCCGATAAATAATCCGGCGCGGAAATAAGTTTTAGCGAATAGGCAGGAAATTCCCTTCTTATCTTGTAATCGCCTCTTAGTTTTTCAAAATCCGAAGGATTAGCACGCAGATCCCGGTCATCTTCGCTTATATCGTATGAATGAAAAACAGCTTTTCTGATTACATCTTCATCTTCCATCCCGGAACAATCTATTCTGATTACCGGATCAGCAGGTAGAGGAACATCCGGTGGATACCAGTCCCTCAGGGGCAAATTGAAAAATTCGCACAAAGAATTGACAATTATCGATGTTCCGTTTGCCTTTCCATCAGCAGAGTAACCAGCAATATGAGGAGTTGCCAAATTTACCTGAGATAAGAGCTGTGTATCGACATCAGGTTCATTTTCCCAAACATCAAGTACAACGCCGCCAAGACATCCTGAACTTAAAGCATTCTTAAGAGCATTTGTTTCAATAATCTCCCCTCTCGAAGTGTTAAGTAGCAGAGTACCCTTTTTCATATTCCTGAATCTCTTCTCATCAAGCATGTGATATGTGGCATCCCTGCCAACCATGTTAAGGGGGACATGAAGTGTCACTATATCTGATTCAGACAAAAGGTCTGCTAAATTAACAAAAGCGAACTTACCTTCCCCCCTTTCGCGTGGCGGGTCGTTAAGCAGGACTTTCATACCCATCAATCTTGCAAATTTTTCAACTTTTGATCCGACATTACCGACACCTATAATGCCAAGTGTTTTATCTTTCAGTCTGAATCCGGACTCAAAGGCCATTTTAAGCAATGCGGAAATAATATATTGCCGGACTGACGATGAGTTACAGCCCGGAGCATTTTTCCAGAAGATATTATTCCTCTCACAATAGCAGGTATCAATATGATCAAACCCGATGGTTGCAGTACCAATATATTTCAGAGATGTTCCGCTCAGGAATTCCTCAGTGCATTTTGTTCTGGTCCTTGTAAGCAGTGCATCAGCATCAATTATACTGTCTCTTGTTATATTACTTCCTGGAAGGTATAAAACATCAGCGTAAGGTTCGAGGATGCCTTTGAGGAAAGGTATCTTATCGTCAGCCACGATTTTCATTGAAAAGACAAAATTTTAATGAAAGATAAACATTCTCCGCCATTACATCTCAGGCGGGAAATACAAAGAGGATCAGAGCAGTCTCACGTCCTTTTCTTTACATTTTTCAATCATTTCATTTGGCCATACGCTTGACTGGACTTCTCCAATATGAAGTTTTTTGAGCAGAAACATACATAATCGCGACTGACCAATCCCTCCTCCGATGCTAAGAGGCAGTTCTCCCTGCAGCAGCAGTCTGTGAAAGAGGAGATTCTTCCTGTCCTGGCAGTTTGAGATCTCGAGTTGTTTCTCCATTGAATCTTTATCTACACGAATGCCCATTGACGATATCTCAAAAGCGGATTCAAGAGTGGGATTCCAGAAAATCACATCCCCGTTTAGTCCAAAATAGCCGTCATCATTTGGCGAACTCCAGTCATCATAATCAGGTGCCCTGAGGTCGTGTGGCTTACCATCACTGAGAGCATTGCCAATACCGATTAAAAAGACAGCCTTGTACTTTTTTGCTGCCTCATATTCCCTTTCTTTTGGTGTCAGTCCGGGATATTGCCTGCATAATTCCTCTGCATGAACAAAGGTAATATGCGGAGGCAACTGCGGCGTAAGCCAGGGATATTTATGAAACAGTTCATCCTCTATTATCTTGATAGCCTTATATATCTGTTCAACAGTAGTTTTCAGGACTTTTAAATTTCTTTGTTCAGGCAGAATATGCTTTTCCCAGTCCCATTGATCGACATATACTGAATGAATAGGAGTAAGATTTTCACTTGGTCTGAGAGCCCTCATGTCAGTCAGGATTCCCTTTCCCGGTTCGATGTGAAAATACCTGAGCCGCATACGTTTCCATTTGGCCAGTGACTGAATTATTGAAACTTTTTGTCCGTCGAGTGATTTTATCGGAAAACTGATCGGTTTTTCAACCCCGCTCAGATCATCATTTATACCTGTTCCATCAAGCACAACAACGGGGGATGATACTTTCATAATATTAAGACTCTGAGCAAGTGCTTTCTCATATCTTGTTTTTATGAAATCAATCATCTCCTCAGTTTTGAGCATATCGTTGGCACATGAAATATGTATTGTCTCAGCCTGATAAGTCATATATTATATATTTGCTTTGATCCCCCGGCAAATTAAATGCCGGATTTTATAAATTACACAAATACCACTAATTAGATTGCAAATCTAACATATTTTTGGATAAAAAATTATAAATTATTATTTAACTGCCCTGTGATTTAAAAACCTGATTATTGACACACCTCTGAAACCGCTCCTTCTCTAACACTTAGCTCTTATATTTGGTTATTGTCAAAATGCAACATAAAACGGCAGCATCAAAAACAATACAATTATCAATT
>DAONXX010000019.1:0-30542 GCA_035414025.1 Bacteroidales bacterium | reverse complement strand
GAGGTTAACATACCCTCTCTTCCTTCTTGGAATGTTTATAATAGGTATAATAAGCTTTTTACTTATCCGGAGGATGGAAAAAAGGGATATTAAGAGGCAAGAAGAAGAAGAATGATCAATAACTGATTTTACTGGATATCTTCAGAGAAATTTTCCGGTAACGACATCTCCTCGTATAATTTAAGTATTTGTTCTTTAAACTCTTCCGGGGCATCAAGCTGACCCCATGCCGTAGGCGTTTGCCACAGCCCGTTATAAGCAAGATCGCGATATGATCTGATGATATGCGGAATCTCTCTTTCCTTAAGAATCTCATCCAGGAGAGAGGCTTCCACCTGGTTTTTTATGGTGAGTATCTTAATAATATCTGCCATAATAAATAAGGACTATTCTTTAAAGATGATGAAAAAATCAGAGATATTCAAATTTATATCAAATATTACGAAGCAAATTCTCCGGTACAATGATTATTGAACAGCATTTTGAATTCATATTCAAAGTTAGGAGTGAAAATACCATTTGTGAGTTCAGCTCTTATCTCTTCCATTTTCCAGAACCTTCCCTCGTCTATCTCATCCTTGTTTATAAGAGGCAGCTCTTCAGAAGTTCCTGTAAATAAATAGACAAGTTCTTTTTCTTGGGGAGACTCCCAGATATATTTCTTTATGAACTTAAAATCAAAGGTCTTAAGTCCAAGTTCTTCTCCGGTCTCTCTTCTGAGACCATCTTCAGTCTTTTCCCCCGGATTTATATGTCCGCCCACCGAGCTATCCCATTTTCCCGGAAGAAGATCCTTTGTCATTGCACGTTTCTGCAGGAAAAGTTCTCCCTTATCATTCAGTAGATGGAGATGGACGACTGGATGCAGGAGTTTGCTTCTGCCGTCATGGCAAACATTTCTCGGGGCCAGTCCTTTTTCATTACCGGCATCGTCAACAACAGGAAGCATTTCGGTATTTGCCATCTTTATGCAAAAAGCTAAAAATAGTCTTTAATAATTATTTTACTGCGCCGATAATACTGAATCCGCATTTAATTGTATTTCCGTCTTCATCGACAACTGTCAGTATATGATCGCCCGGTTCTGTAAGTATTTCGATCTGATGAACTGAAACAGTTGTTGTAACATATTTTTCATCAAGATGCCAGAATAGCTTTTTTGATGGATCCCGATGTGCTATTTCGGGAATGACTCTTGTAAGGGAACCTGTCTGATCACGCGGGATGAAAATCCTGATCCCGGGCGATGGATAGATGAATTCCATTACGGGAATCTCTTTTCCCGGATTACAGCCCGGAGCAAATGGTGGGAGGACTTCATATTCAGGATGTCTCATTCTGTAGAAATATTCCATTACCGGGGGCAGTATGAACCAAGATTCATTTCTTATTTCTCCGGGTGGTACACAATCAGCATTGACCTGCCACTTAGCGCTTTTATCGAGATGTATTATCTTATGGTAGGGACATGCCTCACTTCTAAGCCCGTTTTTGCAGGCAGCTATCTCTATAGTCTCAGGACAGTCAGGGCCGGCTCTGTATCCGCTTTGTTTGCATACCGATATCATTGTCAGTTCTTCTGAAGGTTCAGAGAACCACGGGCCGGATCCCATCATACTGGCAAGATCGAAAAGTACCGGCGCAGCAGCCGTGATGCCCGTCAGTCCGGGTCTCCCTTCTCCATCGGCATTACCGGCCCAGACACCTATTACATATTCGGGAGTCGTACCCACAGCCCAGGCATCACGGAAACCAAAACTGGTGCCTGTTTTCCAGGCTATGTTTTCCGAAGACGAAAAATACTGCCACCCTGACTCTCTCTCAGGTCTGTTCACTTTCTTCAGGGCTTCATATGTAAGCCATATTGCCGAGGCTGAAAGCGGAGGATCATTTTCTTCTGTTTTAAACGGTTCATCGGTATTTACTTCAGTTAATCTCAGCGGATGATATGTATCCTTAAAATACTTTTTTGTTGAATTATATGTTTTAAGCGTTCTTGACAGCGAGGCATAAACTCCTGTGAGTTCCAGGAGAGATGTTTCTCCTCCTCCGAGAATAAGAGAGAGTCCGTAGTGATCGGCTGATCTGGTGAAAGAGGTAAATCCTGTTTGCCTGAGAAGGTTAAGGAATAGTTCGGGACTGTATTTCTGGAGCATTTTGACAGCAGGAATATTTAGCGACTGCGAAAGTGCAAAAGAAGCAGGCACAGCTCCGCTGAATGACAGGTCAAAGTTCTTCGGTGCGAATCCCGGAAAATACGAGGGGATATCTGCTACAAGTGCATCGGGGAGCATCTGTCCCGATTTCTGTAGGCCGGCATAAAGGATTGGCTTGAGGATACTCCCGGTACTTCGGAGAGACTGGATTATGTCAACATTTTCGGAATGATCACCTGTTTGTTGTAACGTACAATTGCCAATATACGCAAGCACCTTCCCGGTTTCAACATCAGCAATTATACCTGCTGAATTATTTATAAAATTGCCGGAAAGATCTTTCTGATGTATTTTGAAGATCTCCGAGGCTCGTTCCTGAATTTCCGGATCAATGGACGTCCTTATCCTTTCACCCTTGTTGTTAATGAAAAAATAATCTGTCAGGTGCGGAGCTAAGGCAGGAAGAGGTTCCGGTTCATCGGGCAGTGGCTCATCAAGTGCAAGGATGAGTGTAAGCGAATCGAAATATTCTCTTTCAAAAAGTTTTTTCAGGAGTTCATCACGACGGGTCTTCAGAATTTCCTGATTTTTTCCGGGAAAAACTAGTGAAGGCGAATTCGGAAGCACAGCAAGTGCCGCTGCTTCCGCCCATGTTATATCAGCAGGGGATTTCCCGGTATAACGCCATGCTGCGGCATCAAGGCCAACAGTGTTACCTCCGAATGGGGCATTTGCCGAATATATCTTAAGGATCTTGTTCTTTGAAGCGAATAGTTCGAGTTTCAGTGCGGAGAGCATCTCGATTATTTTCCCGGGATAGGTTCGCGGCTTTATTCCCCGGGCAAGGCGTGCCACCTGCATCGATATAGTACTTCCGCCGCTAACTATTTCGCCTGCCTTAATGTTGAGGATCAGTGCCCGGATTATTGAAACGGGATTTATCCCCGGATGCCAGTAGAAATAACGGTCTTCGAATGTAAGAATGGCTTTTTTGAATTTTTCCGGAATACTGTCTGATGGTGGAAATCTCCACTGACCGTCGTCAGCGATCCGTGCACCCAGCAGTTCCCCGTTGGAAGCTTCAACTACAGTTGATAATGGCGCCCTGAAACCCGGCCAGGGAGAAAGCAAAACCGGAGTAATCAATACTCCGGCTGTAAGAATTAGTATCTTTAATTTTCTTTTCAACTTACTGACCTGTTACTCTTATCCTCGTACCCGGTACCCTGGCATAACAGTTTTCTGTGTACATGGCTTCGCACCAGACCGAAGGTTGAAAAAATTCACCTTTATAGGCTGCATTCAATATCGTGATAAAGGTTTTTGTCTCGCCTGTTTTAAGACTGAAGTATGTGTTCACCCTGTCATCCCTTATGTCGCGGTAATCATAATCACTTTCCTTTATCCCGGTGTTTAATTCAAAAAGCCTTGTATTGCGGATCTCCCATCCAGACGGGACCATCTGTGTAAGTGCAATATTTTCCACACCCGAAAAAGTGTTGTTTGAGACTTTTACTATCATCATGAAATCCGATCCCTGGGTAATGTTCTTGTTATCGAAACGGTTGAGGTCCATAGTTACATAATCAATCTTCATTGCCAGTCCTTTTTCTTCAGGGGCAGCATCGGAAATAATTGGAACACCTTTTCTGACAAGAGTTGCATAGACTGTCTTTCCTGAAGTGTTTTCGACAGAAAGGCTGTTGCTACCATCTTTCAGTTTCAGGTCTTTCAGCCAGATCTCCTTTGGTGAAACAGTGCGTTCCTCTTTTTCACCGTTATGTGTTACGATTATTTTTGAGGGGCCATCATTATCATCTTGTCTCATTTCAAGCCATTTCATATAAGACAGCAGTCCCCATGCCAGTGATTGTGTGCTATACCAGTTTCCTTTATTAAGCTCTCCTGTCAGTTCCCTTGCGAGCAGGAGAGACTGTTCTTCATTTTTCAGAAGGGCAAGAGTATATAGTATTATTGCCTTATCGCGAAGGGGGCTCCCGTAGAAGTAGCTGTTATATTCTTTTTCAGTCTCAGTATTTCTTACATCAAGAAGATCACCGGCTGCCTCAGGTCTTCCTGTCTGGGTGAAAGCAGCAGCCAGCAGCCATCTGGTGAGAAGAGGTATGTTATCTGTTTCGCGCAGCCTGTTCATTGCACCTTTATCGGGCTGTCCGGCAAGTGCTAGCGTAAAGAGTCTATATGCCTGATCATTACAGGAATACTTGTGTCTGTTATCAAAACGCCAATCTCTAGCTGTCTTTTTCTGATAGCTGATCCATTTCTGAATAAATCCGGGTGAGATACTGTATCCTTTGCGTTCCGCTTCGAGCAGGAAATGTCCGGCGTATGATGTGACCCAGTTATCCGGCTGGTATGAACCAGGCCATAAAGCAAGGCCGCCGTTTGACATCTGCCTTGAAAGCAGTTTATTTATTGCCTCTTTGATATTTGCAGCAGATTCATTCGCCTTTTCAGACCTTTTGCCTGTAAGTTCAGGCAGCCACAACTGCGGAAAAGCTGTTGATATTATCTGTTCCGTACATCCATGAGGATAGCTTAGAAGATAATCGAGATGTTTTTCAAGATTGACCGAAGGGAATGATGATACTTCGAGCCGGGCAGAGCTGGTTTCCCTGATGCCAAAAGGCTCAAAAGATGATTCCCATTTCTCCCCTGCATTGATAATCCTGATTTCGGACCTTGTTTCAGGAGGATTAGGATTTCTTATGTCGAGCTGAAGATCATACACGGCAGTCTCGCCTCCTCCGGTGGCCGTTACTTTTATTTTGGCAATTCCTGTCTTATCTCCTGCTGTGAATGAGAATTCAGAATCTGTTTCACCTTGTCCTGATGAAGAGATGTTCT
The DNA here is from genome assembly GCA_035414025.1 of Bacteroidales bacterium. Lineage (GTDB taxonomy): Bacteria > Bacteroidota > Bacteroidia > Bacteroidales > VadinHA17 > LD21. Next base: position 25,521 of record DAONXX010000019.1, on the reverse strand, counting down.
TCGTTATCTGGTCAAAGCTTATAAGATCATTTCCTTCCACTTTAAGAGTCAGGTCACGTATGCCATCTTTTTGAATAAACACAGATACCGGCAGGGCAGCTTTTTCCCCGGGGCTTATTACCCTTGGTGCCGTGACAAGCACCATCAGCGGATCTTTTACAAGTACAGATTTATCAGCAGCGCCAAAAGCTTTTTCACTGCCGGCGATAACCATTACCCTTACTGATCCCGTGTATTGTGGTAGTGTGATTGTATGGGTTTTTGTCCGACCCTTTTGCAGATTAAAGGGGCCCAGGAATTTAACTACAGGAATGAATCTTTGTGCTTTTGTTGCAGAACGGTCGACAACGACCTCGTCACCTCCGACAGCCAGGATTCTTTCAAGAGTTCCTCCGAAAGCACCGAGCACATAATCATACAGATCCCATGTCCTGACACCAAGAGCTTCACGTGAATAAAAATAGTTCCAGGGATCGGGTGTTTTAAAGCCAGTTATATCAAGCAGCCCTTCATCAACAATTGCAAGTGTATAGACCATCGGCTTTTTTCCAGCTTCGCTTACCTTTATCTCGAAAGGTCTCTGTGAGCGTATTTCGTCTGCTACTTCAATCTGTGGACTGAGCCTTGTACCGGGGTCTTCGACAAGGACAGGGATAACTCCGTAAAGCCTTACAGGCATGTCGTTTATAGTCTGGCTGTGTGGCTGAATGACAGTTACATAAGCATATACATTAGGAGCCATATCGGAAGTAGCCTTGAAACGGATTTCAGTGTTCCCTTTTGTTGCAGGAGCCATTATCTTATCCACTACTCCTGTGGCATTTTCAAGGGTGACAATAACCCTGGAATTCTCTGGTGCAGGGAAGGATAATTTCACCTCATCTCCCGGATTGTATTTCTCTTTATCTGTATTGACAGCAAGGAGTGTCGCTCCTTCAGCATTGTTTTTCATTCCATATTCCCATGGCCAGTCTATAAGGAGCATTTTACCCGTTGAATGGCCTGATGGTACTGAAGCTCTGACAAGATACCTTCCCCATTCATTCTTATTTATTCTGAAAGTAAAACTTCCCTCACCGTTTCTGGTTGTTATTGTCTCCCGGATGACAGGCTTGTATATCTGGTTGGAAATATAGTATGCGAGGTCTTCTTCGTCAGATTCCCACCACCAGCGGTACGACAGTTTATAGACTGTCATTTCCACCTGTGAATTCAGGGGGTTCCCTTTCTCATCAAGGGTTACAACTTTTACATCATTCTCACTGTCTGTAAACAGCATCCTGCTCTTTCCTTTGAGTCCCGGGAGGTTTATTCCAACGAAAACAGGATAAGGGGCATATTTGTAAGTGAATTGGGCAATGCTCTCATCACCACCCTGTTCCTGAACTTTTGCAGTGAAGACAGCATTAAGCATACCCGGGGCATTAAGCTTACTGCCCGGGGAGAATCTTACAGTAGCATTGCCTGATCCGTCAATTTTATCATCGAAGATATTTACTGTTTCAGAATAGAATTTATTGACAGGATCATCAAAGTCGTACTGGCTGTATTTATCGAATTCGGTACGGGTATGTTTGAGCAGGTACCCGACAGAAGTATTTAAGTTTGACGCCGTAGATCCGTTGAGCCATTTGACGTTAAGAGAACCGGTACTTGAGCGGCTCTCACCTCCAAGCATATCCCCGGGGAAGGATAGATTGATCTTCAGCCTGTTTGGTTTCAGTGTTTCGATCCTTACTCTTTTTGTGAATGTTGCTCCTCCCATCCTTATCTCAGCCCGGTAATTGCCCGTAACAGCATCGGGAGCAATATGTGAGCAAAAAACAAGTAAATTATTGCCGTCATGTTTCCTGATCTGGTAGTCCACCCGCTGTTCAAGGGGATTAATAAGTTCGAACTGAACAGGGTGCTCAGGAGGCAGTTCTTTATTCATGTCCTTTATGAAAACAGACAGAAAGATTGAATCACCGGGTCTCCAGACATCTCTTTCTCCATAGATGAAAGCTTTTATACCTTTTTCAGTTGTTGTTCCCGAGACATCAAAGGAACTCATTGAAAGGACAGATCCATCGTTTATCTTCAGGTAGTTACGGTCTTTGTCCTTCCGGGCTATTATAAGGAAAGGCTTCCTGTTACACAGCAGCGACAATGTACCATCTTCCTTTGTGCTACCTGTTATTATCTGTTGCATCTGATAATCATACACTTCGAGAGTCGTCTCGCTTACCGGTAAGGCTGTAATAAGGTCATTTACAATTACATGAAGAATTCCATCCTCGCCCATTTTAGCTATCAGGCCCAGATTGGAAGCCAGTATGTTCCTTGAAACATTTTTATCGGGACTGTAAAATGCCTCTTTGCAGGGATCGTCGCGGTCTTCCCAGCGAAAGCCTGCAGAATAGTAGATAAATGATTCATCATCATCATAGTAGTTCTCTTCATCATCCCAGTAAGTGCTGTTTTGTTCAAGAGACTGCTGGAGGAGTTCCTCATAGCGTTTTTCTTCCGGAGTGAGCTCACAGCCGGTGAGAGAATATGATTTTCTCATGCTCAGCTTTACCTTATACAACACTCCGGGTTCAACATTTATATAATCAGCCAGATTAATTGTATGAAGCTTCCAGGAATCTGCTCCGGATCCTGTTCCTGAGGCCAGATCAATTCTGCCCGAAAACACGGGACGACCGAAGCGTTTTACATAATAGCCGGAATTGATATCATTTTCCTGCAGAAAATATGGCAGGTTGTTTTCGAAGATCTTGATTATCTTAAGATCAACAGCTCTCAGGTTAACAGTCTGGAAGGGGAATATAAGGTTTTGGGACGACGGCAGGATAATACCGTTGCCTGTCAGTTGGATACCTGGATTGAGTGCAGTGAAATCCAATCCGGAGGAGTATCCGGATGAAAGGCTGGTCCCTTTGCTGTTTCTTACCGATGATTCGATATGTAATGTGACCTTCTGCTGAAGAGTGGCTGAAGGGATAAGTGTGACTATGTTTGATCTGATACTTGTACCTGACTGAACAGAAGGTTCAAAAAAAATAAGCCCTTCAAGCTCCTGTGAAGGATCAACGGGATCAGAAAAAATTATATTCACACTTTGCGAATCGCCTTTTTGTATCCTTACATCGACAACTTTGAATTCACCGGCAGGAGGGATATTTATTATTGTCGAATTTTTTTGCTGAACTCCTGATTTTGTGCCGTCCCACCTGAGCGTTATTTCCTGAGCCTTTTCGGTCCTTTTGATCCCCGGTACTGTGAACCTGTGAATAAGATCAGTTGAATGATCCCATTCCATCCTGATGTTTTTCTTTCCAAGTCTTGCTTCAAGGAAGTTTTCCACTTCCTTGTTTTCAATGAAGTCGGATGTTACAATTTCCCCGACAAGATTATATGTTGTACCATCTTTAGAGGCTTCGAGTATACCGGTGTTGATACTGAAATCTTTTTTAAGTGTCTGGAAACTGAGAGGGAAGGTTTGAAGTCTGTCTTTTACCTCGCCGATCCCTGACAGATTCAATTCTCCTCTGTAGCTCTTTCCTGCATCGAGAAGCTTTGCAGGCCTGAATACAAGGGTTGTCTCATTAATCCATTCAGCCTTACCTTTAATTACAGGGTTGAAAGAGAACAATCTGGTCGGCGACTGTTTTTTTGCTTTCTCTGCGAAAGCGGGAGTGAAGCGGATCTCAATTATTCCGTTGACAGGAACGATGCCGGAAGTGTAAGCTGTTATGTATTCGCTGAATCCCTGATCGATGGGCAGGGTGATCTGCTGAGCTTCTAAAACTCTTTGTATTGCATCCTTAATCACGTCCTTCTTTTTTGTTTTACAGGAAGATGCAAGCAGTATCGCTAGTACAAGCAGTAACAGTTTTGAGAATTTCATAAATGATCGGTTTGAGATACTTTTTAGTAAATCAAAATTACGAAAAAAAGAAAAGGAACAGAGAAGCTTTTCTCTTATAGCTTATTTGCTTAAACTGTAATCATTTCCGTTCTGAGCGATGCAATATAATCACGGATCTTGTTCAGTGTTTCAACTGTAATTGTCATTTTGGCTCCTGATGACCGGAAAACTTGTTTGACAGTGTCAATCTCAAGATCTCCTTTCATGAAATAGATATCGAAGGAATCAAAATATTTCAGCAGGTATTTAAGTTTTTTTGTATAATAAACAGCAACAGGATCATTGTAATAATTTTTCATGAAGCTTAAGAGCGAGTTAAGAGTATATTTTTGTTCAGCGATTTTATGGATTACAGCCGCATCGGGATTAGCAGGATCATAAACAAGCTGTGTGGCAATATACATTGCTTCCACCCAACCTCCCATTACAATTAATCCGGCCGTGCTTTCCCTGTTGTTCTGCCTGAGATGATTCTCAATATCAAGATATGCTTTTTGCATCAGTGTTGTCAGAGAATCGGGATCGGCCAGATCATTCTGCACTCTTCTTATCGGTTCTGTTATCATTTTATCGGGTATGCCAAGTCTGTTGCTCATTTCCCTTATTGTCATCATATAGTTTATAACTTCCTGCCCCACGCCGAACATTTTCAGGTATCCGAAATCGACGCCGTAGATACCGGTGTTTATAGCGGCTTTTGAAGAGCTAAGGTATTGTTTTGAATTTTCTGTCGCGTTAAGTGCCGCACTGTTATATGGAACCTCAAAGTGGTTAAAAATAACACAGTTCTCAATCGGGGTAAGTATCCCATAGTGGGTTTCTTCCTTGGCCACGGTCTGACCGGTTTCACTGGTATTTTCCTTTAATGTCGATAAGTCCGGAGTGAAAATATCCTTTTTTGCAGGTTCTTTATGCTTGCATGATACGGCTGCTATCATTGTAAGGATTATCAGGGAAGCGAAAAGATTTTTCATACTTATTATTAAGATTAACAGATCAAAAATAATAATAAAAAAATCATTAAAGGGGCTTCATTTTACAGTATTATTCTCTTTCCCAATCTTTCAGATATCATCCGCATTGCAAGCTTCAGGTTCTGATCTTTCTTCTGAAGCGACAGTATCATTTCCTGGTCTCCTGATTTTACAGCTTCCTCAAGCTGTGACATTATCTCCTTCAGCCTGACTTTTATTTTGTCGCTCTTGAATTTAAGGACTGCATCCGGAACGATATCCCTCAGTTTCATATCCTCAGTTTCCACGTAGGCTTGTTTGCTCTTCCATATCCTGCTGAGCTGGTAGGATTCTGACAGGATATCGGCTGAAAGCTCTGATATTGCCGGGTCTTCGTGCTTGATGAAATGCTTATCTTCGATGAAAAATCCCTGTTCAGCAGCGAACCTGAATTCATCAAAGATCCTTGCGTAGATCTCGTCATCAAAAGACAGATCATCTGAAACGATTTCCTTAACTATATAATCGGACACAGTATTAATTTCCTCGTTTCCATCCTCTTCTTTTATTTTCCTCTCGAGCTCAGTGCTTCCGAATTTCAGCAGGAGCCTTATTATCTCCCTTTCAGAGAATGCTGTTGTGCTTTCCTGTTTCAGGGGTTTGGTGATTGCCTGTGGCGGAACGGGAAGATCCTCCCGCCCGGGATATCTGTTTCTGTCCTGAAAGGATCTCTGCCGGCGTATCTTATTAACTTCATTGTAAAGGACTCCTTCCGGGATCTGCAGGCTGGAACTGCACTCTTTAATGTATATGGTTCGTGTTATATTTTCAGGTATCACGGCGATCGATCGGACAATGTCACGGATCAGATTAGCCTTCATAACAGGATCATTCTTTGATTCCTCAAGAAGAAGCTGTGTCTTGAAACGGATGAAGTCGGTCTCATTCTCCTTCAGGTATTTCAGGAATCCCTCATTGCTGATTTTTTTTGAGTATGAATCAGGGTCTTCACCATCGGGAAGGCGAACTATCTTTACGTTCATCCCTTCCTCGAGGACGATATCTATTCCCCTGAGAGAAGCTTTTATACCTGCTGCGTCACCGTCGTACAGTATTGTTATGTTAGGTGTGAATCTTTTTATGAGCCTGACCTGTTCCTGGGTAAGGGAGGTCCCTGATGATGCAACGACATTCTCAATACCTGCTTCATGGAGAGACATTACGTCGGTGTAGCCTTCCACCAGGTAGCATTTGTCATCGCGGGTTATTGCTTTCCTTGCCTGGAATATACCATAAACTATCCGGCTTTTTTGGTATATCTCCGATTCCGGAGAATTGACATATTTTGCTGCTTTTACATCAGTTTTTAATATCCTTCCGCCGAAGCCAAGGACCTGACCTGAAAGTGAATGAATGGGGAAGATGACCCTGCCGCTGAACCTGTCAAAGACACCTCTTTCATTTTGTATCGAGAGGCCTGTTTTCAGGAGAAAATCAAGCTTGTATCCGTCTTCAAGAGCTTTTTTGGAAAGGGCATCTCTTTTTTCAAGGCTGTAACCGACATCAAATTTCTTAATGGTGTTCTGAAGGAATCCTCTTTCCCTGAAATATGACAGGCCGACAGATATGCCCTCTTCGCTGTGGAACAGGTTTTCAGAGAACTGACGGGCGGCATAGGCATTCAGTACAAGAAGGCTCTCCCGTTCATTCTGTTTTTCAATATCCTCTGAAGTAAGTTCTTTCTCAACAATCTCGATATGGTACTTCCTGGCAAGGTATTTAAGCGCTTCAGGGTAATTGAGGCGTTCATGCTCCATTATGAAATTAACAGCATTGCCTGCTTTACCACATCCGAAGCATTTGAATATCTCTTTGGAAGGCGAGACAGTGAATGATGGAGTTTTCTCATTGTGGAACGGACATAACCCCAGGTAATTAACACCCCGTTTCTTCAGGGGAACGAATTCCTGGATCACTTCAACGATTTCAGCTGAATCAAGTATCTTATCTATTGTCTGGCGGTCAATCATGGATCAAAGATATTCTAAAAAACGGTGAAAAGCTTAAGAAAGTTTAAGGAGCCTGAGGCGTTGAAGGGTAGAAATGTTGAAGGGGGAGGGGAGTTAACTGACAGACTTCAAACTTTTCAAGGTTGCAATCTTTTTCTTACATTTACATTTTATATTATTGCCAATGAAAAAATTAGTATTTCTAACGGGCGCCGGCATAAGTGCCGAGAGCGGTATTCGTACCTTCAGGGATTCCGGAGGTTTGTGGGAGGATTATAATGTTGAAGATGTAGCCTCGCCGGAAGGATGGATGCGCAACAGGGAGCTTGTGCTCGGGTTTTATAATGAGCGGCGAAGGCAGCTTGAGAAATCCCAGCCTAATGCGGGACATAAGGGTATAGCTGAACTTGAAAAATATTTCGATGTTGAAGTTATAACCCAAAACATTGATAATCTTCATGAGAGAGCTGGAAGTTCGAAAGTTCTTCATTTGCATGGCGAGCTTACAAAAGTAAGAAGTACTGAAGATCCTTTCCTTGTTTACGATATTGGTTATAATGATATAAAGGAAGGAGATCTGTGTGAGAAAGGAAGCCAGCTCCGCCCTCATATAGTATGGTTCGGTGAAGCAGTCCCGATGATGGATGAGGCAGTAAGGATAACTCAGACAGCAGATATTTTTGTTGTTGTAGGGTCCTCACTCAATGTATATCCTGCAGCCGGACTGATGGAATTCGCACCTTCTAACTCATCACTGTGGCTTATTGATCCGAATGATGTTTATATCCCGGGCTTCAGAAAGGTGGAAGTGATTAAGGAAAAAGCTTCCGAAGGTGTTAGAATACTAACGAAAAGGCTTATAGGAGATCAGGTGAAATAACAATGTGGCCTGAGAAAGAGCTTACCACATAAAAAAAAGGATGAACCGAAGCAGGAAGATAATACTGGCCATAACAGGAGCAAGCGGTTCAATATATGCACAAAAACTTCTTGACAGACTTATCAAACTTAAGACAAGGCCGGAAGAAATAGCTGTTATACTGTCAGATAATGCCAGGGAAATACAGAAGTATGAAACAGGGAAGAAGATCATTTTCAAAAAACCTGTGAAAGAGTATAATAATAACTCATTTTATGCGCCTTTTGCATCAGGTTCTTCATCTTATGATACTATGATTATTTGTCCTGCTTCGATGGGTGTTATCGGCAGGATAGCAAACGGTACTTCTGAAGACCTGATAATAAGGGCTGCGGATGTAATGCTGAAGGAGAGAAGAAAGCTGATCCTTGTACCGCGTGAGACGCCTTATAATCTCATTCATATTCAAAATATGGAAAAACTTACCCTGGCAGGAGCAATTATTTGTCCGGCATCACCTTCATTTTACAGTAAACCGGCAACTATTGATGAGCTTGTAATGACGGTTGTGGATCGAATCCTTAATCTTGCCGGGTTTGAAGCGGAAACTTACCGATGGATGGAAGATGATTGACAGCCGGATAGTTAAATTCTTCAGAAAACACCATGTCCTGACAATAGCCACCTCGTCAGGTGAAAAACCGTGGTGTGCCAGTTGTTTTTATGTTTACATTGAAAGTGAGAATTTACTTGTTTTCACTACAGATCTTAAGACACGTCATGGTCAGGAATTCATTAAAAACCAGAATGTATCAGGCACAATTGTTCTTGAGACAAAAGTAATAGGAAAGATACGCGGGATCCAGTTTGAGGGGATAGTGTCAGAAGCTGAAGGAGCTTTTGAGTCTCTTGCCCGTGAGGCATATTTAAGAAGATTTCCGGTAGCCATGCTTATGGAGACACATCTTTGGATCGTCAGACTTACCCATATCAAATACACCGATAACAGACTGGGTTTCGGGAAAAAACTAATTTGGGGTGAACCTGCTGTTCGCGAATCAATATTGGATTAAACACAGGAGGGAATTGTGTTTTGTTTTTGCAGAAACCTCAAATAATCAGCAAATTAGTTCTCTTTAAGGGAGTAGGGGTATAACTCCCGGTATGAGAGATCATTTTCCCATCTGTTGCTTTACTATCTTCGCAATATATTTACCAAGTATATCGAACTCAATATTCACAACAGTTCCCTCCTTTATCTGGTGGAAATTAGTAACCTCCCAGGTGAAAGGTATTATTGCTACCTGGAAAGACCGGGGTTTTGAATTTACGACGGTAAGACTTACGCCGTTAACGGATATGGAACCTTTTTCAACAGTGATATAGTCATCCTTCAGCGGTTCATATTCAAAGGTATAGTACCAGCTGCCTCCGGCCTCTTTAACTTCAGTGCATACAGCAGTCTGATCTATGTGTCCTTGTACCATATGCCCGTCTAGCCGTCCATCTAAGCGTGTACTACGCTCGAGATTAACCTTATCACCGGGCTTAAGCAAACCCAGATTAGTCTTCTCAAGAGTTTCCTTAATTGCAGTTACTGTGTAGGTATCCATATCCTTTTTTACAACAGTAAGGCAGACACCATTATGCGAAATGCTCTGATCAATCTTTAACTCATTCGTAAAGGAACATCTCATTGTGATATGAAGATTATCCTTTTCTTTTACCAGTTTCACCACCGGTGCAGCTTCCTCAACTATTCCTGAAAACATATAATTCTTATTTTTTTGTTACAATTCAAATTTAATGAAATTCCTGATTAAAGCTATTAGTATGACTTGCAGGATCCCGATTTGCTCCGCTCTCTGATTTCGTATCCGCCAGGCGAAGGATACTCAACCTGCATGACTATTTCTTCTTTCTTCTTCTTTTTTCAACAGGAAATTTTTCTTTTTTCCAGGCTACAAGCCCGCCCTCAAGGTTATATACCTTAGTGACACCAAGATCAACGCATATCTCACAGGCGCGATGGCTCCTGTAGTCGTCGGTGCAATAAAGGAATAAGGCATAATTACCGGGCAATGTATCGATAAGGGCTTTAAGGTGTTTCGAGGAAGGCATATTGATAGCATCTTTGATCCTGTTCACACGGAATTCAAAAGGCTGCCTGACGTCAAGAAGAAGGGCACTATCTTCTTTGAGGTACTGCAGATGGAAATAGTGGGGATCCAGTGAAATGTATTTAACACTGTCAGGCACCTGTGCATTAAGAAAATCAAAATACAAGAGGCAGGTTATCAGTATCAGAAAGTTTTTGTTCATCGGCTAATCCGGGAATAAAAATAGTGATTTTTGTGTAATGCCGGGCTGGCAGGGATGATGGTCGTGCAAGTCATGCAGGTCTTGCAGGTCTTGCAGGTCGTGCAGGTCGTGCAGGTCTGCCTTTCTTATTCCCTTTTCAACTCTCTTAAACTTTTATTATCTTTGTCCGTTTTTCAAAATTCTATTAATAATCAACAGATCAATGGGAAAACGTTTTCCTGAATACAAGACGCTTGATCTTTCGGCAGTGAACAAGGAGATCCTGGAAACCTGGGATGAGAACGATACTTTTCAGAAGAGTATTCGTGAGCTTGATGGTAAAGGCGAATTTATTTTTTATGAGGGTCCGCCTTCTGCAAACGGCGTTCCCGGGATACATCATGTTATGGCCCGCACAATAAAGGATATAGTGTGCCGCTATAAGACCCAGTGTGGTTATATGGTAAGGAGGAAAGCCGGATGGGATACGCATGGTCTCCCTGTTGAGCTTGGTGTTGAAAAAACTCTTGGCATAACAAAGGAAGATATCGGGACGGAAAAAATATCGATAATTGATTTCAATAAGGCCTGCAGGACTGATGTGATGCGCTATACGGATCAATGGGTTGACCTTACCCGTATAATGGGTTATTGGGTTAACATGGATGACCCGTATATTACTTGTGATAATCGTTATATCGAGACCCTCTGGTGGCTCCTTAAGCAACTGTACTCAAAAGGTTATCTCTATAAAGATTATACAATTCAGCCCTATTCTCCGGCGGCAGGCAGCGGACTTAGTTCCCATGAGCTGAACCTCCCGGGCTGTTACCGTGATGTAAAGGATACCACGTGTACAGCGCTTTTTAAGGTTGTCAGAAATAACAGGTCGGAATTTCTTTACGAGCACCTTGATACAGAAGCAGTGCATATTATGGCATGGACAACCACACCATGGACCCTTCCTTCAAACACTGCTCTGGCAGTGGGGGCGGAGATCCATTATGTTAAAGTACGCAGTTTCAACCCATACACTGGCGATCCGCTGACAGTCGTGCTGGCAAAAGAATTACTTCATTCATTCTTCCCTGCCGGAAATGAGGATCTTGATTTTTCGGAATACAAACCAGGTGATAAAAAAATACCTTACAGGATAATAGAAGAATTTCCGGGAAGCAAGCTTGAAGGCCTTGATTATGAGCAGCTCATCGACTGGGTTAAGCCTGACCACGGAGCTTTTAAAGTACTTACCGGAGATTTCGTGACAACGGAAGATGGAACCGGAATAGTTCATATTGCTCCTACATTCGGTGCCGATGACTACAGGATAGGGAAGGAGAAAGGTGTTCCGCCCCTGCTTGTCAGAAGGAGAGATGGCACACTGGGTCCGCTTGTCGATAAGAAAGGTTGTATGGTACCGGTGGCCGACATGGATGATGAATTTGTTAAAGAGAGGGTTAATGAAGTTACATATAAGGATTTTATGGGTCGGCCTGTGAAGAATGAGTATGATCCTGATCTTCCTGAAGATTCTGAGACTCTTGATGTGGATATTGCCGTAATGCTTAAGCAGCAGGGGAAGGTTTTCAGAATAGAAAAACAGGCACACAGCTATCCGCATTGCTGGCGCACAGACAAACCTGTTCTGTACTATCCGCTTGATGCCTGGTTCATCCGTACGACGGCTTTTCGTGAGAGGATGATAGAACTGAATAACACTATAAACTGGAATCCGAAATCAACAGGAACAGGCAGGTTCGGGAAATGGCTTGAGAATCTTGTCGACTGGAATCTTTCACGTTCCCGTTATTGGGGGACCCCTCTGCCTATTTGGATTACTGAAGATGGAAGCGAAGAGATATGTATCGGATCTGCAGAGGAACTGAAGAATGAGATTGAGAGATCCGTAAAGGCCGGATTCATGAAAAGAAATCCGCTTGAAAATTATGTTCCCGGAAAGAACACGAAAGAAAACTATGAAACATTTAATCTTCACAGACCCTTCGTTGATGAGATAATACTCGTAAGTTCTTCGGGAAAGAAAATGTTTCGTGAGCCTGATCTTATTGACGTCTGGTTCGATTCAGGTGCCATGCCTTATGCACAACTGCATTATCCGTTTGAGAACAAAGAGGATTTCAACAATAAGTTCCCGGCAGATTTCATCGCCGAAGGTGTCGATCAGACAAGAGGCTGGTTCTTTACACTTCATGCTATTGCAACCATGATATCCGATTCGGTTGCCTTCAGGAACATTATATCAAATGGACTTGTCCTTGACAAGAACGGCAATAAAATGTCGAAGCGTCTTGGTAATGCCGTTGATCCTTTTAAGATTATTAAAGAATATGGATCCGATCCACTTAGATGGTATCTGATAACAAATTCACAGCCCTGGGATAACCTGAAATTTGATGTTGCAGGGATTGATGAGGTAAAACGCAAATTCTTCGGTACTTTGTTCAACACTTATTCATTCTTTGCGCTTTACGCCAATATAGATGATTTCAGGTTCGCTGAAGAGGATATTCCTGTAAGTACCCGTCCGGAGATTGACCGCTGGATCATCTCCCTGCTTAATTCATTGGTGAAGGAAGTAAGCGATTGTTATGAAAACTACGATCTTACAAGAGCAGGAAGGGCTATCCAGGATTTTGTTATCGAGAATCTCAGTAACTGGTATGTAAGGCTTAACAGGAAAAGGTACTGGGGCGGAGAATATGATGCAGATAAGATAGCAGCCTATCAAACTCTCTATACTTGTCTTGAGACTGTGAGCAGACTGGCTGCACCGATAGCTCCCTTCTACATGGATCAGCTTTTCCGGGATCTGAATATGACTACGGGGCAGCATTTGGACGAATCAGTTCATCTTGCAAGCTTCCCTGAATATGATGATGATCTTATTGATAAGGATCTTGAGGAAAGAATGGACATAGCCCAGAAAATTTCCTCAATGATACTGGGATTAAGAAGGAAGGTGAGTATAAAGGTGCGTCAGCCGCTGGCAAAGATCATGATACCGCTTCCTGATAAATCATTCATGAAAAAGTTTGAGGCTGTAAAGGATCTTGTCCTCGCTGAAGTTAATGTAAAAGAGGTTGAGTATATAGATGATACATCTTCAATACTTGTTAAGAAGATAAAACCTAATTTCAAAGTGCTGGGTCCAAGATACGGTAAGCTGATGAAAGAAATAAGTAATTCTATTTCAGAGTTTTCGCAGGAAGATATAGTTTCATTTGAATCAAACAATTCATACACTTTGACAATCAACGGTCAGGAGATTATTCTGAGCCCTGATGATGTTGAGATCATCTCTGAAGATATCCCGGGATGGCAGGTAGCGAATGATGGCAGACTGACTGTTGCTCTTGATGTATCAGTCACTGATGAACTACGTTATGAGGGCATCGCCAGGGAATTTGTGAACAGAATACAGAATATCCGTAAGGAAAGTGGTTATGATGTTACAGACAAGATAAAGGTTCATATCGAGGATCATGAATTTGTAAGGGAGGCTGTTAAGCGTCATTCCTCTTACATAGGATCACAGACGCTGGCAACTGAGGTAGCTTTGCAGTCTTCCCTTTCGGGAAATGATATCAGGGAAATAGATATTGATGATGTTATAGTGAGAATTTCAATATCACAGTTCAAAGCATAATGGCATGTATTGTCAGGGTTTGAAACCATATTGATTATATTCGGAAAATTAAAGAAATCAGGCTTTTACAGGAAAATCGGCCGATTTTATTATTAATTAAAAAATGATAACTTTACAATATAATTAAATACGTTGTGCTATGGCTGAAAAGACAAGATATTCGGATGAGGAGCTTGAGGAGTTCAGGGAGATAATTTTGGCGAAGTTGGACAAAGCCAGGAAAGATTATGAAATACTCAAATCAAGCATAACTCACGAAGAGAGTAATGACACAATGGATACGTCCCCTACTTTCAAGGTACTTGAAGAAGGAGCAACCACTTTATCAAAAGAAGAGGCAGGCAGACTGGCCCAACGTCAGCTGAAGTTCATTCAGCATCTTCAGGCTGCACTGGTAAGAATAGAAAATAAGACCTATGGCATTTGCCGCGAAACAGGTAAGCTGATCGCAAAGGAACGATTAAGGGTTGTCCCTCATGCAACTCTTAGCATTGATGCAAAGATGAAACAGAGGTAGTGGCTGCAAGGTTGGGTAGGGTGTATTACGGCGAAATTCCGTGTCTTTCGGGATTAATAAAGAATACTGCTAAAATACAGTAATCGTATATTCTATTGGATTTTATTCTTAAAGTACTCAATCGTTTTTTGTAGTCCGGATTCGAGATCAACGACAGGTTTCCAGTCCAATTCTTTTATTGCAAGTGAGATATCAGGTTTTCTCTGTTTTGGATCATCCTCAGGCAGAGGCAGATATTTGATCCTTGATCCGGATCCTGTCATTTTAATTATCTTATCTGCAAGATCCCTGACTGTAATCTCAACAGGATTTCCAAGATTGACCGGTCCGGTGAAACTGTCGGGCATATCCATAAGCTTTATCATGCCTTCAATAAGATCATCAACATACTGAAAACTCCTTGTATGACTACCGTCCCCGAAAATTGTTATGTCTTCTCCCTTAAGAGCCTGTATAATGAAATTTGAGATTACCCTTCCATCGTTTGAGCTCATTCTCGGTCCGTAGGTATTGAATATCCTTGCTATTTTGATCCTTACATTATTCTGAACATAATAATTCATAAAGAGCGTCTCAGCGCATCTTTTCCCTTCATCATAGCAGGCCCTTGGGCCGAGAACATTTACATTACCCCAATACGATTCAGGCTGGGGATGTACTTTTGGGTCGCCATACACCTCGCTTGTTGAGGCCTGAAGTATTTTTGACCTTGTCCGCTTTGCCAGTCCCAGGGTATTTATTGCCCCCATTACAGATGTTTTTATTGTCTTGATCCCATTGTATTTGTAATGAACAGGTGAAGCGGGGCAGGCGAGGTTATAGATTTCGTCAACCTCAAGATAGATTGGTAATATAATGTCATGCCGTATCACTTCAAAATTGTGATTATCAAGCAGATGGATTATGTTTTGTTTTGAGCCCGTGAAATAATTATCAAGGCAGATCACTTCATTACCATCATTGAGAAGTCTTTCGCAGAGGTGAGAACCGATGAAGCCGGCACCACCTGTGATGAGAATGCGTTTCATATTCAGGGTGTTTGGTTGATACAAATGTAAAAAAATACTGGACAGACACAATAAGGAAATTCCGGAAGAAATGAGGCACCTGTCGGCGCTGACACTTTCTTTGGGAATTCACTTCTGTAATAGGCTGGAGATCCCTTATTCCAAACTTTCTTTATGTCAGCATAAAAAAGTAATATCTTAGTTCTATATTTGTTACTCCAAGGTAAATCCCGGATGGCAAGACTAGCTTCAATAGTGATCTTATCAGTTGCGACAGTATTATTTAATTTAAATCTGCATTCCCAGGAAATCCCCTATTCGGTCAGCAACTATGGCATTTATGACTTCCTCGATGAACTGGCAAATCACCAGATAATATCTGTCAATTCGGCAGTCAGGCCCTATTCCCGGCTTGATATATCAAAACTGCTTGAGGATGCGGACAGGAAGAGGGATCTGCTGAATCAAAGACAGTTGCGGGAACTGGAGTTTTATCTGCTTGATTTTGGGAAAGAGATAAACGGTACAACGGCGAAGAGGTACAAAGATACAATGAGGGGAGAGCTTGATGGATTGAACAAGGTTCAATGGATGTCGGGTAAAAGAAATAAGAAAAGGCTGGATCTGTTTTATTATAAGGATTCTGTTTTTTCGTTGACTGTTAATCCGATACTGGGAGGAGAACTCTTTACTAATTCTTCCGGAGAGCTTACTTACTGGAGGAATGGAGCGGAAATGCATGGTCATATTCATAAGTTTGGCTTCTATGCCTCACTCCGGGATAATCATGAAAAACCTTTGCTGGGGAGAAGTCAGTACCTTACTCAGAGAGAGGGTGGCCATTACAAAGGCGCAACCGACTGGAGCGATATGAAGGGAGGGATAAGCTGGTCCTGGGATTGGGGTAACATCGGGCTTGTAAAGGACAAGCAGGTATGGGGCTCCAACTATAACGGAGCCAATATATTCGGCGGTAATAATCCGGGCTTTGTTCAGCTGTATCTTAATGTCAAACCTGCTAAGTGGTTCGAATTCAATTATTTCCATGGATGGTTGAATTCAATGGTCGTTGACAGTTCAAGATCCTACTGGGTAAATAACAGCTACGGCACCGATTACAGGGAGGTATACCATAAAAAGTATATTGCAGCGAATATGTTTACATTCACTCCCTTTAGAAACCTTCATATTTCCTTTGGCAATAGCATAATTTATACTGACAGGCATTTCAATCCGGCCTATATAATCCCTTTGTTTTTCTATAAATCGGTCGATCATTCCCAGACATCAGGAATCGATAATATGAATTCTCAGATGTATATCGACATAGGCTCACGGAACATTAAACATCTGCATCTTTACACCACATTGTTTGTTGATGAGCTTTCTGTAAAAAGATTTTTCCTTAATGATGAATGGAACTTCTTCAGCTGGAAAGCCGGCTTCCGACTTGACGGATTTCCTGTTGATAACCTTGCTTTCGGGACTGAACTGACATATTCCTATCCGCTTTCCTTTCAGCATTATGTTCCCACTCTGACCTTTGAAACAATGAATTACAACCTTGGTCATTATCTCAGGGATAACTCACGCGAATGGTATCTGGCTCTTGATTACCGGCCTCTGAGGACAATGGATATCCGTTTCTTCTTCATTAATGTGATAAGAGGTCCCGATTATACAGAGGCTGGAACGAGCAGGATTGGTAATCCTCCTTTAGCTTCAGTCAACTGGCGCAATACCTCATTCGGAATAAGATCATCATACCAGATAATCAATGACCTTTATGTTTGGTTCTCTTTCTGCCATAGTAATATAACAGGGGAAAAAAGGTGGAGTCCGGAGTATTTTTTCGGGCAGAGGAATACGTTGAATTTTGGGGTGACCTTGGGAGTTTAGGATTGGGTTTTGAGCGATAAGAAAATTGCGCTTTGCCTGGAGTGCATCTTCACCCTGATGCCTTTTTACTTTTTTGTTAAAATTATTAACCATTCTTTAAAAAATGACTTAATTTTAGTTACTTCACGCGGATTTAAGGACAGTTACGGTTATTTGTTTGTAATGCATAAGGCTAAATTCAGAGCGATCACATTGTTATCGGATATCATCATTCTGGTGCTGTCCTTTCTGATAGTGGCTTCTTTTAAACCATCGGGACTGAAATCATACCTTTCGTCGCATGGAATATTTTTTATTTTCTTTGTACTGATCTGGATGCTGGTCTCATTGCTTAACGGCAAGATGCACAGAGGAAGGATAATTAATTTCTCAACTGTTTTCGGCAAGGTGCTGAGCAGCAATCTTATTTCCCTGGCTCTTGTTACATTGATAATGTACATCTTCAGGGACTATGAGTATTCAAGGATGGTTGTCCTTGGCACAGCCCTTGTAGCTACTTTCTTTGAACTGCTTCTAGGCTTTTCTTATGTCGCTTATAAAAGGGCAAAAAGTCAGGACCCCGATGAATTCCGGAGTATCAGAAAACTGAGCGAGTATGAGCTTGTCGGTAATATGAACGGTAATACTAACGGGGGTAGCAATGGGAGCAATGAAGGTATTAAGGCATCTGTCAATCCGGAAATAATTGAAGCAATTGAATCGGAAGCTGGGCCTGAAATTGCTGAGGCAATTATAAAAATGACAGGGTCTAAATTAACCGATAAGACAGTTGTTCTCTCGACAACTACAAGATTTAATATTTCAAACCTTCCGGAAAAAAAATATAAATACCTTATAAATCTGCGTAAGATAAATGATATTAAAAATCTGGATTTTTTTATCGATACTGTTAACTGGAAACTTGATACGGGAGGCTATTTTTTCTGCTGTGTTGAAACTAAAGATCAGCGCAAGAAACGATTATTGAGGAAACACCCTCCTGTTATAAACTATACTTTTTATTTATTTGATTTTATTTTTAAAAGGGTTATTCCAAAACTTAAGTTCACCAGGAATTTCTACTTCTACCTTGGCGGCGGCAGAAGTGCCGTAATTTCAAGGGCTGAAGCTCTGGGCAGACTCAGCAGGGGAGGATTCAAAATAAAACAGGAATTTTTCATCGGGCACCAGTTGTGTATTGAAGCTATGAAGATAAGCGATCCGTTGCCAAAAAACGGGACATTTTATGGTCCTATAATAACACTGTCAAGGATAGGATTGGGAGGAGAGATGATAAAGGTTTACAAGCTCAGAACAATGCATCCATACTCGGAATATATTCAGGATTATGTTTACACCTTATACGACCTTCAGGACGGCGGTAAGTTCAAAAATGATTTCCGGATAACATCATGGGGATCTGTCTGCCGTAAGATATGGCTTGATGAATTTCCTACATTCATTAATATGGCAAAAGGCAATATGAAGCTTGTTGGAGTGAGGCCGCTTAGCAGGCATTATTTTGATCTTTATCAGGAGGAAGTCCGTCAGCGGAGAATCAAGTATAAACCAGGCCTTATCCCTCCGTTTTATGCCGATATGCCTTCGGATCTTGAAAGTATCCAGGCTTCAGAGATGAAATATATGGATTCTTATGATAAAAATCCATTTCTGACGGATTTCAGGTATTTCTGGAAATCGTGGTGGAACATATTGTTTAAGCACGCAAGGTCGAAATGAGAAGGAAGGGAATAAGGTTTTATGGTATTAATGTGTCTTTTTAACGCTTTTGTGTTGCGTTTTTATATCTTCCTCAGAAAGGTAACGGGAATTGTCAGTACAATATTCAGGTCAAGTTTATCAATACGTACGATAACTCTCTTTTTACCGCCAACCTTGATCAGTTCTCCGGTAAGACCGGTGAGGGAACCGTTGATGACCTCTACCTGATCTCCCTTGGCGAATTTTTCTGTTGAAACCTGTATCTCGGCATCGCTGTTGACAACAAGGCGGAGATTATCTATTTGTTTTTGCGGGATTGGCACAGGCTGGCCTTCGAATGACACGAATTTAACAACGCCGCTTGTGTTATATATTTTTGAAAATTCTTTGCGGACAACTTTTACAAAAACATAAGATGAGAGAAGCGGTTTTTCAATAAGTTTCTTTCTGTCGCTCCATCTGCGATATGTTTTCTGAAGGGGAAGGAATGTCTCAACAGGAATTTCAAGAAGACGAGCGTAAACCTGTTTTTCAGCCCGGGGGTGAGTATAGATAGCGTACCACCTGGGTTCTTCCTTTTTTATTACTGTCAGGTCCTTTTTTTCTTCATCCGGAATCACATCGGTCGTCATGGATCTTATCTGTTTCTGATGACCGCAAAGATAATTCTTTCTTTGATACCTGAATTCTGCGGTATCTCAAGGCTTTGTTCAATCCTTCTTCTTAAGATATTCAAAGAAGTTGAAACCTATTGTAACCTCATGATTATTATAGATTCCCATCGAGACATTTGTGGCAAAATTGAAATTATATCCGATCTGCAGTCCTCTGTCAATATTGGCTCCGAGACCCAGTCCCAGTGTGCCGGGATCACGGTAGACAATACTTCCCCATACCCTCTTATTCCAAATGACCTGGGATGCGATTTCAAGCTGGCTTTTAATGTTTTTTCCACCTCTTATAAGTACAAAAGGAACAAGATCCCACATTTCAGAAACATTGAATAAATATGAAGCATGGAACTGAAAGACAGATATCGGATTGTATTTTAGGTCTTTGGCATTTTTATAAGTGGCATCGCCAAAAGTGATATTGGAAAGGACCAGTCCGGCCTCTAATCCTTTGTACAGGTAGACAAGCGAGGCATCGCTGAGGAATTTCACCTTTGATGCCACATCTTCCTGTACCAGGGCGGGATCAATATTATAATTCGGGTCGTTGTAGTATTCGGTAAGGTTTACCGAGTTATGATGCAGGCCTGCAGATAAGCCGAACAGAATATGATGTTCATCTGAAACTGTGAGCTTATATGAATAGGACCCGACAGCATAAAGCTGGTTGAAGATACCGGCTTTGTCAAAGGCCACTCTTGCACCCCAGCCTGCATTCTGCATCAGGACATCATTAAAGGAGAGTCTGAATGTCATCGGTCCGCCGTTTATGCCCGACCAGTCACTACGGTATCCCAGAAACAGAAATTTTGGATTGAAGTTACCGGCATAGGATGGAGCAAGGGTGTATTTGTCCATGAAGTAGCTCTCCGACAGAGGCGATTGCTGGGCCTGTACTGTTATGACCAGCACAGCAAGTATTGATAGTATAGTTAATTTTTTCATATTCATAAGTTTAGATGCTCTGCGCTCCGTGCTAGTTTATCTTACTAAGTTGACTGTTCCTTTAATTGTTCCTGCATTCTGAGTTTTAATAACATAATAGTATGGTCCTTCTGGTAGCGGATTACCGTTTGAAGTGCCATCCCAGAGGTTATCATAATTATCCTGTGCAAACACCAGTTTACCCCAGCGGTTGAAGATCCTGACGTCACATTTTCCCCATGTATTCATTTCCGGGATTTCCCAGTAGTCATTTATACCATCGCCATTGGGAGTGAAGAGGTTCATTATATCCCTGTGTGTTGAGACAACTTCAACAGTCACAAGAGTTTCAGCAGGTTCATAATTTGCATCTCCGGCATTGTATGCACGGATCTGAACAGAACCTTTCTTAATTGCAGTAAGGAGGTTTCCTGTTACAGTGGCTATGGTTGCATTGGTGCTTTCGAAAAGGACAGCAAGACCTGATGAAGCCACAGCAGTCAGATTATAGGTCTCGCCTATCATCAGCTCATCGGGATAATTTGTGAATGTAATTGTCTGGGTTGCCTTAGCGACAGTAATTGTCCGGGTCACATCCTGGGCAGGGTAGTATGTATTATTCCCTGCCTGTGAAGCGGTGATAACTGCCGTTCCGGCCCCTGTTATATGGATCATATTATCTACTATCGTGGCCACATTCTCATTGTCGCTTGTATATGTGACAGTGAGGCCTGAGCTTGAAGTTGCTTCGGGGCTGAAGTCCTCATCATCGACTACTTTTGCCGGAATAGAGTCAAATGTTATTGTCTGGTCGACTTTATTAACAGTAAATGTCTGTTCAACAGGTGTTGCAGGATTCCACCATGCATTTCCTTCCTGTGATGCTGTTATCGTTACCGTGCCTCCCCCGGTTATGTAAACAGTATTATTGGAAATACTTGCGATATTGGCATCACTGCTAGTAAATGTAACAGTCAGTCCTGATGTTGATGTTGCTTCAAGCAGGAAGTTCGGATCACCGAAAGTCTTATCCTCAAGGGCACCGAATGTGATTGACTGGTTACCCTTACCTACTGTCAGAGTTTTCCTGTATTGTGCCGGAGCATAAGTTGCATTCCCTGCCTGTTTTGCTGTAATATTAGATGTTCCAAGTGAATGGAAATTAAGGAAAGCGCCTGCTACTGTTGCCACAGTTATGTTTGAACTTGTATAGGTAATGCCAAGTCCGCTTGAAGCTGTTGAAATGAGCCTGAATGGTGATTCGTTATATGTTCTTTCGAGTGACTGTGAGAAATTTATAGTTTGTGCAATCAGAGTTACAGGTTCATCGGTAAAAGATAAAAGGTATCCGCCTGCAACTGATGTAACATCTCCCTGGGTATAGGATACTTTGACTGTTTCGGATCCGGTTAGGGGAGAAGCCAGAGCAAGGATGATAGTATAGGAATCGCCTGTTTTGAGAGCTGCAGAAGAAACAGTGACAGGCATTTCATCTACTTTAACTACAAACTGGCTATGTTTTCCTGAAGGATTAGCCATTTGCCTGTCGAATTGAATTTCGATAAGATCAGTACTTTTAGCTGTATAGAGAACATTCGGTATTCCCGGAGGGCTGATATTCACTGTAATTGTTGCTTCAGGGGATTCCCCGCCCGTATCAGTGACTTTGAATTTGAAATTCCCGGCACCGTTGCCTGATGTTCCTGCGGCTGCATAGATTACATTCATGTCTGCATCTGTGACATTTGCAGGAACAGAATTTATAAGAGCGCCCCGGGAACCTTCGTCATACTGGTAAAGTTGTCCCTGGGCCGGGAGAGATGTTATTACGGCAGTCTTGGGACTGGCATCTCCGCCAGTGTGAATCAGTTTTATAGTTTTATCCTGGCCCTGTTCGGTCCAGATAGTTTGCGGCACTGCAGCAAGTGGAGGAGTCGCGATAGTCGAGAAGCGGCTTATCTCTGTCCATGTGAAGCTGGTGTTGTTATGTGAAAAAACAGTCCAGTAGTATGTTTTATCGAGAGAGAGACCGGTAACATTATGTGACAGATTTAATCCTACATCAGTATATGTTGCAGATGAGAGATTCGGATTATCATCCAGTACAAAGAAATAAGATGAGGCGTGATCAGCTGCTGCCCATGTGAATGTGACATCTGCACCAACTTCGGCATCTTTTGCAGGACATATCAGTTCAACTGTACCCGGGTCGGGAAGGGTCAGGTTCTCAGTAAGAAAGACTCCGTCATAAAATGCATCAGGATTGATAGTATATGTTGTTGGGCCGGCCGGTGTAAATGATATTGCATCCTGAGAGGAGATGGCATTCGGATCATGGAATTTATATAGTGCTCCGGCACTTCCGTCGGAATTTTCAATACCTATCGTGGCGTTTTCTCCATGAGGCCTGGGCGAGAAGGGATCAAGGATCAGCCTGTACTGGACCTGGATAACATTTGTTGTCTCATACAGGATGACCATAAAAGTCCCGAATGGAGTCGGTGTGGGATCGAAACCCATTTTCTTGAATTGGATAATGCATTTCCTGCTGCCGGAGGCACCAACTGTTGTGTACATTATATTACCGACATCAAGAATTGACAGATTATCCCAGAAAGGAGCTATATAATTATTAGGTGCTGCCGCAGTGGGGATAGTAGCTGAGGTGTTATACGCACCAGTTGGAGCATCGAAGAGAACCAATCCGTTTGCGCTTATGTAGAACTCGCTGTATTCGTTCCCGAAAAAGGTAAAATCAAAACCAATGCTAAACGGCCCTGCTGATCCTAGAGGAATGCTTTGCCTGAACCCGGTAGCAATTACTGTTCCCTGATAGATCTGTTCGGGAGGCTGGGCAAAGGCTCCGGAACTCCATAACACTATTGCTAATAATATTGTAAACCTGTGATTCATAATTTTTGGTTTATAGTCAGTTATAACAGGTACTTTAATATGATAAGACATTAATAACATCATAACAGTTGCTTCATTACCTGTTATTTAACATCCGTCCGGGATGGTATTCAGGTCAAAGCAAATGCCCTGATTGCTGGTAATTATCAATTAAGGATAAAATTAAGTAAAAAATATGAGAAGGCAGCATTATTCAAAAAAAAATGCAAATGGCATATCCTGTTCCATAAACTACTTAATGCCAATAAAAAAGAGGACGTTTTCACATCCTCTTTTAATATCTGAAAATATCTTGATAATTTCTTCTAGCTGAACGGTTTATCCCCGAAGGGACTTTCGAACGGAGAGTCATTACCTTTAAAGGGATAATCCTCTCCCTTTTTGCTACCGCCTCTTGGAGGGGGGTTCGGAGGCATGGGTGTCATCATTACAAGTGAGATCGAGTTATCAAGGACGATCTTTGTGATCTCAGGTTTGGTGTATGATTTCCCGGATAATATATTCTGATCTTCAGCTTTCAAGAGAAATTAATTTTTTAATTCTTAACAAAAGTACACAATTTTATTAATAATCAACAAATCTTATTTATAAGATTTAAAGGCATTACGGCTATGCATCCGGAACGCCTTTTTGCACACCTTATTTTACAAGCACCTTTCCCACATATCTCCGTACGCCCGATCTTATTTCAACAAAGTACATTCCTTTTGCTTTCGGTGCCTGCAATTGGACCAACGAGTTCCTCTGGAACTCAACATTCTGCATGTCTGCAATGCTTCTCCCTGACATATCCATCAGTCTGACCGAAGCCGGGGTGCCTGCCCATTCATCTGTAAGAGTCAGGATGTTTATAAGATCATATCCGTTATATATTACAAACTGGTCGGGATTTGCCAAAGGATCCTCAGTACCAGTTGGGTTTTTTGAGATTTTCAGAGTGAATCTGTCGGAGATTTTCCCGGCCGGAGCAGAGAACGACAAATCAGGAGAGTCTTTAAGGTTCAGTTCGATGCCGGCAAGCTTGTCCTCAAGATAAACATAATAATTGTCCAGGCCCTGTAACTGGGTTGTTGCGATCTTATGCATGCCTGTAGAGATTACATTGACCACGACAGGGATTTCAACAGATGTTTCAGGGAAGGGAATACCGTTTATTGCATAATCAGTGCTGCCAAGGCGTGTATGAATTGAAGTCTTTGTATCTGTAAGGAACATTTTAAGAGCATCGAAATCATTGTCGAGATCGGATTTTGCTTCCTCGTCGAATCTTACAACAGTTTCGTCATTTGATACGCTATTCTCGAATATGGCAAGTCTTACAAGAGGTATAGGTTCATTGCCTTTATAGCGCGGGTGGATATTATCATGGGTCCTTGCAGCAGCTGGCAGGGTTATTGAATTACCCGTTGCTTTTGTTTTTGTAAAGAAACCCTGCATGGGGGGAATTATGCCTGTTACATGGCCCGGGATTCCAACTCCTGCTATATATGAGCATTGTTGATTATCCTGAGTAAAATACAATCCTTTACTTGTATTTGCCGGGTAAGCAAAATAAACACCTTCTATAATATCATCCCAGTTGAGTCCGGAAGAGAAGGGGTTTCCGAGAAGGTTGAAACCAAAACTTGTCGGCACTCCTCCTGAGAAAGAAAGAGGCATTGTTAAGTCTGAGGTGTTTAGCAGACCTCCAAATGTGAAAGTATTGTTGGAATCATCCCAGAAATTATAACCCTTTCCGGCTGTAAGCGAAGAGAATGTAGGTCCGTCAAATGCTCCGGTTGAGTATACATACCCATCATAAGCAACCCAGCCCTGGAGTAATGAGATTGAGGGTCTGCTTTCAACATACTGAGCCAGATTGACGGTGGCGTCAGTGAAAATATCGGTTGATAAAGCAGAAACAGGGCTTGAAATATAGTGCCACTTATAATCTTCATTGAAGGAACTGCCACCGCCTGACAGGAATAATTGGATTTCTTCAGTACCGCCGACACCTCTGGTATAGTTATTCAGAATAAGGGAAGCAAAGCCGGAGGCATCATGATTCAGTTTCAGAGTACCATAATTAATAAGTACATTAAGTGTCACTCTTGCTCCGGATTCTATTGTCATTTGTTTACCTGAAGCAATAGTATAATCTTGTGATACAGATCCTACCGGATAATTAGTCAGACCTGAAGGGATAAT
>DAONXX010000018.1:0-31070 GCA_035414025.1 Bacteroidales bacterium | reverse complement strand
AATAGATGAATCAATGGTTTTATCTTTTTAACTTTATATCGAACTCACGTTAATTAATATTTAAGCTTTTAAAAATTCATTTATCCTATTTATTTTATTATCTTAACGGCGCATTTTTAAAAAGGGCTTTTAAGTAAAATCAAAACAAAAATCGATAAATATGATAACACGCAGATCGTTTATTACAAAAAGTGCTGCAGCCACAGCGGCTGCTGTTATTACACCGTCAGTTTTAGGACGGGATATGGAATCTTCAGTTTCACCGGTTTCACCGGCAGCCGACTCGGTTCTTAATGGTAAGAGGGTCTTGTATGTATGGGGAGGCTGGATGGGCCATGATCCGGATAAATGCCGTGATCTTTTCGTTCCATGGCTTGAATCGGAAGGAGCAAAAGTAGTGGTCTCCGACACCCTTGATGCCTATATAAACAACGACCTTAAGAATGATTTTGACCTGATAGTCCAATCCTGGACTCAGGGTACTATAAACCGCAAACAGGAAAGCGCCCTTCTTTCAGCAGTTAAGGAAGCAGGTGTAGGTATTGCAGGATGGCATGGAGGTACAGGTGATTCATTCAGGAACGCCGTTGAATATCAGTTCATGATTGGAGGCCAGTGGGTGGCACATCCCGGAAATATAATCGATTATACTGTTAATATAATTGATAAAAAAGATCCGGTTACAAAAGGGCTTAATGATTTTGCAATGCATTCAGAACAATATTTTGTACATGTTGATCCGAATGTGAAAGTGCTTGCAACAACTACATTTACTGATCAGGCTGCATCATGGATTGGCGGGAATATCATTCCTGTTGTTTGGAAAAAGGCTTATGGAAAAGGAAGAGTATTTTATTCTTCTCTCGGGCATGTTATTGCTGATTTTAATGTTCCTGAAGCACTGGAAATAACAAAAAGAGGCATACGCTGGGCATCTTTGAGCAAATTCGAACCAATGGAACCCTGGCATCAGCCGGTTTATAAAGACCACGGAAAAAGGAAATTTTAACCTGTAAGGGTTTTCTGATTTATTGCATTGCGGAGATCAGCAGTGATTGTGGGGGTAACTCCTGATAAACATTGCCGATCTTCGCAATGTTTTATTTATACAGGTTGATGAATTCGTATGAATTTCTGAGATGATCAAGAAACCTGATAAAATCGGAAAATGAGATTACAAGTGTTGCAGTATTAATATTCGGATGAAAAGCCAGTCTGTCAGATTCTTTTAGTTTTTCGTCAATGAAAAGATGGACATGCTTTTCACTATCGTTTATCAAACCAAAAGGAGAAACTGAACCCGGAGTCAGTCCTAAATATTTCATTAGTCGCTTGTCGGAAGCAAAAGTAAGTTTACCTTGCCGGAGACGTTTTTCAAGGTCGTGAATATCAAGGCGGCGCTGATGTTCAAGGATCACAAGGTAATGCCGGTTCCCTTTGTGGTTGCGAAAGAAAATATTCTTGCATTTTCCGGAATCTATATCTTTCCACGAAGTTTCCGCATCATCAATAGTGGCAACCGGGGGATGTTCATAATATTCAAATTCAATGGAAAGACTTTCCAGCAGATCATAAAGTTCTTTTTGTCCTTTCATGATTTCCGGGCAGGTTTTGGAATAAACTCAAATTTCATTTCTACGAGCATCAATATTCTTTAAAACAAAAATATTTTCATTCAGATTCTTTGAATAATACTGGATCCTCATCTTCCGGAGTGAATCCGGTGTCTTCAGAGAGGCCTTCCATTTTTGATGCTTCAACAGCCAGTTTATCGCACAACTCATTTTCAGGATGTCCGGCATGTCCTTTTATCCATATTATTTTCACATTATGCTTGCGATATACATCAAGAAATCTTTTCCAGAGATCAGGATTTTTCTTTTTTTTGAAGGCTTTTGATTCCCATTGCAGAAGCCATCCTTTTGTAACAGCATCGGCAACATACTTTGAATCAGTATAAACAGTCACTTTGTTTCCGGGCTTTTTCAGGGCTTCAAGGCCTGTAATAACAGCAAGCAGCTCCATCCTGTTATTTGTAGTTAGTCTGAAGCCTTCAGACTTCTCAAGCCTGTGCTTTCCGGAAATCAGTACAACGCCGTATCCACCCGGACCGGGATTTCCCCGGGAAGCGCCGTCTGTGTACATTATTATTTCATTTTGCATGAGGCAGACTGATTCCGGTATTCGTCAGGAATAGTTTTATGGCAATTGAAAGCAGAATGACACCGAATGTTTTTTTAAGGATCTGCAGGCCTCCCTGGCCAAGGATCTTTTCAAAAACAGTGGTAAGTCTTAAAACAAGATAGACAATCAGCATATTGACTAAAAGGGCAATGAATATATTGATTGTCTCATATTCAGCCTTAAGTGACAGAATTGTGGTTATTGATCCTGCTCCTGCTATAAGGGGAAAAGCTATCGGGAATATTGCGCTGCTGTTGCCATGTGCATCCTGTTTGAAGAGCTCAATGCCAAGTATCATTTCCATGGCTATAAGGAAAATTATGAAAGAGCCTGCAATTGCAAATGATGACACATCAATCCCAAAAATTCCAAGCAGGGGACTTCCTACAAACAGGAAGGCAAGTAAAATCAATAGAGATGCCATTGTGACCTTTGTAGGATTCACAATCACTCCTTTTGATTTGATATTAATGATGACGGGAATAGACCCCGGTATGTCAATTATGGCAAATAATACCATAAAAGCTCCAAGTATTTCCAGAAAATCTATTTGCATATCCAGATTATTTCCCGCAAAGATAATTATTACTCCCGTATTGTCATTTCATCAACAAGATGTCCTGCTCCCGCATAAATATCCATTATCCAGAGAACATACCTGATATCAACGGCAATAGTCCTTTGAAGCGATGGTTCATATGAAATGTCACCGCTCATTGCCTCCCAATTGCCGTCGAAAGCAAGGCCAATGAGTTCTCCTTCACTGTTGAGCACAGGGCTGCCTGAGTTTCCTCCGGTTATATCATTTGTAGTAAGGAAACAGACCGGCATATAGCCTTTGGAAGATGCGTATCGCCCGTATTCTTTTTTCCTTGCAAGATCAAGGAAGCGCTGAGGAAGGTCAAATTCATAATCCCCAGGCTTATATTTGTCCACAACACCTTCAATTGTAGTGTAGTATTTATATGTAACGGCATCACGCGGATCATAATCCTGTATAGTGCCATAAGACATTCTCATGGTTGAATTTGCATCGGGGTAGAATTTCTTTCCGGGTTCCATTTCCATGAGGGCTGCCATCCATAGTCTTCTGCCTTTTGTCAGGTCTTCATCGAAACTGCTCACTTCAGCAGATACATAATCTATCACCTTGTTGAATGATTCGGCAACAAGAGCTACCGGTTCATTTTCAAGAACTTTTAGCGAGGGTTTATTCAGGAATGCTGTCAGTTTTGACTCATTTGTAAAAACTGATCTGTCAAACATGTCATCAACAAACTTTTCAATGTCACCATTAAATTTCTTATCGATAATTTTAGTGAAAAAGTCAGGGTGGAATTTTACTGGGACATCTTCCCTGTAAAGCTTTAGCATTGCTTTAGTAGATTTTCTGTCGGTTGAGGAACTATAGTTCTTATACATCTCTTCCAGATTTTCTTTTATGCGCCTGACAATCTGATCTATACGCTGTTTGTCTTCCGATTTCAGGACGCTAAGTAACAATGAACCATAGGGATTGAATCTCAGCAACTCAAAGCCCTGAAGACATTCGCTGAGGTATTGCTGAGCATTCAGATAGGGAGCTCTGCCATCTATTGAGGTCTGTATAAGCTTAAGGACTTCCCCATATCTTGCCTGTCTGTCAGGATCAGCTATAACCCATGAGTTGAACCGGGTTTCAATAGATTGCTTCTTTTCTT
Organism: Bacteroidales bacterium; assembly: GCA_035414025.1. GTDB lineage: Bacteria > Bacteroidota > Bacteroidia > Bacteroidales > VadinHA17 > LD21. The sequence continues at coordinate 27,186 of DAONXX010000018.1, read as the reverse complement.
TGACATTATTTTTTTCAAGCTGCATATTTTGCCCTATCGAGTATTTCCAGTAGTTGGACGATGAAGAATAACTGGCAGCATACTGGATATCAATTTTGTGATCAGCTTTCATGTCAGCCAGCCATATATCTTGTTTTATACCTCTGATCTTTATTCTGTTCGGATTAGTGATTGTCATTATCTCATTTACTTCATGGGAAGTGTGATATCTCTGTGTCCTTCCGGGATATCCGAAAACCATTGCAAAATCACCAGGATTAAGATCTTTTATAGAAAGCGGCAGCCAGTATTTTGGCTTCAGAGGGATATTTTTATCTGAATATGAAGCCGGTTTGCCATCAGATCCGCAGTAAACGCGGAAAACACTGAAATCTCCAGTGTGTCTCGGCCATTCCCAGTTATCTGTATCATCTCCGTATTTCCCGATCGAAGAAGGTGGGGCTCCAACCAGTCTTACATCGGTATATTGTTCATAAACAAGGAGGTAATAGTAATTGCCTCCAAAAAAAGAGCTAACAGATGCTCTGTAATTATTTCCGTTTGAAGCCTGCTTTTCAATAATTCTTCTTGCCTCGTTTATTGCTGATGATCTTTCAGATTCACTCATTCCCGGTTTAACGGTTTCCATCACCTGAGAAGTGACATCTTCAATTTTTATAAGAAAGTTTGCATACATTCCGCTACATGGCAGTTCCTCTTCCTTTTTCATTGCCCAGAAACCGTCGGTGAGATAATCATGCTCTACGGTACTGTGTGACTGGATAGCTCCATAACCGCAATGGTGGTTTGTCAGAAGCAAGCCCTGAGACGATACTATCTCGCCGGTACATCCGGGAATTGAAACGATTGCATCCTTGATGCTTGCTTTATTGAGGCTGTAGATATCTTCAGCCGATAGTTTCAATCCCATCTCATTCATCTGGCCGATGTTAAGCTTCTCGATAAGGGGAAGTATCCACATTCCTTCATCAGCCCTGGCAGTGAAGCTCAAGACAAACATCAGGAGTGTTATGGAAACAAATAATTTTTTCATTCAGAATGTTTTAAGTAATTAATAAGCGAACTTCAAATATAAATTTTTTAGTTGTAATAAATTGTGTTAAAAGTTGTTCTTAATATTGTTTAAGCTTATAACTGCAAGGTCAGCTGAGTATCTGAAAGCGAAAAAGACCGGCGGTGATAAGGAGTTATCCCGTATTTAAGGATTGCTTCCCTGTGACCTTTTGTTGCATAACCCTTATTTTTCTCCCATCCATATTGGGGATACTCATTATGCAGCTTTATCATGAATTCGTCGCGAAACACTTTAGCCAGTACTGAAGCAGCAGCTATTGAAAAGAAAAGGCTGTCTCCTTTTACAATTGTCTTATATTTAATTTCCTTATAGGGGATGAATGTGTTCCCGTCAATAAGGAGGAACTGCGGCTTTTTCTTCAGGCCTTTAATTGCCATGTGCATGGCCTTTATTGAAGCTTTTAGTATATTTAGCTCATCGATCTCATTACTATCGATAAATGCCACATTCCATGCTATTGCACTGTCAATGATCTCATCCTTAAGAGCTTCTCTTTGTTTTGAAGTCAGTTTTTTCGAATCATCAAGGACATTGTGCCGGAATTCTTTCGGAAGAATGACAGCAGCGGCAGTGACAGGTCCTGCGAGGCAACCCCTTCCTGCTTCATCGCAGCCTGCCTCAATTAGATTATGGTACATGTAAGGGTTTAACATTTCAATGCTTAAAATGAATATCTTAAAGATAAATAATTGAGTAAATTTGGCAAAATTAGAATTTATGATTACTACAGAACATATCAAGGAACTTGTTGAACGCCGGGATGCGTTAAGGAGGTATCTTTGACGTTGAAGGCAAATTAAAACTGATTAAGGAAAAGGAACTGGAATCTCAGAAGCCTGATTTCTGGGATGATCCTAAAAGTGCCGAAGAGCTTCTTAAAAGCATTTCACTGCTCAGGATCTGGACAGACGGATTCAATAAGGTTAATACGGCTACGGAGGATCTTATGGTTATCAATGATTTTTACCGGGAGGGGGAAGCTACAGAAGATGAGCTAGTGAATCAATATAATAATTGTTTATCCCTGATCGAGGATCTCGAAGTCCGTAATATGCTGCGTAAAGAAGAGGATCAGCTTGGAGCTATCCTGAAGATAAATGCCGGGGCAGGAGGTACAGAAAGTAACGATTGGGCCATAATGCTTATGAGGATGTATCTCCGGTGGGCGGAACGGAACAATTACAAAGCCCGGGAGCTTGACTTTCAGCCGGGTGATGAAGTTGGTGTGAAATCAGTAACAATAGAGATTGACGGAGAACAGGCTTATGGATATCTGAAGAGCGAGAATGGTGTACACAGACTTGTAAGGATTTCTCCTTTTAATGCCCAGGGAAAACGACAGACAACTTTTGCATCAGTATTTATATCTCCGCTGATTGACAATAATATAGAGATCCATGTTAATCCTGCGGATATTACATGGGAAACATACCGATCAAGCGGAGCCGGAGGTCAGAATGTCAACAAGGTTGAAACAGCTGTCCGCCTTCGCCACCATCCTACAGGACTAGTGATTGAGAACCAGGAGACAAGGTCGCAGCTTAGCAATAAAGAGAATGCGATGAGGATCCTTAAATCTCAGCTTTATGAGATTGAACTCAGAAAACGCCTTGATGAACAATCAAAGATTGAAGGCGAAAAGAAGAAAATAGAATGGGGATCACAGATACGATCCTACACACTTCATCCTTATAAACTTGTTAAGGATCTGCGTACCGGGTATGAAACGGGAAATGTACAGGCAGTACTTGACGGTGATCTTAATGATTTTATCAAAGCCTATCTGATGGAATTTGCAGGGAAGTAAACAACAGATTCCTTTACTTGTCAATAAGCTTCCTGCATACAAAATATTAGTATCTTGGAATTGAAATCGTTTTTTACTAATGGCCGGAAAAGAAAAACTGTTTGACCAGTTTCCCCCAGTTTCAGCAGATGAATGGTTGAAAAAGATCATGATTGATCTTAAAGGTTCGGATTTTGCAGAAAAAATGATCTGGCGGACCAATGAAGGATTTGATGTGATGCCGTTTTACAGAAGGGAGGATCTCGCCGGGCTGAAATATCTGGATTCCCTTCCGGGAGAGTTTCCTTACCTGAGAGGGAAAAAGTATGATAATAGTTGGTATGTCAGACAGGATATTAAAGTAACTGATTATAACTCGGCAAATAAAAAAGCCCTGGAATTGCTTCAGAAAGGTGTTGATTCCCTCGGATTCATAATTACGGATCCTAAGTCTGTCAGTGATATGTGTATGGGGCAGCTTCTGAACAATATTGATATTGAAGAGACTGAGATAAATTTCTTTTCCAATGGTAAAGAAAAAGAAATTGTAAATTATTATACTTCTTATATAAATAGTATTGGGGCTGATCCTGAAAAAATACATGGAGCAATAGAGATTGATCCCCTGGGAAGGCAGTTTGCAAGTGGCTCTGTAAGTCAGGACCTTGATTATCTGGCTGCGCTCGCGATGCTGACTTCTTCCTGTCCTAAGTTCAGGGCAATACATTTAAATGGACCTGTTTTCCGGAATGCCGGTGCAGATATTGTTACGGAACTTGCATTTGCCCTCTCGATGGGAATGGAATATCTTGTCCGTCTTCTTGAAAGAAATATAGATCCTGTAACAGCTGCATCAAAGATTCGTTTCTCTATGGGTATCGGGTCAGATTATTTCCCGGAGATAGCAAAACTGAGGGCAGCAAGATTACTTTGGTCAACGGTTGTCAGCGGCTTCGGATACGGTTCGGATGAAATACCTGCAATGGAGATACATTGTGTTACAGGCCGCATGAACAAGTACAGGGAGAACCTGAGACAGAATATAATACGGACTCAGACAGAGGCCATGGCCGCTATAATTGGGGGGACAGATTCACTTACTGTTGAACCATTCGATGCTATTGCAAGGGAACCTGATAGTTTCTCGGAAAGAATAGCGCGTAACCAGCAGCTCATATTGAAAGAGGAAGCATTATTCGGAATGGTTGCAGACCCTTCCGCCGGATCATATTATGTAGAAAAACTCACACAACTGATAATTGAGAATTCCTGGGCATTGTTCCTTGAAATGGAGAAAAACGGAGGTTTTCTGAAGGCTCTGAATAAAGGGCTGATCCATAAAAGGATAGAAAAATCCTTTTCGGAACAGAAAGGGAACAGCCGCAAAAAACACATGGATTTCCTGCTTATCAGCATTCCGGACAACAAATATAAAAATGCCGGACAGCCATCTGTTATACGTCCTGTTTTTAGGGCTGAAGATGTCAATATGCTGAACTATCCTAAGAATGATGACAGCAGACAAAAGGAGTACCGGAGCATGATCAGGGAGACGCTGATTCCTGAAGGGATCAGCATTAAAAATGTATATTTTGAAACCGACCTAAAAGATCTTGAACATCTTGATTATGCTGCAGGAATACCTCCTTTTCTACGCGGTCCTTATTCAACGATGTATGTGCTTAAACCGTGGACCATCCGTCAATATGCCGGTTTCTCAACAGCAGAGGATTCAAATGCATTCTACCGCCGTAATCTTGCTGCCGGGCAGAAAGGCCTTTCAGTTGCTTTTGATCTTCCGACACACAGAGGATATGACTCCGACCACGAAAGAGTTTGGGGAGATGTCGGCAAGGCAGGCGTAGCTGTCGATTCCGTTCTTGATATGAAAATACTCTTCGATAAGATACCTCTTGATAAAATATCTGTATCGATGACTATGAACGGAGCCGTATTGCCGGTAATGGCATTTTATATTGTTACTGCCCTTGAACAGGGGGCAAGGCTTGAAAATCTTTCCGGGACGATCCAGAATGATATATTAAAAGAATTCATGGTCCGGAATACTTACATCTATCCTCCTGATTTTTCAATGAGGATTACAGCTGATATAATGGTTTATATATCAGCAAAGATGCCAAAGTTCAATTCAATAAGTGTTTCCGGATACCACATGCAGGAAGCAGGCGCAACATGCGATCTGGAACTGGCCTATACTCTTGCAAACGGACTTGAATATCTCCGGACGGGTTTAAAAGCCGGACTTGATATTGATCTTTTTGCACCGAGGATATCTTTTTTCTGGGCTACCGGGATGAACCATTTTCTGGAAATTGCCAAGCTCCGGGCGGCAAGATTGTTATGGGCAAGAATAGTAAAGGGATTTAACCCTAAGAATCCGAGATCAATGGCATTGAGGACTCACTGCCAGACATCGGGCTGGAGTCTTACCGAGCAGGATCCTTACAATAATATAGGCAGGACCTGTATTGAAGCCATGGCATCTGTTCTTGGCCATACGCAGAGCCTGCATACAAACGCACTGGATGAGGCAATAGCTTTGCCAACTGATTTTTCTGCTGCCCTGGCCAGGGACACACAAATTTATATTCAGACGGAGACTAATGTTTGCAAGGCAATTGATCCCTGGGCTGGCTCATTTTATGTTGAATCATTGACAAATGAACTTGTACACAGAGCCTGGGCGCATATACAGGAGATAGAGAAACTGGGGGGAATGGCAAAAGCAATTGAATCAGGTTTTCCCAAAATGAAAATAGAAGAAGCTGCTGCAAGAACCCAGGCAAGGATCGATTCAGGTCAGCAGGTTATTATAGGTACAAATAAATACAGGCTTGAAAAAGAAGAACCTGTTGATTTTCTTGAAGTTGATAATACAATTGTGAGAGATTCACAAATAAAAAGGCTTAAACAATTGCGGTCGGAAAGGAACGAAAGTGAGTGCCAGGCTGCCCTTGAAGCCATATCGGAGTGTGTGCGAACGGGCAAAGGCAATCTTCTTGAAATGTCAGTTAAGGCTGCTATTAAAAGAGCAAGTCTGGGTGAGATATCCTATGCATGTGAAAAAATAGTCGGGAGGTATAAATCTGTGATACGTACTACATCAGGTGTTTATTCTTCAGAATCAGGATCTGATAAGGATCTTGAAAAAGCCAGAGAACTGGTAAGCCGTTTTGCCTTGAAGGAAGGCCGTCAGCCCAGGATAATGATTGCAAAGATCGGTCAGGATGGGCACGACAGGGGTGCAAAAGTTGTATCGACCGGATATGCCGATATCGGATTTGACGTCGACATAGGTCCCCTTTTTCAGACTCCGGGTGAGGCTGCCAGGCAAGCAACTGAGAATGATGTCCATGTGCTGGGAATTTCAAGTCTCGCTGCTGCCCATAAAACACTTATCCCCGAAGTGCTGACAGAACTGAAGCGACTGGGCAGGGAGGATATACTTGTGATTGCCGGAGGTGTTATTCCTCACAAAGATTATGAATTCCTTTACGATGCAGGAGTTGCAGCGATCTTCGGACCTGGAACATCGGTCTCAAAGGCTGCAATACAGATAATGGAGATACTGCTTCACGATCATCCTGATTTAACGGCTTAGAGAAATAGATATATTATAAAGGATAAATTATATTGAAATGGAAAAATCGTTGTTTATCCTGTTGATCGCAGAGACACTGGCACCGGCATGTAAGACAAAGCAGGTATTCCCCTGTTGCAGAATGTGAGGATCTTGGAATTGAAAGGACAGCTACTTTTATTTTATATGAAAATAATGTTGAGCAGGACGCATCATTGAGAATCCGCTAACGTCTTTAGAACAGGATATTATTAATATCCTTGCAAAGGAATGATTAAAATATTATTATGACTATGGAAGAGGAAAAGAAAAATTCGGGACAAACACTTGGAATAGCTGCTTTGATCATTGCAATAATCACATTCATTATTGCCGTTATTCCCTGCATAGGTTTAACTGCAATCATCCCCGGCATAATAGCCATCGTGCTTGCATCGGTTGGATTGTCACAGGTTTCCGGAAATAGTTCATCACGAGGGGTTCTGATTGCAGGTCTTGTCATCGGCATCGTGGCATCTGTAATATCACTGTCACAGTATGTTATTGCAGGAAAACTTGTCGGCAAATGGCCCAATAGTATTGAGAATATTATAGAGGAAGTTCAGGAGAATGTTGTTAAGGAACTGAAAGATGCAAGTGTTTCAATCAAGGTCGAAAATGGCGATGAAGAGGTTGAAATAAACGTTAATCAGAGGAAGAAAGACAAAGAACAGATCCTTGAAGAACTTGAAAAAGGAATAATTTCGCCGGATGATACACTTACCGGAACAGAATGACCTGAATGCCCGGGCGCATTTCAGTATCAGGAATGATACCTACCTGATATGCAATCTTGTTTTTTCGGGGTTTATATTGATGCTTTTCATGTATTTTCTCATCTTCTCGCCCGACAGGAATAATTATCCTGTTGTGTGCATTCATGAAAAGATAACAGGTCAGGCCTGTTCTTCATGCGGTCTTTCCCATAGTCTTTCTCTGATCCTCAGGGGACGGATTGAGGAAGCTCTAAGATGGAATGAAAACGGAATAGCCGTGTTTATCTTCTTTGTCTCGCAGTTTTTTCTCCGGCTTTTTTTCTCTCATTATTATGTAAATAATCCTGATTTTCGCAAACAGCTGATAGTCACCGATATAGCTGGTTCTTCATTGATCTTCCTGCTGGCATTTATGCCATTTATCATAAATATTTTCAGATGGCTTTGAGCAAAACCTGTTTAAAGGTCATTAAGCAAGTCATAAAGCAGACTGCTTTCAAATCCTTTTGAAAGGCCGTATCTGAGAAGTTTCCCCTTAAGGTCGTACTGATTCTTTGCTTTTATTGATTTTCTGTGCTCAAGTACAATCTCTTTCATCCGTTTTTTGTAAAGATCTTCATCAACTGATTCCAGTGCCTGACGTATCAGTTCGTCAGGAATTGATTTAACACGCAAATGAGATGCGATTTTGACTTTTCCCCATTTATTGTGATTGAATTTGTCTTTTACAAAAGCCTCTGAATAACGCTTTTCATTAATGAAATTTTCACGGATAAGTATCCTGATGATCTTCTCAGCGTCACTATCAGAAGTATTCCATGATTTCAGTTTTTCAGTGATCTCGGAAACACAATATTCCCTTTTTGAACAGAGAGCCATAGCCTTTTTTGTGGCGATGTTAACAATATTATTGTCAGTCATTTTTTATTCCTTTTATTATTCTGTCTTTTCCGTTCAGGTCCTTTATTATTTCAGTGTTTCCGTATCCATTTGAGTAAAGAAGTTTTAACAGACGGGATCCCATATTTTCATTTATTTCAAAATATAATTTGCCTCCGGGATTAAGTATGATTTTTGAAAGCTTTATCAGGGCCCTGTAAAATACAAGAGGGTCTTTATCAGGTACAAATAAAGCAGAGTGCGGCTCAAAATCAAGTACATTACGATCCATAAATTTTTTTTCCGATTCGGTCACATAAGGAGGATTGCTTACAATGATATCTGTCTTGATGAACAGGCTGAGATCAGGATCCAGGATGTCGGACTTGAAGAAATCCACCTTGGCCTTGTTTAATGCTGTGTTCTCTTCAGCTGTTTTAAGAGCTTCTTCTGAAATATCAAAACCGTAAACATGCGCTTCCGGAAGGTTTACTGCCAAAGCAATGGCAATACAACCTGTTCCCGTACCGGCATCAATTATTGAACCCCTGAAACCTTTGTTTTCCTTTATTATATGATCGACAAGCTCTTCAGTTTCAGGGCGGGGGATGAGTGTATGACTGTTTGTCTTAATTGTCAGATTATAAAAACAGGTTTCTCCCATAATATATTGCAGGGGTTTACCAGTTCTAAGCTGTCTGCATATATCCATTATTTCATGGGATTGACTATTTGTCAGGCGGGTTTCAGGGAAAGTAAAAGCATTCATTTTCGACAATCCCAGAACATTCTTGAGTATGATATTAATGAATGCATTTATTTCAGACTCCGGGTAAAAGTCCTTAAGTTCCCTGATAAACCAGACTTTTATGTCTCTTATTGTTTGTATATTGAAGCCCATAAATCAAAAATAACACTTTCATCAGAATGGGGGCAGAGGGAGACCTTAAATTTATGAAACGATGTCTTGAGCTTGCCTATAAGGCTCAGGGCTATACTTACCCCAATCCTGTTGTTGGATGTGTAATAGTTAATGATGACATTATAATTGGCGAAGGCTATCATCTTAAGGCCGGAGGGCCTCATGCGGAAGTCAATGCAATATGTTCTGTCACTGACAGAGGCTTACTGAAAAGCTCTGTTTTATATGTTAATCTGGAGCCCTGTTCTCATTTTGGAAAGACCCCTCCATGTACGGATCTTATAATTGAATCCGGAATAAGGAAAGTAATTATTGGGGTGAAAGATTCCAGTGCAAATGTTGCAGGGATGGGTATTCAGAAACTTAAAGATGCCGGATGCGAGGTTGTTACCGGTATTCTTGAAAAGGAAAGCCGCTGGATTAACCGGCGATTTTTTACATTTCATGAGAAAAAGAGACCATATATAATACTTAAATGGGCACAAAGTGCAGATGGATTCATTGACTTCAGAAGGGATGAACCATTCACTCAAAAGCCGGCATGGATAACCGGTGAAGCGGAAAGAGTGCTTGTACATAAGTGGAGATCATCTGAGCAGCTCATCCTGGCCGGAGCCCTTACAATTAAGAAGGATAATCCCAGGCTGAATGTAAGGGAATGGGCCGGCTCCGATCCTGTAAGGGCTATCCTGTCGGGTTCAGGAGATCTTGGGCAGGATCATTATGTGTTCAAATTGCCCGGAAGGAATCTGGTTTTTACTTACAATAATGAATTCAAACTAATTGGAGCCGATGCAGTTATTTTGAACAGGGAAATGGCATCGTCAGAACAGATAGTGAACTATCTCTTTAAGGAAGGGATCCAGTCAATGTTTATAGAGGGTGGATATCAGGTTCTTGATCATTTCATCTCAACGGGATTATGGGATGAAGCCAGGATCTTTTATGGTAAGGATCTGTTTTATGATGGGATACCGGCTCCCTCTGTAAAAGGCGAAGTGATCTCATGTGAAGAGTACAGCAGGAGTACGCTTAAAGTGCTTGTTAATGAAGTTGATTAATATCTTATGGTGATCTGCATGTGCTCTGATGCTTATGACGATCAGTGAGAGATCCTGAAGAATACAATTTCTGAATGGAAAGGAAATATTCCGCAGCCTGATGATATACTTTCCCCTGGAATGCCGGATACCGGTCCCTTAGATTCTGGCAATTTTCCGCCAGTTCTCCTTGTCTGATTTTTTTGCCAGGGCTTCAATTACCTCCTGAGGTGTGTTTGCTATCTCCCATAGCTTTTTATGTTCTGATCTCATAAAGTTGTTCTTAACCATGTGTTCGATGAACTGAAAGAAATTGTCATAGAAACCGAGCGTATTTACAATTATTATTTGTCCGTAAAAAAGACTTAACTGTTTCAGGGTAATGGCTTCGGTCAGTTCTTCAAGGGTTCCTATGCCTCCCGGCAGGGCAACAACAGCATCAGACATTTCGAGCATCTTCCTTTTTCTTTCACTCATGTTGTCTGTAATTATCATTTCATCCAAACCATGATGAGCCCATCCTTCACCCTTCATAAATAAAGGAAGGACGCCTGTTATCCTGCCTCCTTCAGACAATATTGCGTCAGCGATTACCCCCATCAGTCCGACATCTCCTCCGCCAAATACAACATCAATTCCTGATCGGGCAAGCAGACAACCAAGTTCAGAGGCGACCTCAGCGTACTTGTTTCCTATCCTGCTGCTTGATGCAGCAAAAACACAAACGGTCATTTTCCTGGATGGCTTTGAATAAGCGGAAGGCCTTTCAGAGAAGGCTTTTCAGTTTATCTGCAAGGACATTTTTGGGGACAGCCCCAACCTGTTTATCGGCAATTTTACCTTCCTTGAAAAAGAGTATTGTAGGAATGCTTCTGATACTGTATTTAATAGCCACCTGAGGACTGTCGTCAACATTGCATTTAGCCACTACAGCTTTATCTGAAAACTCCCTGGCCATATCTTCAATAGTTGGTGCAATCATCCTGCAGGGGCCACACCATTCTGCCCAGAAATCAACTACAACCGGTTTTTCAGATTTGATCACGACTTCTTCAAAATTGCTGTCATTTACCTCTATTGCCATAAAAATAATTTTAAAGATTTCAGTAAAAATGCCGACGATAAATATAGCTAATTTACTTTATATTCAATGCCCGGATGATCATCGAGGTACGAAATAAATTCATTGTTCAGTCGTACTCTGAGGGTTCTTGAAAACATTGGGAGAGAAACCTTATCCTCATCATCGATGAACAAGAATTTAAGTTCTGTTTCACCTTTATTTTCGTTTGTCAGGTCTTTTAGTTCCTCTATCAGTTCAGCATTTATCAGTTCGGCATTAATTTTAAGTGTAACACTTTTTATAAGCTCATCTTTTACGCTTGATAATAAGTTTATCTTTTTAATGCTGAATTCAAGTTCATCATTCCTGAATTTTCTCTTTTGTACTTTGCCTTTTACAAGAAGATAATAGCCTGTGATAAAGAATTTGCTGTTATCGATATAATCTTTGTCGAACATTATGAACCTGAATGAATCTGTGTAATCCTGCAATGTGAACGAGCCATAGGGTTTGCCGTTCCTGCTTATTCCATTCTTTGTATCCGTAACCATTCCGGCTACAACAACCTCTCTGTCGAGATAATCCCTCATATTCTGGAGATCGGCCAGCGTTGCAGTTGTAAAGATGCTCAATTCGAGTCTGAAGTCATCGAGCGGGTGAGAGGAGAGATATATCCCTATAACTTCTTTCTCCTTGTTCAGTTGCTCAAGTTTAGGCCATTCAGGGCATACTGTCGGTTCTGGTTTGACCAGGCCAAACCCGCCGCCCATATCTCCAAAAAGGGTCTGGCTTGAGGAATTCTTTATAGCCTTTGCATTATTCCCATACCTGATGAGACTTTCTATGAAACTGGAGCCTTTTGTATCGAGTGCAAAATACTGTGATCTGCTTATATCCTGAAAGCAGTCAAATGCTCCGGCTACAGCCATTGCTTCAAGGTTCTTTTTATTAAGTGAATTAAGGTTGACTCTTTCTACAAGGTCATATATGTTTTTATAAGATCCGTTTTCTTCTCTTTCTTCAATAAGTTGAAGAACAGCACTTTCACTAACTCCTTTTATAGCTCCCAGTCCAAAACGGATATTCCCGTCCTTGTTGACTGTGAATTTTACGTTGCTTTCATTGACGTCAGGACCCAGGACTTCCATTCCCATTCTGCGGGTCTCATCCATAAATACGGTAATTTTTTTAATGTCGCTGATGTTACGGCTTAGTGCCGCAGCCATGAATTCAGCAGGGTAATGGGCTTTAAGATAGCCTGTCTGGTAAGCTACAAGGGCATAACATGTTGAATGTGACTTGTTGAAGGCATAATGAGCAAAAGCTTCCCAGTCAGCCCAGATCTTATTTACTATTGCTTCGTCATAGCCATTTTTTGCACAACCTTCAATGAATTTGAGCTTAAGCTCATCCATTATTGATTTTTTCTTCTTCCCCATTGATTTTCGCAGAGAATCCGCTTCTCCTTTTGTAAATCCTGCAAGTTCCTGGGAAAGAAGCATTACCTGTTCCTGGTATACAGTTATACCGTAAGAATCGTTCAGGTATTTCTCCATCACGGGGAGGGTGTAGTCTATCTTTTCAGTTCCATGTTTTCTTTTTATGAATTTCGGGATATATTCCATCGGTCCCGGCCTGTACAGGGCATTCATTGCGATTAGATCCTCAAAACGGTTAGGCATCAGTTCTCTCAGGTATCTTTTCATGCCTGAAGATTCAAACTGGAAAATGCCTGTTGTTTCACCATTGCTGAACAGTTCAAAAGTTTTTTTGTCATCAAGGGGGATATTTTCAATATCGATCACAACGCCTTTATTTTTCCTGATGTTTTCAATTGCATCCCTTATTATTGAGAGAGTCTTCAGTCCGAGGAAGTCCATTTTGAGCAGTCCCACAGACTCTACATGGGTTCCATCAAACTGAGTTACATTCAGTTCAGCATCCTTGGAGGTGCAGATTGGGATGTAGTTATCAAGTGAGTCCTTACCGATTATAATGCCACATGCATGTACACCTGTCTGGCGTATAGAACCTTCCAGGACCTCTGCGTATTTAAGTGTCTGGGCTATAAGTTTGTTTGAAGACGTCCTTTCTTTTGCAAGCTCAGGAACTTCTGCATAAGCTTGAGTAAGAGTTATACCGGGTCTTTCAGGAACAAGTTTAGCCAGGCGGTCGGCATCGGGAAGAGGGAGTTTCTGTACCCTGGCCACGTCTCTGATAGCCATTTTAGCTGCCATAGATCCAAATGTGATTATATGAGCAACTTTGTCGTGCCCGTATTTATCCACAACATATTTCAGTATCAATTCTCTTCCGTCTTCATCAAAATCTATATCAATATCAGGCATTGAAATCCTGTCGACATTAAGGAACCTCTCAAAAAGAAGTCCGTATTTGATTGGATCTATATCGGTTATTTTTAGACAATAAGCTACTGCGGAACCTGCGGCCGATCCCCTGCCGGGCCCCACTGATACTCCCATTTTTCGTGCGGCATCCAGGAAGTCCTGCACAATAAGGAAATAACCGGGGAAGCCCATCCTGGCAATTGTATCAAGCTCAAAATCAATTCTATCTGTATATTCTTTTGTTAGTGTGCCCCATCTTTGCTCAGCACCTTTATATGTCAGATGCCTTAAATACACATCATTGTCAGTATATCCTTCGGGCAACTCAAATTCAGGCATTATCGGATCATGATCCAACTCGTATTTTTCGATTTTGTCAACAACTTCCGCAATGTTTTCAATTGCTTCAGGGATATCGTTGAAAATCTTTTTCATTTCCTCTGCACTTTTCAGATATTCCTGTTTTGAATATCTCAGGCGGTTGGGATCATCAATATCCTTTGCCGTATTTATGCAGATCAGCCTGTCGTGAGCTTCGGCATCTTCTGCATTTATGAAGTGAACGTCGTTTGTAGCAATGAGTTTTACATTATATTTCAGGGCAAGTTTCTTCATTACCCCGATAGCCTTTTGCTGCAGAGGGAAAACACTCATATCAGCATTTGGGTCATAGGTCTCATGACGCTGCAGCTCAAGATAAAAGTCATCACCGAAGATCTCCAGATAGCTCTTTAGAGCAGATTCGGCACCTGACAAGCTGCCATTCAATATCTCATCCGGAATTTCTCCTGCAAGACATGCAGATGAAGCTATCAGTCCCTCCCGGTATTTGAGCAGGAGTTCCTTATCTACTCTGGGTTTATAATAAAAACCTTTTGTCCAGGCTATTGAAACGAGCTTGATAAGGTTCTTATAGCCGTTAAGGTTTTTTGCGAGAAGGATGAGATGGTCGCCCGATCTGTCCTCTTTTACATTCACTTCGCTTATTGAGCGCCTGGCAACATAAACCTCACAACCGATTATTGGCTTAATCCCCTTCTCTGTTGAGACATTGTGGAACTCCTTTACTCCGAACATGTTTCCGTGGTCGGTTATAGCGAGAGCCTTCATGCCAAGTGTTTTGGCCTTTTCAACAAGCGAATGGATATTTGCAGCGCCATCAAGGATTGAATACTGCGTATGAACATGTAAGTGAGTAAAATCGGTCATGAATCGGATTTTTTCAGAGTAATTGCTCAGCAAACAAAAATACTTAAAACTAGTATTATGAAAAAGTAGTTTGATAATAAGCGGGCAGAATTCAATCTCAGGGGATCGGTTTGAATTCTGATGAGGATTGATTGTATAACGGGGGTAATATGACTTTACCGGGTATACATTAACTGGAGGGTTACAGCGAAGTAGCAGGAGCTTATTTGGAAGATAATTTAATATCATTCGTTTGTCCGGTAAATATTTACTATTATCTTTGCACCCACAATTTTAAAAAGAGGTTAAACAAAAGCGTTTAAAATTTAATGGCAGTTAGAATCAGATTAGCTAGGAAGGGCCGTAAAAAACAGGCCTTTTACCACATTGTGGTAACAGATAGCAGGTCGCCACGGGATGGCAGATATATTGAAAAGATCGGAACTTACAATCCGCTCACTAACCCGGTTGCAATTGAACTTGATTTCGATAAGGCTCTGGGTTGGCTGCAAAATGGCGCATTACCCTCAGACACATGCAGGGCTATCCTGTCTTACAAAGGAGTTTTAATGAAGAAGCATCTTCTTGAAGGAGTTAAGAAAGGTGCATTTGATGAAGCCGAAGCTTCGAGGCGATTTGAAGAATGGATGAAACAGAAAGAGGCAAAAATTGAATTGAAAAGATCAGGCCTTGAGAAATCCAAAGATGATGAAATCATGAAGAAGCTGGCTGCAGAAAAGAAGATCAATGAGGACAGGGCAGCAAAACTGGCCAAGAAACAGGCAGAACTTGCTGCAAAAGCTGAAGCTGCAGCTCAGCCTGAAGCTCAGGATGCAGAACCTGTTGAAGACCAGGTTGCTGAACCACCAGCTGAAGCTCAGGCAACTGAATCGGCAGAAACTCAGGTAACAGAACCGGCAGTTGAAGAAACAAATGCTCCTGTTGAAGACAAACAGGATCAGCAGGCTTCAGAAGAAGTAAAGCCGCAGGAATAGTCCCTGATCAGTATGATCAGTAAGACTATGGCTTACAAAACAGACATATTACTCGGGCATATTATAAAGCTTTACGGTCACAATGGTGAAGTGATGATAAGCCTCGGGGATAATTTTAGAAATAATTTACCGGTTTTGGAATGGGTTTTCCTTGAGATTGAAGGGAAACCCGTTCCTTTTTTAATATCAGAGTCAGAAATTTTAGGTCCGGATACCCTGATCCTCAGGTTTGACGGTTATGATTCTTCTGAAAAGGTAAAAGAATTCCTGAACTGTAAGGTCTTTCTTACACAAAAACATTCCGGTCTTCCAGAGTCAAAGGACGCTGAAAGTATCCTTGGCTATAATATTAATACAATAGATGATGAGTTTATAGGAATAATAACCGGGATAACTGAGAATCCCGGACACTTCCTTCTTAATGTTGATACCGGCACCGGAAATACTGTGCTTATCCCTTTTCACGAGGACTTGATAAGCAAGGTTGACAGGCGCAGGAAGATCATCACAATGGATCTTCCGGAGGGCCTGACAGAACTGAACTGACACTCCCTTTTCATCTGAAAATCAAGCATAAACTAGGGATTCTACATTTCTTTTTATTAACAGCATTTAAAACTTCCTTTTGCTGCATCATTTTTACTTTTAAGTCGTCTTTATTGAAATTTTATCAAATCAAACTAAGCATAAAGATGAAAAAAGTTTTTCTGCTCTTATTAAGCACATTCATTATTACAGGAAATGTATTTGCTTCGTCAACTGTTAAGGATAAACGTAATATAAAGGGATTCACCAGGATCAGCTATGCTGTTCCGGGTAATCTTACAGTCAGGATCGGTCCGGAATATAGTGTTATACTTGAGGGTGAAGAAGATGATGTTGAAAGTGTGATAACCGAAGTTATGGGAGAAAGGCTCATTATCAGGAGGAAGACATTCAGATTCAGGTTTTCTGATCTTTTCGAAAGAGTCGATGTTTTCATTACTTTACCCGAACTCGAAGATCTTACTGTCTCCGGATCGGGGGGAGTAGAGATTGTTGATGATATCAGGGACATTGATGATCTGTCTCTTAGTGTAAGCGGTAGCGGCAAGATTACCACAGCAGGCATTGAAGCTGACAATCTTGACTGTAACATATCGGGTTCAGGCAATATTCTTATCCGGGGAACAGGCAGTGCTGACAGAGGCGATATATCAATAAGCGGATCAGGGAATTACACAGGAAGGGATTTTGAGATCGATCACCTTGGTGTAAATATCTCAGGCAGTGGCAGTTGTGTCTGTAAGGCGGGCGATTCTCTGACGGCAAGGATATCCGGAAGCGGTAATGTGACTTATAGTGGGAACCCCAGAATTGATTCAAGATCTTCAGGTTCCGGAAGGATAAGGTCTGCTGATTAAGACTTTCACTTCCTGATTATTTCAACAACTCCTTTTTTATCGATTTTAATGACCGGCGAAGGCGAACTTTTTCGCCGGTCATTCTGCCGGTATTTCACTACATAATCAACTTCTTTCAGCAAGTCAGGGTTTATTTCAGAGAAATCAGTCGGGAAAGGCTCCCCACTTTTGTTTGCCGAGCTTGATACAAGTGGACGCCTCAAACGGGTAATCAACTCGGAACAAAAATCGTCGCGACAAATCCTGATTCCAACGGAGCCATCTTCACTGCATATTCCTGATGCCAGGCTCCTTCCTTCAGGATAAATAATTGTAAGGGGCGTATCCGACACTTCAATAAGATCATAAGCTATTGAAGGAATTTCTTTGACATATCTTTCAAGCATTGCCAGGCCATTGACAAGTATTATAAGGCTCTTATTATCGCTTCTCGATTTAACGCTGAATACCTTCTCAACAGCTGATTTATTTGTGGCATCACAACCTAAGCCCCAGATAGTGTCAGTGGGATAAATAATTATCCCACCGTTTTTCAGGGAATTTATCGAGTTCTTTAAGTCTTCGTCAAAAAGCATGGATTTGTTTTAATTATTCTTCACCTGCTTGTTAAGTTGTCTCAGTTTTGAATATTTAAGAAAACTTGACCAGGCTGTTAGCTTGCAGAAGACAAATCCCTTGTAACCGTTCAGGAATCCTCCTTCAATGATATAAGCCCTGAAGAATCTCCAGATCATGTGCAGGTGGCCTGTAAATGGCCCTGTTTTTTTGCCGTTTTTAAAATATTCGGCAGCTGTGATATCGGAATAGCGTTTCATTCTATCCCTGTGTTCATCAAACGATGCATAGTTCCAGTGAAGGAGAAAGCCTTTTAATTTTTTACTCTTCGTACCCGGGTCAAGTCTGAACTTGTCGTGAGGATTTATACCTTTCCATCTTCCTTTAGAGGAATCGAATAACCTCATATGCCTGTCAGGTATAAAAGGCGATTGTATCATCCATTTACCACAATAATTATTACGCCGGTTAACATAGTAACCATTATATACTATATTGTCCTTAATTTCAAGGATTGATTTCTTCAGTTCTTCGCTTAATGCCTCATCTGCATCAAGTGAAAGGACATGTCTGTATTTAGCCTGGGAAACTGCATAATTCTTCTGTTCCACATATCCCTCAAATGCATGGCTGATAAATCTTACGTTGTACTTTCTACAGATCTCTTCTGTTGCATCTGTCGAGAATGAATCAACTACAACAATTTCATCTGCAAGATCCTTCAAAGATTCAAGGCAATTTCCGATATATGCTTCTTCATTAAATGTTATAATAACTGCGGATATTTTAGACATTTTTTGTATCTTTATAATATACGGGTTTGATTAAGAGCTGAAAAGAGAGCTGTAAGCAGTTAACAACAGGACCGGCAGATATTGGTCCGGAGTTAAAATTTAAGTTTAAGCTTTTTAATTCTTCTCTTCATCTCATCAATTACTTCCTTTTCTTTCTGCATATCATCTGCCTCAAAAGTAACTGAGAATCTGACGTATTTTCCTGCATCATCCCATGGAACTGTTGATATAAGAGATTCTCTTATAAGAAACTCGGAGAACTCTGCTGCCGTATTGAATACTTTTCCGTCCTCTGTTCCGACCGGGGCTTTCACGTAACAGTAGAAGGATCCTTTCGGTTTCTTTGTTTTAAAGCCTGTCTCGTTAAGGGCATCAACAAGAATATCGAACCTTCTGGAGTACTTTGCGATTGTTCTTTCAGTTATTTCCGTATTGCTGAAAGCTTTAATAGCTGCTTTCTGAATAGCTCTGAACTGTCCGGAATCGGTATTATCCTTTACGGTAGCATAGGCTTTGACAGCTTTGGTGTTACCGCAAATAAACCCAATTCTCCAGCCGGTCATGTTGAAGGCTTTTGAAAGGGAATGGACCTCAACACCAACTTCAATGGCTCCTTCGACAGACAGAAGGCTGAGAGGTTTGTACCCGTCATAAGTCAGAGCGCTATAAGCAGCATCATGAATTATGATAATATTATTCTTTCTTGCAAAATCAACAACATGTTTGAAGAATTCCGGAGTGGCAACTGCACCTGTAGGGTTATTAGGATAGTTCAGGTATAAAAGCTTGGCTTTTTTACGGATATCAGATGGTACTGAATCCAGGTCGGGCAGAAAGTTATTCGATTCAAGCAGAGGAAGGTTATATACTTCTCCGCCAAGATAGCGGGTATATGTTGCCGTGACAGGATATCCGGGAACCGTTGTAAGCAGCATATCACCGGGATTGATGAAGCATATCGGGAGCATGGCAAGCACCGGTTTGGAACCTATTCCGTGGATTATATTTTCAGTAGGGACAAGGCCTTTTATTCCGTATACTTTTTCAAGATACCCGGCTGCAGCTTCCTGGAATTCAGGAATACCATTGTCAGAATACCACCTGTTCTCAGGTTTTCCGGCTTCTTCAGCCAGTGTTCTGACAACAATTTCATCAGCCGGCCAGTCGGGTTCGCCGACACCCATATCGATAAGCGATAACTCCGGATGAGCTTTTCTGGCAGCTGCCTTAGCCCTTTTGATCTGTTCAAACTTATATATTACAGTAGATTTGCCGAAGCTTGAACCACCGAGCCTTTCAGAGATCTTGTCATCAAAAAAATCAGTCATTTTAATAGCTAATTTAGAATTTTTAATGGGGCAAATGTAATAAAAGTAGCAAGTATAAATAAATATATATTCGCTTTCATTCTTCAGAGCGGAAGTTTAAATTTATCGATGGTTTGACACCAAATAGTCCTTCCAGTGCTCTTTTTCGTTGAACTGAAATTCCGGGAGCCGGTAACCGGCAACAAACTCCTGGCAAAACTGCAGAACATCTTTCATATCCTTACATGAAACAGTCTGAAGATATAAATTACGGGTATTTCAGGGGAATCCGGCTTCTATTTAATACATTTTTTGTTCAGGCATAAGCTGTCTTGTTAATCTAAGAGAGGGCATTTTGTTATTGATTAACATCAATTCTCCTGATAATTATATCATTTTTTCATTTGTATAAATAAAAAACAAGATTAGTTTTGTAGCAAATTTTTTTCTGGTTATAAACCTATAATTTTTAATTAAAAATAAGTATCATGGTAAGTAGTATTTTTTGGATTATTCCTGTCTCGGCACTCTGTGCCCTGCTGTTTGCCTGGATTTTTTACAGGAGTATGAAGTCGCAGGAAGAAGGTACTGACAGGATGAAAGAAATCGCTTCATATGTGAGGGAAGGCGCTATGGCTTATCTCAAGCGTCAGTATTCAGTGGTTGCTAAAGTCTTTGTTATACTTGTGGTCCTGTTGACGATACTGGCATATTTCGGTATTCAGAACCCCTTTGTGCCGGTCGCTTTCCTTACAGGAGGGTTTTTCTCAGGGCTTTGCGGTTATCTTGGAATGAAGACAGCCACTTATGCTTCAAACAGGACTGCATGGGCAGCATCAAAATCACTTAATAAGGGCTTACAGGTAGCTCTCAGAAGTGGAGCTGTTATGGGCCTGGTTGTTGTTGGCTTCGGCCTTCTCGACATTGCTCTCTGGTTCATTATTCTCGACAAATGGGTATTCACCCCGGAGCATATGCAAAACGGAATGGATTTTCTGGGACTTACATTCGTTCATGCCGGTACTACTGAACATGCAAAACTTATTGAAATAACGGCAGTCATGCTTACATTCGGCATGGGTGCCTCTACACAGGCTCTCTTTGCACGTGTTGGCGGAGGTATATTTACTAAAGCTGCTGACGTAGGTGCCGACCTTGTTGGAAAAGTAGAAGCAGGAATACCTGAGGATGATCCACGCAATCCTGCAACAATAGCTGATAATGTTGGTGATAATGTTGGCGATGTCGCCGGAATGGGAGCTGACCTGTATGAATCTTATGCCGGATCAATTCTTGCTACCGCTGCACTTGGAGCAGCATTGCCCGGAATTACTGGTGATCTTCAGTTAAAAGCCGTTATAGCTCCTATGCTTGTATCGGCAATAGGTATTCTTCTTTCAATAGCTGGTGTATATCTGGTCCGTACAAAGGAATCTGCCACACCAAGAGCACTCTTAACGGCACTGTTGCTTGGCACCGGCGGTAGTTCAGCACTTATACTTGTTGTCCTTGCTGTTTTGGCTGGTCTCGACTGGATTAGCTGGGGTGTTTTCGGAGCAGCTGTGTCAGGATTGCTCGCAGGAGTTATTATAGGCCAGTCGACTGAGTATTTTACTTCAGATGGCAATAAACCCACACAGGGTATAGCCAAACAGGCTCAGCAGGGTCCTGCAACACTTATTATTGAAGGTATGGCAGTCGGGATGTCTTCAACATGGATCCCTGTTGTAACAATAGTAATTGGCATAATCGCAGCATACGGTTTTGCAGGAGGCTTCAGCAATTTTGCTATGGGTGTTTATGGAATAGGTTTTGCAGCAGTTGGAATGCTCTCTACCCTGGGTATTACGCTTGCAACTGATGCTTTCGGCCCTATCGCTGACAATGCAGGAGGAAATGCTGAGATGGCTGAACTTCCCAAGGAAGTAAGGGAAAGAACCGATGCTCTCGACGGGCTTGGCAATACTACAGCCGCAACCGGTAAGGGTTTTGCAATAGGCTCAGCCGCTCTTACAGCTCTTGCTCTTATGGCAGCTTATATGGAGGAAGTAAGATTATGGCTGGGAAGGCTTATTGATAAATCTCCTGAAGGCTTTAAACAGATAGGTGATACATTATTCTACAATTCTTCTGTTCCTGCAGTAGCAGACGGCCAGACGGCTGTTAACATCACTTCCGCTACAGTCAGGGATTTTGCTGCAGCCTATGATATTACACTGTTCAATCCTATTCTTCTCAGCGGTGTATTCATTGGCGCAATGATGTGCTTCCTTTTCAGTGCAATGAGCATGAAAGCAGTAGGACGTGCTGCAGGCAAGATGGTAGAGGAAGTAAGGCGTCAGTTCCGTGAAATACCCGGTATTATGGAAGGGAAAGCAAAACCTGAATATGCAAAATGTGTTGCTATCTCGACAGCCGGAGCTCAGAGCGAAATGATTATACCGTCATTAATAGCTATTGCAGTTCCTCTCATCGTTGGAGTTGTGTTTGGTGTACCTGGTGTAATTGGCCTTCTGGCCGGTGGTATGACCACAGGCTTTGTACTTGCAAGTATGCTGAACAATGCCGGAGGTGCCTGGGATAATGCGAAAAAATTCATTGAAAGAGGTAATTTTGGCGGTAAAGGAAGTGAACCCCATAAAGCATCTGTTGTAGGTGATACTGTTGGAGATCCCTTCAAAGATACTTCAGGCCCTGCTCTTAATATTCTTATAAAGCTGATGTCAATGGTTTCCGTGGTACTTGCCGGACTGACAGTTGCATTCAGCATTTTCGGCGGTTAACAGCTTTATATTTTACATATAAAATCCCTTCAATGCATCAGCAGAGAAGGGATTTTTTTATTATTATGCTCCTGGGGCCTTGCCTTATACGGATCTTTTACGAATCCATTTTATGTGTTTTTGTGTTAAAACCGGTCATATGCAATTTCCTTTTCTTTTTAATAACTGAGGGAAAAATATGCAGCGACAGGATAATGATCTGAATACTTAACCCTGACTATGTCAAAATGTTTACAGTCGAGTAATTGATCATACAGGATGTAGTCAATCCTGTTGGCAGGATAGTTGCCTCTGTAAGTAAATCCTGCACCGTAGCCTGAATCAACGAAAGAATCTTTAAGGCCTTTGCGGATTTTTCTGTATGAATAAGATATGGGAGTATCATTGAAGTCGCCGACAACAATTACAGGATATTGAGAAAGGTTTATCTGGGTCTTTACAGAAGCAGCCTGTCTGGCCCTTCTTACAAATCCCTGCTTCAACCTTACATAAAGGTTCTTCATTGTGTTAATTGTCTCCCTGTTACTGGCTGAAGTCATTTCTTCAAGGAAAGAATTTTCCATACTGCGTAGTCGGAATGACTGCAAATGGTTATTGAATATCCTGAAAGTATCTTTCTCAATAACTACATCTGTAAAAATTGACAGACTTGAAGAATTCTGGTGAATTATTTCTCCCTTTTTTATTATAGGATAACGGGTATAGGTAACAATACCATAATAACCTCTCCTTCTGTTGTTTATCAGTTTTGTATGGGAATGATAAGACTCTCCGAGAGCTTTTGTGATATTATTATCTTTCCGGACCGGATCTCCGGAAAGATAAAATTCCTGGAGACACAAAATATCAGGTTTTTGTTCCCTAATAAACTCAATTATTTTTTGTTCGGTACTGCCCCCGCCTTTTTCGTAGTTATCGAACAGCCTTACATTATAACTCATTACTTTGAATGTATTGTCCAAGCTGCTTTTATGGGATCTTCCAAACCGGATATAGTTTGAAAAATGATTGAATCCCAAAACTATTACAACAATTGAAATAATAGCTTCATACCTTAGAAGAACAGCCCATGTAATTATGATCAACACGTTTGCCAGCAGGAAGTATGGATAGGCAAGGCCGAAAAATGCAGGAAGAGCAAATGTTTGTGGATTAATATGAACAGCAAGATAGGATACAAGCAGGCATAAGGCAAAAAATACATTTATGGAAAGCAATATCTTGTAGAGGAATTTCTTCAACAGTAATATTCTTATAATTAATTTTTTTTCTGGCTTTCACTGAAAAGGAACTCTTTTTCTTCTTTGGTCAGGCTGTCATAGCCACCTTTTGATATCTTGTCAAGTATCTGGTTTATCTTTAATTGCCGGTCGGATTTTATTTTGTTATATTCATAGTCTGTTACCGGTCTTTTATAGCTTACTTTCATTTTTTTCCTCGGTTTGAAGAGAGTGGCGAGGAAGTCAATAATTCTGTTGAATCCCTTGGCTATATCCTTGCCTTTTCTCAGGTTCAGTATATAGAGGAATCCAAATAATGCACCTCCCATGTGAGCAAGCTTACCTCCTGAGTTGACTGAGAAATCCATGAATGATGTGAGGATAAATATTGCAAGGGCAATATATTTGATTCTTATCCTTCCCAGCAGGAACAGATTGATGGAATAGTCAGGAATGTATGCTGCAGTAGAGATAACGATTGCCATTACTGAAGCTGAGGCTCCTATTGCTACGGAGTCGTGAACCATTCCGGTAAAGGCAGGAAAGATATTGAAGGAAAGAACATATACTATTGCCCCGCTGATACCTCCGAGAAAATAAATAGCTACAAGTTTTCGCTGGTCGAGGTAATCAAGGAATATTTTGCCAAACCAATAGAGCCATAGCATATTGAACAATATATGCCAGATGTCTTTATGAGTGAACATATATGTTATTAATGTCCATGGTCTTACAAGTAATGTTTTTAAGGAAGCAGGGATGGCAAAAAGATGTAGCACTGCAGCCTCTATGTCAGGGTTATTGAACAGGAAGCTGATGATTTCAAAAACAAGAAAGACAAGGAAAACAATTGCATTGATGTAAATCAGTCTGCTGAGTGAGTTGGCCTTGCCGAAGGTTTTCTTTATATTATGCCAGATATCCATCAATAAAGTGTTTTTGTCGTTTTTCTCCAGTATCTGATAAGGATATATCCAAACAGCATTCCTCCGAGGTGTGCAGCGTGAGCTATATTACTGCCTGGCTGTGTGAAAGCCAGGTATAGTTCGATGACACCATAGATAATGACGAAATATTTTGCTCTTATTGGGATTGGCGGGAAAATGATAAAGAGTTGTGTGTTTGGGAAAAGAATACCAAATGCCAGAAGAATCCCGAACACAGCGCCTGAAGCTCCGACTGTTGGGGTATTAAGTAAGAGCTGAAGACTTTGCATCCCTGAATCACTGAACACCTTTCCTGCCTTTAAATAAGCAGATCCTTCATTCAGCACTAACTGCAGATTATCCGGGCTGATAGTGCTGACCAGCTTTGCATATTCATAGGCTATTACCGATTCATGTGTCAGTGCTGCTCCAAGTCCGCACACAAGATAATAGATCAGGAACCTTTTTGAGCCCCAGACAGCTTCAAGCATCTGTCCGAAGATGAATAACGCATACATGTTGAAAAACAGGTGCAAGAAATTGGCATGCATAAACATGTGCGTAAGTATCTGTAATGGTTTAAAGTTTTCTGATTTTGGGAAATACAAACCCAGGATGCTGTTAAGATTGATTGAAAAGGCACTTGCAGCAGCATAATGGGCAAGAAGCATCAGAATGTTCAGCATTATGATATTCTTAACCACCGGGGGCATTGAAAAAAAACCCCTTCTGTATCCGTATGAATTCATATTGATATTAAAATATAATTCTTATCCTAAGAATTTCAGCACAAAGCTAACAGTTCCTTTTTATTTAAACAGCCAACCCTGGTTATTTTCTTATTTGAATTTCCTGTCAAGTTCTTCAATTGTTATTATGTTTATAACAGGCTTACCCTTAGGAGAATAATTCGGTGCTGAACAGGCGAATAAAGAATCAAAAAGCCCTTCCATTTCGCTCTGTGTCAGTTGTTTGCCATGCTGGATCGCGGCAGAGCCAGCCATAGCGCCGGCAAGTTTTTCCCTGGCACCTTTCGCCGGATCACCACCAGCGCTTTTATATTCTTCAATAATCTTTTCAAACATTTCAACCGGATCAGAGGAAGTTGAATCTGATGGCCGGCCTTTTAGAATGATTGTATTTTTACCGGCAAACTCTATGTTCAGTCCAAGCTGTTTAAGATCATCGGCTACTTCCCGGAGTAATGCATAATCTGCAGGACCAAGTTCAATTGTAAGCGGATACAGCTCGGTTTGGCTTACCGGTATATTATTAAGGAGACACTCAAGGAACTTCTCATATAAAATCCTCTCATGTGCCCTTTTCTGGTCAATGAGCATTATCCCCGATTTCACGGGGCAGGAGATGTATTTGTTTCCTATCTGAATGAATTTGCGGTTTTCTTCAGTTCCTCTTAGAAATTTATCAGGATCCTCATTCTCTTTTTCAAGTGTTGAATAAAGTTTTTCCCAATTCTCTGTGTTGGCTTTTTCAAACCTGTCAATGAAATCCGGTCTGAAAAGTACCTTATCCTTTTTTTCAAATGGATTGTATTCCGGATTGATTTTTATTTCAGGGGGCTGCGGTAAGGGATCGGATGTGTTTCTGACCGGAATATCTATGAGGGCCTCATTTTCAAAGTCAATGGACGGGACTATATTAAAACGCCCCAGAGACTCCCTGACGGAAGCCATCAATATCTGCCAGATAGCACTTTCATCCTCAAATTTTATTTCGGTTTTTGTAGGGTGAATATTAATATCTATTGAGGCAGGATCAGTTTCCATGAATATGAAATATGCAGGTATTGTATCTGGTGCCAGGATATTCTGATATGCTTCCGTTACCGCTTTATGAAAATAAGGATGTTTCATAAAACGTTTATTCACAAAAAAGAACTGTTCGCCATATGTCCTGCGCGCATGCTCCGGCTTACCGATGAACCCTTTTATTGTTATAAGGCTTGTTTCTGTCTCAAGTTTTATCAGTTCCTGGTTTATCTGCCGTCCGAAAACTCCTATTATCCTTTGCCTGTTGTTAGCAGCGGGAAGGTTGTAAATTTCACTGTCGTTATGACTCAGCGTAAATCTTATTTCAGGATGGGCAATAGCAACTTTCTGGAATTCATTAATAATATGCCTGAATTCAGTTGCATCTGATTTCAGGAATTTCCTTCTTGCAGGGATGTTATAAAACAGGTTCTTTACGCTGAAGGAGGAACCCGGAGTGCAGACACATGGCTCCTGGGCCTGTACTTTTGATCCGCTAATATTTATAAGGGTGCCGGTTTCATCATTTTCTTTTCTTGTTTTAAGTTCAACCATTGCTACTGCAGCAATTGAAGCAAGGGCTTCTCCTCTGAATCCTTTTGAGCTTATTGAAAAAAGATCTTTTGCCGATGATATTTTTGATGTGGCATGCCGTTCGAAAGCGAGCCTGGCATCTGTTTCTGACATGCCACAGCCATCATCAATTACCTGGATCAGCGTTTTGCCTGAGTTTTTTATTATTACATTGATATTATTTGCCCCTGAATCAACCGAATT
>DAONXX010000017.1:0-31155 GCA_035414025.1 Bacteroidales bacterium | reverse complement strand
TAATAATAATGCTGCTGGTCCCTTCAAAGCTCATCAGCAGAATAAGCCCCATAAAAGCCATAAAGTACGACTGATAATCAACACATCTCTTTCCTTGTCATTACAGTGTCAATCAGTGTCTGATTTCTTTACACTGCCTGGCTAAGGCGTTAAGATAAGTGTTTTACCCGATTGAAGATTTACTCCGGATTCTGCGGTCAGACCAATATTTTTTTCTTCCGGGATCATATTTTTATAGTGTTCAAAGCGCTCAAGTATCTCACTAACAAAATTGATTGACTCCGTCCCTCTGAAATATCCGCTTTTAACATCAGCATCCCGGTAATAAACAGGATCCGATTTCTTCTGAAGCCAGTATTCCACACTCCCGTCCCATATTTCAGGATCCATTCCGTTCTTTTCTGCCAGCCTCATTGCATCAAGAATATGACCCGGTCCTGCATTATACGATGCAAGGATGAATTTCAGTCTCTCTTCCGGATCGCTGACCTTATTTTCAAATAGCTCCTGCAGCCAGTTTATATACATTATTCCAGCCCTGACATTATTTGATGGCGAAGCTGTTATATCAATACCGAAATGTTTACCGGTAACAGGCATAATCTGCATAAGTCCATAAGCACCTGCATGAGATCTAACAAGAGGATTGAACCTGGATTCCTGGTAAACAAGCGAAGCAAGCAAACGCCAATCCCAGCCTATCTTCTCACTCGCAGATTTAATAAGGTCATCGTACTTCGATATTTTACCCGTACTGGATGTATAATAATCACTTTTTACTATCAGACTCGATCTGGAATTCTTATAATATTTATTATACAACAGTGCAAACGCCTTGCTCTTTCTGTAAGTATTTAACCAGCTGTTAAGTTCCAGCAATAATTTTTCTGAATTGGTTTGCCTTACTCCCCAGGCAATGTTCTGTGCAAAGCTTATTGGTGTATTCACATCAATATCAGGGTAATAGGTTGAATTAACAGATGCAGTGTTCTCATCACATACTGTAAATTCTATTTCACCGTGCGCAACATTCCTTATCAGTTCCTCAGAATCATAAGGCACCTCAATAATGGTGATCGAATCCCCGATCTCCTCTGCAAGTGTTTTCAGCCGCTCAGCATGTGATGAGAGCTTCTGGACATAAATTGTCTTACCGGCAAGATCCAACTGGTTCCTTACAAGCTTTTTGTTAAGCATATCCATCGTCATCGAACGCCAGTTATGCGGTTTCTTCTGAACGAGAACCTGCCTTGTCTCAAATATCGGATCAGTAAAGCGAATGTCCTTCTTTCTCGAAGAGCTAACTGTCAATCCAAATGCAAGAACATCAGCATCCCCTGATTTCAATAAACTGAATGCATTCTCAAGATCATTCTCTTTTATTATTTCAAGATCGATCCCCAGATGCTCCGTGAAGTTCTTTAGCAGTTCAAAATAGAAACCCATCGGTTCTCCCTTATAGATGAAATAATCCGTCGAATTAAAATCTGAAACTGCTATAAGCCTTCCTCTCGAAATAATTGAATCTAAATCGAATGAAACCGGAGTATGTTTAACTGGAATGTTAGAAGTATCAGATTTTTTTACACAGGATAACAGAATGATCAGCAGAATAAAAAAAACAAAATTCTTTTTTGCCAACGCTTTTCATTTTAGTTACACATATTTTAAAAAAGCGGGGCAAAAGTAATACATTTTTTTTAATTATAAAAGGTCCAGGCAAGTCCGTATCGTAACATCCTGGTATTCATAGGATAATCGGGAGTCATAAAATAGTCATATCCCATATATCCCGAATTAAGATGATCATACATAATGAAGACTCTTGTTCGCCTGAGCTTAAAATTGAGAAATACATCAATGAAAGGATAATTACCGGCTCTGATCCCATTCTGTCTGTAAAATCTGCCTGTGGCAGGCATATATGAATAAGGATAATAATCTGTATGGTAGAGTACTTCAACTCCCAACTGTGTATTAAGATCACCGTTCGTTTCCTTGAACCTGAAAAGATGTTCGAAAAAGAATGCTGTTTTTGTTGTTATAAGTGGAAGGTCAAGTATTTCGGAATTACTGCTTTTCTGGATGAGCAGATCAGTATTCAGGTGAAATTTCCAAGCCTTCATCTCTTTTTTTGCATTCAGCGATGCGACAGATAAGCCGCTCTGGTACTGATCCGGCAGGGCAAGTGAATTGAATGCAGTAAAATTATCGATTATGGCATAATTGAATTTAATCTCCGCTTTGCGGACCGGATATGAAAAGATGGTTCCTACATCTATCCGGAATATTTTCTTCAGATTGTTTTGCCATTTAAAATTATTGCTTCCCCAGTTTTCCATCCAGAAAGAAGGCTGGGTATTTGTCATTGCACCGTTTATTATCCATGATGCCGTCCCTTTTTCAAAACCAATTTTTTTTGTTATTTCTCCTTTGAGGCTGAAATCACCGGCTCTGTAGCCTGTAAGAAAGAGTTCACCCACTGCTATCCAACCGAATTTATCCCCGATATCATTGAGTATCCTGCCAATAAGCACATTGTTGTTACGTATCCATCCAGCAGTATCAGCAGTAATTACATCATTTGATGGTATTATCTGACCATATCTTATAAGTTCATTTCGCAGGCCAACACCAATTCCAAGTCGCAGCTTTTTCGACTCATCAGTCATAAAGTCAAATCGAATTGTATTCTTGAGCATCCGTGATGAAAGAGAATCTCTTGTAAAGTTTCCGTTGATAAGGGTGTCTTTATAAAAACCCGACCCGGGAGACTTGTCAATATATGTCCTCCTGTTTGTTTCCCAGGTAAGGATATGTGAAAAAGTGCCGCTGAGACCTGCTATACCTGATTTTTTTACTTTTGCAGTATCACTCTGCGGCTGTGTTCCTCCGACCTTATACCTCTGCACTAAAAGCAGGTTATTGTTTTTTAGGATGCTCTTTGATGAGTTAAGAGAGCCCATGTTCACCGGAACTTCGCGTGTTTCATAAAGTTTGAGATGGTTCTTATCAATAATCCCTCCATTTTCGGCAGTGTTGAGATTATTGACACCTGTCGAAAAATAAGCTTTGTATTTTGTCCCCGTATATGATCCGTAAAATGTAAATGTTTTGTTGTCAGTTTTTTGATAATTATACTGACCAAGATTATAGATCACATCAAAAATAAGCCCGAAGTTCAGATTTCTGTTCACATTCTGCGAATGGCGGACCCTGAATGTTTGTTCAGCTGTTTCCCTTGGTGCTCCATAGGTCCACACCATTTCCGAAAATGGCACCTGTGTATTCATAAATACAGCTTTTTCAGGAACAAACATAAAAGGATAAAAACCTGTATACAGGAATTTATCAGGATCCATAACGCGGTCGAAAAAATTGATCTGATAGAATGGCAATCCGTAATTCCCGAGAGTGGCATTTAATGATGAATATCTGTCAGACAGTCTGTATCGGTGGAACAATGAAAAAACAGTGTCAAAAGGAATTGTTACCTCATCAATAAGATCAGCGGAAAGATTCCACTGTTTTATAGTCCGGGGTTTTACTTCCTCCTCAGGTTGCGCCGCCAAAACAACAGATGAAAGAAGAAGTATCAATATCGGCAGATTCCTTTTCATCATCGCAAATATAAAAATTAAAAACAAGCGGGGACGTTTCATGAAACGTCCCCGTCCCCGGACAATAAAAATCACATGCTTAATCAACGTTGTCGTTCAGGTAAGCATTATTCTCTCTTAACACAGGCCCCTCTTCATCATCGGAAGTGAGAGTGAATCTAGACAATTTGCTTTCAGAAGGTTTTTCAGTATCACCAAGTGACATATTTCTCCTTATGTAAGCCGGAACTTCCTCGAAAGTTTCAATGTTCTCATTCATTGTCTTATTAGATAATCCTTCCTTCTGTAATATTTTCTGCATATGTTTGACTTTCCGAAGTGTGGCTTCGGATTTTAACTGTTCTTCATCTTTAGCATTTTCAGTTCTGTTATGAACAATACCGACCGTATCGCTGTTCACAAGGTTAAAATCAATAACTCCCTGCATTTCCTCCTCAAGATCAGTTATTATCGATTTTTTACCTTTTTTGTGTACAACGAATTCATCTTCTTGTCGGGATCTGCTTAATACTTCGGGAATCGCCGGCGTTTCCTGTAATAATTCAACTCTTGTTGATTTCCTGGTGGGCCTATAGGGTTGGAATATGGAATTGGCCTCAAATCCTGTAGCAATAACTATCACACTTATATTTTCACCAAGTGATTCGTCCTGAGACAATCCTCTTATTATCAGAGCATCTTCGGAAGCAGATTCATACATAAAATCAGTTATTTCGCCTAGCTCATCCATTGTAAGTTCGTTTTCGCCTTTCCCTGATGATATATTAATAAGTATGCTTTTTGCCCCGGTTATATCATTTGAGTTCAAAAGCGGGGAAGCTAATGCATTCTCAATCGCATTTATTGCCCTGTTCTCTCCCTGGGCTATACCCATTCCCATTAAAGCCACTCCCGAATTTTTCATCACTGTTTCAACATCTGCGAAATCGACATTTATATACCCGGTAACAGTTATTATTTCAGCTATCCCTTTCACAGCTGTAGTTAAAACATCATCGGCTTTCGAAAAAGCTGTTGAAACACCCTGATTACCATATATCTCCCTTAACTTCTCATTATTAATCACAAGAAGAGAATCGACATGGTCTTTCAATTCTGTTATCCCGTCTATTGCATATCTTATCCTGACCTTCCCTTCGGATTTAAAAGGAATTGTTACAACAGCTATTGTGAGCAATCCTGCCTCTTTGCAGGCTTTTGCAATAACGGGTATTGCGCCTGTTCCGGTTCCGCCGCCCATACCGGTGGTTATAAACACCATCCTGGTATTGCCTTTAAGTGTATTCATTACATCTTCAATGTTTTCGAGAGCAGCTCTTTTCCCCTTTTCAGGCTGACTCCCGGCTCCCATCCCCTCAGTAAGAGACTCTCCGATCTGAACCTTGACCGGAACAGGACTGGTTGCAAGAGACTGATGGTCGGTATTGCAAACAATGAAATTTACATCCTTGATACCTCTTTCAAACATGTGGTTCACGGCATTTGTACCACCACCTCCGATCCCAAGGACCTTTATGATTGATGATCTTTCAACAGGCAGATCAAAGTTCATTATATCGTCCGTCATTTTATTGAGTTTTAGCGTTTATTGACAGTACTTATCCACAGTAATTCACTATATTCCGATCTATCAGTTAATAGACTGATCTTCAATCTCAAACATCTTAATCATCATCATCTTGATCTTTTCGGCAATAGAGGTTTTTGGTTCCGGTTGTAATTCTTCCGGACTTTCCTTTATTTCCTTTTCTTCATGATCGACAACTTCTCTAAGCGGAGGACTAACAAAAACTTCCT
Source organism: Bacteroidales bacterium (assembly GCA_035414025.1). Taxonomy (GTDB): domain Bacteria; phylum Bacteroidota; class Bacteroidia; order Bacteroidales; family VadinHA17; genus LD21. The sequence continues at coordinate 25,738 of DAONXX010000017.1, read as the reverse complement.
TCCTGTCTGCAATAAAAGATTTCTTGTATGTATCGAGGTAATCAAACCCACGCATTATCAAACCCACTGCTGTTGCATACATGGGCTGGTTAATTTCATCTTTCCCGGCTCCTGCAAGATGTTCATTGGGCACACCAATCCTCACATCCATAGCTGTTTTGAACTTCATCAGCTGCGAAAGGTGCCTAAGCATTGCTCCTCCACCTGTAACAACTACCCCAGCTGCAAGTTTATCGGCATAACCCGAGTTCTGAATCTCAAAATTCACAAAATCGATAATTTCTTCCATCCTTGACTGAATAATATAGGCAAGACTTCTGAACGAGATCTCTTTTGGTTCCCTTCCACTTATACCCGGAATAGAAACAACTTTATCATCAGGTGCAATGTCTCCAAGTGCTGAACCATACTGTAGCTTAAGCTGCTCAGCCTGACGCTGAAGAATTGCACAACCTTCCTTTATATCCTTTGTTACAACATTCCCTCCCAGAGGTATAACAGCAGTGTGGCGGATTATATTATCATAATAAACAGCCACATCGGTTGTACCTCCCCCGATATCAACGAGAACAACTCCTGCTTCTTTCTCATCATCTGTCAGGACTGCATCAGACGAAGCAAGCGGTTCAAGTATCATATCCTTAACAGACAGATTGACTTTCCTGATGCATTTTTCGATATTCTTGGCAGCAGCCACGTGGCCAATGACTATGTGAAAGTTGGCTTCAAGACGCCTGCCGCACATACCTATCGGACTTTTAACTCCGGTTTCATTATCTACAATGAAATTCTGAGGTATCACATGAATTATCTCTTCCCCGATATCTATATGGATCTTGTGCATATCTTCAATCAGCTTGAAGACTTCCTCTTTTTTAATCTCATCTTCATAGGAATCGCGTAGGATGTAACCACGGTTCTTCATACTCTTAATATGCTGACCGGCTATGCCAACAAATACCTCAGAGAACATTATACCTGACCGCTTCTGAACATCTTCAACAGTTGTCTGGATTGCATTGACCGTGTCTTCAATATTCAGTACTATACCTCTCTTTACACCTTTCGAAAGGGCTTTACTTAATCCGAGAATCTCTATTTTACCATTCTCATTCCTTCTTCCGACAATTGCCACAATTTTTGTGGTTCCAATGTCGATTGCTGCTACATACTGTTCTTTGCTGCTCATTTGAATATAGTTTTTACTGTCTTCTTTTACATACTATCTGATCCTTAAACTCCAGATTGATCGATGAATATCTGTTCCATCCGGCCTCAGGCAATATCTTATCATAAAAAGCTTCAAGATTTCTCAGCTTACCTTCGTAATTCTCTGCTGTACCCAGGTGAATAAGATGATTGCCAACCCGCGGAAAAAGGTCTATTTCGTCCCTGCTGTCAACATAAATCTGATCAATCAGCGCTGACCAGAATGAATTATTCTTAATATATTTTACAAAATAAAAGATATCCCTAAGTGTAGTATCCTTAAAACTTGTATCAAGCACACTTACACCTTCAAGCATAGCGGGTGTGATATCCACGTTACCTCCTACAATATGAAGCCTGGGTGTATAAAGGTTTCTTTTGCGGAACGTATATCCTTCCTCATCAATAAAAAAATCACCTCCTTCATCAGGTATTACTCTCATAAGAGGATTCCGCTGATCAGCATAGATATGCAGGGATCCGTCAATCGTCATATAGGCTTCAGCAATTCTCAGTTCCCTTAAGCGGTTTATCCTGTCCTCAATCTGAGATACCGGGATACTCCTGACAGGGCTGCCAAGGATCTTATTATTGCCGTTATATACAAGGTCTAATAGTTGCTGTTTTGTAACAAAATGATAATCAGCTGAATCTGCTATGTGAATAACAACCCGGTTACATGGTTTTGAATTTGTCACCGATGCAAAAATGAATGGAATTACAGCCAGGTATAATACAGGTATCATAAGCAGTATTCTGATCAGCTTTATCATCTGCTAGCCCCTTTCCTGAGTTTCATTTCAATCGGTTCCACAAGAGTGTCAATATCTCCTGCCCCGATCGTAACAAGTACATCCAATTTTTCAGGATCAAGCTCTGACAAAACATCATTCATTGCAAGAAGTCTTTTATTGCTGTTCTTCATTCTCGATAATATCATTTCAGAAGAAACGCCAGGTATCGGCATTTCTCTTGCCGGATATACAGGCAACAGGATCACTTCATCAAGCTGATCGAGAATCTCAGCAAAACCATCGGCATAGTCACGTGTACGTGTAAATAGATGGGGCTGGAAAATGCCTGTTATTTTCCGTTGCCCGAAATATTCCTTTAATGACAGGATACAGGCTTTTATCTCTTCAGGATGATGTGCATAATCATCAATATACGACAGATCGGGAGTATTTATTCTGATATCAAACCTTCGTCTCACGCCCTGGAAAGTGAGTATGGCTTTCCTTATCTCATTTTCAGGGACACCGCATATTGATGCTACAGCAACAGCTGCAGTCATATTTTCAATATTTATTACCCCGGGGAAAGTGTACTGAAGATCCTTAAGCAGACCGCCTGGAGTTTTAATGCTGAACCTGTATAACTGATTGAGATTTTCCACATCGTAAAAATAAAAATCAGCTTCCGGTTCTCTGCCGTAAGTAAGGAAACGGACTCCTTCAGGAGCTGAAATATGCTCCCTGATAGCGTATCTGCAGATCATTGTGCCTCCATGCCTTATCTTACATCCGAATTCATTATAGGCCCTTACCATTGTCTCATGATTGCCATAGACCTCAAGATGATCCGAATCAATTGCAGTTATTACTGCAATCTGCGGGAAGAGACGATGAAATGACCTGTCATATTCATCAGCTTCTATGATTGTGTATCTGCTATTCCCTTTTATAAAATTGGAACCATAATTCTTGGAAATACCTCCAAGAAAAGCGATGCAATCAACATGTGATTGTTTCAGCAGATGGGCAGTCATCGTTGAAACAGTCGTCTTACCATGTGTTCCTGCTATAGCAACAGTGTTTGTTTCTGCAGAAATTTCTCCAAGTACTTCGGATCTTTTCTTGATATTGTAACCGTTATTTCTGAAGAAAGATAAAATCCTGTTATCAGCAGGAATAGCAGGAGTGAATACAATCAGATAATTCCCCTTATTATGTATGTCCCTGAACTGAGGAGGAATCGTAACAATGTCATCGTTAAAAGAAATGGAACAGCCGGCCTCTTCAAACTTTTTTGTTATTCGCGTCGGAGTTCTGTCGTAACCGGCAACAACATATTTCTTTTCCAGGAAACACCTGGCAAGGGCACTCATACCGATACCTCCGATACCTATGAAATAAACGCCTTTTTTATTTATAAACTCCATCATCTCTCTGTTAGTTTAAGCACTTCCCGTGCAATTCTGACATCTGCATCTCTTTCTGCAAGTCCTTTTATATTGGCTGAAAGTAATTCTCTTTCATCTTTATTTGAAACAAGCCTTATAACTGTGTCTATAAGATGCTTAACTGCATCATCATCACGCACAAGCAGAGCTGCATTCTTATATGTAAGAGCAAGAGCATTTTTAGTCTGATGATCCTCTGCCACATTACGTGATGGGACAAGGATTACTGGTTTCCCGACGAGACACAATTCCGAAATTGTTCCGGCGCCTGCCCTCGACACTATTATATCAGCTGCTGCGTAAGCATAATCCATTCTGTGGATGAAATCATGAACTGAGACACATTTTCCGGCTTCTAAAGAAATCATTGCATTCACTTTGTCATAATATTCCTTGCCGGTCTGCCATAGCCATTGACAGTCTGAGCTGATAATCTTATGAAGGTTATCAGCCATGCTTTTATTTATTGTTCCTGCGCCAAGTGAACCTCCAAGCACAAGTATGACCGGGGAGTTATTTCTGAACTTGAAAAATGCAAGGGCTTCACTACGAAGATTCTCAAGGTTTTCATAACTTTGCCGTACAGGATTTCCTGTCTTAATTATCTTCTGTTCAGGAAAATATTTTTCCATACCATCGTAAGCAACGCATATTGCTGATGCCTTTTTTGCGAGCAATTTGTTTGTGATACCAGCATAGCTGTTCTGTTCCTGGATAAGCGTGGGTATCTTCATCCTTCCGGTCTGCCACAGCAAAGGGCCGCTTGCGTAACCGCCTACGCCAACTGCAACATCCGGTTTAAAATCCTTAATAATAGTCCGGGCCAGAAATAAACTCTTTATAAGTTTTATAAAAACAGAGATATTCCTGAAATATAATCCTCTCCTGAATCCGGCAACTGGCAAGCCTGTTATCTTGTATCCAGCTGCCGGGACCATTTCCATTTCCATTCTGTCCTCAGCTCCAACAAAAAGAATTTCAATGTTCTGATTAATCCTCTTCAGGGCATTTGCAATTGATATTGCCGGGAAAACATGTCCTCCTGTACCCCCGCCGCTGATAATGATTTTTTTATGCTTTTGCCGGCTCATATATCTTTTCTCCTTCATCAGTTAATTCTTCCTCAGGCAGTTCTTCTTTTCTTATTCTTGCATTTACAACCCGGCTGACACTTAAAATGGCCCCAATTGAGAAACTCATCATAAGTACTGAAGTCCTGCCCCAGCTTACCATCGGCAGGGTCTGGCCGGTTACTGGCATTATACCAACTGCAACCATCATGTTTATCATTGCCTGAACTACAATCATTATTATCAATCCCAGGACAAGAAAAGCAGGAAATGCCGTATCGCATTTCTTTGCAATAGCAATGCCCCTGAAAAGCAAAATCATATAAGCGAGAATAAGAGGAATGGCCCCGAGAAATAATCCATATTCTTCTATTATTATTGCAAAAATGAAGTCGGAATTTGATTGCGGAAGCATATTCCTTTGTGTACTTCTTCCCGGAGCCTTACCGAATAATCCTCCTGTTGAAATAGCAATCTTAGCCTGATTCGACTGAAAATTACTATCATCGTCTCCCTTCCCTGCGAAATGATTTTCTATCCTGTTCTTCCATACCTCCACTCTGTTATCCTTGGTAAAAATTGACAGGAATAAGGTCAATATAATCACCCCGGCAATCGCCAGTCCTACATAAGCCAGAAGAAATTTCACAGGCACTCTTCCGATAAAAAGTATTATCATGCAAACTCCAAAAACAAGAACAGAAGTCGACAGGTTCTCAGGCATTATCAAAGCACAGATAACAGCCACAGGAATCATAAAATACTTTGTGACAAGCATGAAATTATTCAATTCTCCCTGGTATCTTGCCAGTGTCCTGGCCAGGTAGATAACAAGAGCCACTTTGGCAACGTCGGAAGTTTGCAGTCTGAACCCCGTTCCAGGTATTACAAGCCATCTTGTTGCTTCATTCACCCTGGCTCCAAAAACAAGTGTAAGCACAAGAAGACCGGCTGAGATAATAAGCAAAAGTCCCGCAAGAGAAAAATAGATCCTGTAAGGAAGGTAATGAACAATCACAATTATAACAAGGCTCAGCAGAAGCATGAAAAACTGGCTTCTTAGAAAATATGTGGTATTTCCGCCATGGCTCCTGAAAGCAACATTTACAGATGAACTATATACTGCCAGCAGGGAATATACCATGAAAAGAACCACAAGACCCCATATTGCCCTGTCTCCCTTAAAAGTCCTTGTAATCCAACCTTGCTGCATACTTTTGTTTATTACAGATTCCTCACTGCTGATTTGAACTGACGGCCGCGGTCCTCATAATTGTTGAAAAGGTCGAAACTTGCACATGCAGGCGATAACAAAACCGTCTCTCCCTTTTTTGCCAGATAATAAGATGAACGTACCGCTTCCTCCATTGAGCTTGTTTCAATTATTGTCGGCACCTTATCACTGAAAGCATCGATTATCTTCTTGTTGTCTTCACCAAGACACACAACAGCTTTCACTTTCTGTTTTACAACCGGAATGAGCTCTGAATAGTCATTACCCTTATCTATTCCGCCAACTATCCATACTACAGGCGTTTCCATGCATTCCAGGGCATACCATGTTGAATTGACATTTGTCGCCTTCGAATCATTGATAAAACTGATCCCGCTCACTTTGATCACTGGTTCGAGCCGATGCTCTATTCCCTGAAAATCAGCCAGGCTTTCCCTAATAACTTCTTTGCGAATATTAAGTACCTTGCCTGCAATAGCGGCTGCCATTGAGTTATAGGTGTTATGCCGGCCTCTAAGTGCCAATTCGTGAATGGTCATAAGATTAATTTTATTTAGGTAATCAATTATTAATTCGTTGTTGTCGACATATGCCGTCATGTTTTCTTTTATGGTGTCGGAAAAAGGCAGGAGTTTCATGCTTAATTTCCTGTGAGACAATTCTGCGGCTATTACAGGGTCATCTGCCCAATAGATAAAATAATCCGATTGTGTCTGATTTTGTATTATCCTGAACTTTGAATCGATGTAGTTCCTGTAATTATAATCGTACCTGTCGAGATGGTCTGGCGTAATATTCATCAGCACTGCAATATCAGCCCTGAAATCATACATCCCATCGAGTTGAAAGCTGCTCAGTTCGATAACATAATAATCATGTTTTCCTTCAGCCACAGAAAGCGAAAAGCTGTTACCAACATTACCTGTCATTGCAACATTTTTTCCGGCTTTTTTGAGAATATGATAAATAAGGTTAGTGACTGTCGTCTTTCCGTTACTGCCGGTAATACAGATCTTTAATCCGCTGGCATAGCGTCCCGCAAATTCAATCTCTGAAATAACAGAAACGCCCTTCTCCTTCAGCTGCAATATCAAAGGTTCATTTTCCTTAATACCCGGACTTTTGATAATCTCATCAGCCATAAAGATCTTCTTTTCGGTATGTCTGCCTTCCTCATATTCAACAGAATGATCTTCAAGCAATTTCTTATATTTCTCCTTTATCTGCCCCTTGTCGGATACAAAAACATCAAAGTCATGTTTCTTTGCAAGAACTGCTGACCCTGCACCACTTTCACCCGCTCCCAGTATAACAATCTTTTTCTGCATTCAACTATCTGATCTTTAGCGTAACGATACTAATAACTGCAAGAATCAATGCCACAATCCAGAACCGTGTCACTATTTTCGGCTCGGGATATCCTTTTTTCTGATAATGATGATGCAACGGTGCCATCAAAAAGATCCGACGACCCGTTCCGTATTTTCTTTTAGTCCTCTTAAACCATGCGACCTGAAACATTACAGAAAGATCTTCTACAAGGAAGATCCCGCAAAGGACCGGTATTAAAAGCTCCTTTCTTATTATTATCGCAAAAACTGCTATTATCCCACCCAGTGCAAGAGATCCGGTATCTCCCATAAAAACCTGTGCCGGATATGAATTATACCATAAGAATCCAATTGTCGCTCCGATAAAAGATGCTGCATAGATTACAAGCTCCTCTGAGTGCGGGATAAACATTATATTGAGATAATCGGAATAGATCCTATTACTTGAGACATAAGCCAGTATGCCAAGAGCCGTACCTATTATAGCAGACACCCCGGTAGCCAGGCCGTCAAGACCGTCGGTCAGGTTTGCTCCGTTTGAAACTGCCGTAATAATAAAAATCACTATTGCAACAAATACAAGCCATGCCCAGGGTTGCCGGTGATCTTTATTTATAAAAGCAACAAGCCAGGCATAATCAAATTCATTATTCTTTATAAATGGTATTGTGGTCTTTCTTGATTTTTTTTCAACGGAAATCTGATCCTTATTATAAACAGGTTCTTCAGGATCAAGCATCTCAATCTTCTCATTCATTGCAAGATCGGATATACTTGCTTTTTTAACTGTTATTACATCTTCACAAAAGAAAAGCGTCAGACCAATTATCAGTCCGAGGATAATTTGCCCTATGATCTTAAAATGAGCTGCAAGACCTTCCTTGTTCTTTTTGAAGATCTTTATATAATCATCAATAAACCCAATAAATCCAAGCCACAAAGTTGTAAGAAGCATCAGAAGGACATAAATATTATCTAGTCTGGCAAAAAGAAGCACTGGAATAACTATTGAAGCAAGTATTATTATACCTCCCATTGAAGGTGTACCTTTCTTCTGATACTGCTCTTCAAGTCCAAGTTCCCTGACGACCTCACCCACCTGCTTCTTCTTGAGCAAAAGGATTATTCTTTTTCCTATGAGCACTGAGATAAAAAGAGATGTAATAACCGCTGCAGCTGACCTGAAGGAAATATAACTGAACACTCCTGCTCCGGGGACATTCAGCTCGTCGAGATATTTAAACAGATAGTACAGCATTTTTTAAATTCGTTTTTCAGCTAATGCCTTTTTAAGTTCTTCCCTGTCATCAAAATGATGCCTGACTCCCATCACTTCCTGATAGGGTTCATGACCTTTGCCGGCAACAAGTATTACATCACCTTTAGCAGCCAGCATAACAGCTGTTCTAATTGCTTCACGCCGGTCGCAAATCCTGAGGGTCTTGCTTTTCAGTTCAGCAGATATCCCTGCTTCCATATCATCAAGTATCTTTTCCGGATCTTCGGTTCTTGGATTATCAGAAGTAAGAATCAGCTTTGTACTTCTCTCGGCAGAGATAGCTGCCATTTTGGGCCTTTTAGTTTTATCCCGGTCGCCTCCGGCTCCGACTACTGTTATGAGCTGAATATTGCCCTCCCTGATCTTATTCAATATGTCAAGCACATTTACAAGGGCATCAGGAGTATGAGCATAATCGACAATACCGGTTATTCCGGACGATCTGATGACTTCAAGACGGCCGGCTACTGGATGAAGATCGCTCATTACTGTAAGAAGTTCTTTCCGCTTTGCCCCCAGTAGTTCTGAAACTGCAGCAACGGCAAGCAGATTGGAAGCATTATAATCGCCGATGAATCTCGTCCATACTTCTTCTCCCATGATCTTCAATCCCATCCCGTTAAAGCTTTGTTCGATTATCCTGCAACGGAAATCTGCAACAGATCTGACAGAATAAGTAAATTGTTTCGCCATGCAGTTCTGAAGCATTACCTTCCCATTCCTGTCATCAGCATTCACAAGAGCGAATGAATTTTCCGGCAAATGATCAAAGAACTTCTTCTTTGCTGCCAGGTAGCAATCAAAAGTCTTGTGGTAATCAAGATGGTCGTGCGTAAGATTTGTAAAAACAGCTCCGGCAAACTTCAATCCCGATATCCTTTGCTGATCTACAGCATGAGAGCTTACCTCCATAAAGGCGTATTCGCAGCCGGCATTGACCATTTCCGCCATTATGCTGTTAAGCTGTACAGGGTCTGGTGTTGTGTGTGTTGCAGGCAGTTCCTTGTCGGCCACATAATTACATATAGTCGAAAAGAGACCGCATTTATATCCCAGACCGGTAAAAGTTTCATATAGCAGTGTAACTATTGTTGTTTTTCCGTTTGTGCCTGTTACACCTACAAGCTTTAAGGATGATGAAGGATTTTTATAGAAGTTTGAAGAAAAAATTCCAAGAGCTTTAGCTGAATCATCTGTAACAATCCATGAAACATCCGGATCAGGTCTGTCAGGCAACACTTCACACACTATCGCAGATGCACCCGATCTTATTGCAGCATCAATGTATTTATGGCCATCGTTCCGGGATCCTCTGACAGCTACAAACAACGATCCCGACGAAACCTCACGGGAATCGAATGTTATGCTGCTTATCAGCTTCTCATGATCCCCCCTGAAGGTGATCACTTTTACTCCTGCCGTTAATTCTTTTAAAATAACCATATTACAAATTCATCTCAAGAGAAACAATTTGTCCCTCAAAATATCTGGCACCATGTTCCGGAGATTGCCTCAGCACTTTGCCTTTCCCTCTGTACCGTACCCTGTACCCTGAATTTTCAAGCAGGTAAAAGGCATCCCTGAGAGTCATACCCCTCACATCAGGAACCAACCCCTTAGTAGTGTTAACTCCAACAAACTTAACCGTATCACCGCTCTCGCGGGTTGCTATCCAGTCGCTGTCCGTATCCTTTCTGTGCTTTACATCAAATTTCCGGAGAACAAGGTTTATATCCGGACGATAACCATTTCCAGCCTCAGGAACAGATTGTGTCTTTTCTAAAATTTCAGCATTTCTGTAGTCCTTATAGAAGTTCGTTGCATAAATTTTATCTGATATTTCCCGGAATACGGAACCGGCGACAAGGTTGCCGTAATAAACCCCGTTCGAAGGGGCATTTATAACAACGATGCAAGAATACAGGGGGTTATCAGCGGGGAAATAGCCGACAAAAGAAGCCTGGTATGAAATTCTCATTCCTGACCTGTAACCGGATCTCCCTTGAGCTATCTGGGCAGTACCGGTTTTACCTGCTATTCTGTAGTTAGCATTCTTCAGATTTGTTGCTGTGCCCCTTTCAACAACACCTTCCATCATCTTTCTCGCTTTCCTTATCGTATTCCTGGATGCAACTGAATTGATTATCACATCAGGTTCAAAATTCTTTATTATCTGACCGTTACGCATAACGGCTGTGACAAATCTCGGCTTCATCATTCTGCCGTCATTTGCAACAGCATTGTAAAACGTAAGAATCTGCAATGGAGTAAGCTGAACCTCATAGCCATGTGACATCATTGGCAATGAAAGCCCCGACCAAAATTTATCACCGGGATATCTTATCAGGGGTTCTCCTTCACCCTTAAGCTGGATATCAAGCTTTTCATTAAGCTTCATTGCATAAAGCCGGTTGACAAAATCACGTGGATGATCCTTATAATGTTCGTAGATCAGTTTAGAGGTTCCAACATTTGATGACAATTCGAAAACCTGATTGACAGTCAGTTTACCATAACCTTCCTCTTTGGTATCCCTGATAACCTTATTATAGAATTTGATACTGCCCGTACCTGTATCGACGATATCGCCGGTATCAATAACCCCATCTTCAAGAGCAGCCATAATGACCGGAAGCTTAAAAGTTGAGCCCGGTTCGGCACTCTCGGCTATTGCATAATTATATGTTTCATGATAATCTTTATCCTTGCCCTCTTCGAGGTTTACTATTGCCCTTATATCGCCGGTAGCCACCTCCATAACGATGGCACATCCATGGTGTGCATTGTGTTTCTTGAGCTGGTTCTTCAGGGCTGAAGAAGCTACATCCTGAAGATCAATATCGATTGTTGTTATCACATCATTGCCATCCCGCGACCTAACACTGTTTGCACCATCAACAGTTATCCAGTCGCCTCCGGTAAGTCTTTGCTTTACAGCCATACCATTTTTACCTGCAAGCTCTCGTTCAAATGAACCCTCAATACCAACTTTAGCACCATCGGTGCCAAGGTTGAGGTATCCTATTGTCCGTGCAGCAAGATCACTGTTTGGAAGAATTCTTCTGTTCTCAGGCTGTGCAACCATTCCCCCCTTGAATTGCCCTTCCCTGAAAATCGGAAGTCTCTTTAGTTGTTTAAGAGTTTGATAATCAACCCGCCTTTTGATAAGAAAATAACGGTCACCTCTTTCGCGCGCGCGGGTGAGAACTGTTTTCCATTCCGAGGCCGATCTTTCACCGACAAGCCTTTCAAGACCTGCCGACAAACCGTTTATTCCATTCGACCAGATTGCCTGAGACATGCCGGTGCTTCTGGTATCCATATAGATCGTATAGTAGGGTACGGAACTGGCAAGCAACCTGCCATCCATAGCAAGAATATCTCCTCTGTCAGCCGGCATCTCGGCTGTCTGATAAACATATTTTTCACTCATAGCCGACCATTTGCCGTGCTGAACGATCTGGAGCACAAGGATCATTGCCAGAACAGCAATAGCAAAGAGAGCTACTATGAAATAAACAATGCCACTGCGGAATATTATTTCGTCACGTATAGCCATACAGTTATTTTCTTTCTACAAGCAGTTTATAAGGGGGAGATTTAAGTTCTTCCAGACCCAGCCCTTTCTCCTTTACCAATCTCAATACTTCCGACTGTCTGCTTATATACATCAGATCGGCTGATGTAGCCAGTGATTCCGCACGGAGTTCCTTAACCTCCCGCTCCAGCCTTGTTGTCTCCCGTGTAATTTTTTCAGCATGGAATCTGTTCCCGATATATATTGCAGCAAGAAGCGTAAGAAGAAGAACATACCAAAGGTTATTCAGGATGATCTTTTCCGTAACCATGCTGCCACTGAGAAGCTCCTTGATAAAGCTCCCTGATTTTCCTTTCCCTTTATTCTGTTTTAACTCCTTTTCAAACCCTTCCATTACTTAAATTTTTTCAGCAATTCTCAACCTGGCGCTTCTTGCCCGGTTATTGTTTTTGATCTCATCCAGCCCGGGAACAATCCCCTTCCTTGTCAGCAAACGAAATGGTCTCTCGGAATTACCATAAAAATCCTTCTTCTCTATTCCTTCAAAATTGCCTGTCCTCATAAAATTCTTAACTACCCTGTCTTCAAGCGAATGATATGTAATAACAACAAGCCTCCCGCCACTATTAAGCATCTCAAGGGCCTGAAGAAGCATTTCTTTCAGGAAATCAATCTCATGATTCACCATAATTCTGAGAGCCTGAAAAATCCTGGCATAGAACTTATTCTCCTGTTTGCGCGGAGCAATATCTTTCACCGCAGAAACAAGATCGCCCGTTGTAAGTATCGGCTTTTCATCCCTGGCATTTATTATCTGTCTGGCCACTCTGCGGGAGTTTGACAGCTCTCCGTATCTGTATAAAATATCTGAAAGGAAAGATTCATCGATAGTCTTGATAAGATGAGCGGCAGTCAGGCTGCCGCTTTTGTTCATTCGCATATCAAGAGGGCCATCCATGCGGAATGTGAATCCTCTCTCAGCCTCATCAAACTGACGGAAAGAAACTCCAAGGTCAGCAATCAAACCATCAATTGATGTTATCCCATTGAACAGAAGGTTATTCCTGAGAAATCTGAAATTCTGTTCTAAAAAAATAATTTTTTCATCATCAGGAACATTCATCCTTGCATCTTCGTCCTGATCGAAAGCAATAAGCTTCCCGTTTTTCAGTCGTTTAAGAATCTCAGCAGAATGTCCTCCTCCTCCGAAGGTAACGTCAACATAAATCCCTTCAGGTTGTATGTTGAGCCCCTCTATGCTTTCATAAAGAAGTGCAGGTATGTGATAAACCATTATTGCTCAGACTCATTTAAAGTTCCACCCATCAGCTTTTCAGCCAGATTTGCAAAATCTTCAGCAGACATGTCTATTTTGTCGTAGGCATCAGCAGCCCATATCTCAATCCTGCCATCCTGCCCCGCAAGAACTACATCCCTGTCGGCCCCGATTATTTCAAGCATTTTCTTTGGAACAAGCATCCTGTTATTTGCATCAAGAGTCAGTTCAGCTGTTCCCTTGAAAAAATTCCTGAGAAACTTGTTATGTTCACGGTTGTAGGGATTAATCCTTCCGCGTATCTTCTCAAGCTGTCTGTCCCAGTCCTCAATTGAATAGAGCACAAGGCAGTTTTCAAAAATGTCTTTCCTGACCACAAACTGATCACGGGCATCAGAAGGCATCTGCTTCTTGAATGCCATCGGGAGAATTATCCTTCCCTTGACATCAACTTTGCACGTATAATCGCCAATAAATGTGGCCATAAACCCTTTTTATCAATTAAAACGCTAAATTAAGTAAATTTAATCCACTTTACCCCACTTTACTCCACTTTTTTATTGCGTTGTTAATAACTTTTATCGGGCTAAAAGAATGTTAGACTGATTATAGATTATTGATTTATAGTTAAACAAGAAACATTTATTGAAAATGAAACAGAACAGCACCTTAAAAAATTATAAATTTGATCCCTGGATATGTAAGACTAAGAAATGAATAAATTATCGGGAAAGGGCCTTAAAACGATAGATGTCAGAGAAGTCCTGAGATCAAAGAACCCTCGTCTCGCAAAGCTTACCCCTTCTTTTGTGATAAGCTATCTTAGAAAGATCATTCATGAAGATGAAGTGAATGAGTTCCTTGGGCAATATGGGCATCTGAAGGATGTAGAACTTATCGAAGCTTCGCTTGATTTTCTAAATATAACTTATAATGTTATCGGAAAAGAAAATATTCCTTCATCAGGTCGTTTTATATTTGTTTCAAACCATCCGCTCGGTGGTCTTGATGGAATGATATTTATGTATAAATTATCAATGCATTTCGACAAAATAAAATTCCCTGTCAATGACATACTGACAAATATAAGAAACCTGTCGGGCATCTTTATTCCTGTTAACAAGCACGGAGCTCAGGACAAAGAAGCGGCCAGGATGCTTGAAGAAGCTTATTCATCTGACAGTCAGATTCTTTATTTTCCAGCAGGTCTATGCTCCCGAAAAAAGAATGGTATCATCTGTGACCTCCAATGGCAGAAGAATTTCATAATTAAAGCTGTCAGGCACAAGAGGGATGTAGTTCCTGCATTTTTCTCCGGCAGGAATTCGGAATTTTTCTATAACCTGGCAAGATTGAGGAACTTATTGGGAATCAGGGCTAATATTGAAATGCTCTATCTCCCTGATGAAATGTTCAGGCAAAGGGGAAAGAGAATAACTTTGGTTTTTGGCAAACCTATCCCCTGGTCAACATTTGATAGTTCGAAGACTGCACTCCAGTGGGCTGATTGGGTGAAATCAAAGTCATATGAGCTTGAATCGTTAATACCCGATAACATCTGATTTAAAAAAAACATTATATTGCGACCCGTTTCAATTTTTACTCTTATTTCAATCCACAAAAAATGGAACCCATAGTTGATCGCTTGCCTTTAGATCAAATATTGGCAGAATTAACAAAAGAGAGACTTTTACGTAATACCAACAACGGTAACAACGAAGTCTACATTTTTGACAACAATGATTCACCTACACTTATGCATGAAGTCGGAAGAGTCAGGGAAATAACTTTCCGGCACGCCGGTGGAGGGACAGGTCATAGTATCGATATCGATGAGTTTGACACAGCAAAGGAAGACCCGCAAAAACAATTGATAGTATGGGATCCTGAAAACAGAGAATTAGTAGGAGGTTACAGGTTCTATTTTCCACCAAGCGACTGCACACAGTGTGATATTAAAAAACTTGCCTCATCGTCATATTTTAACTTTTCGGAGAATTTCATTACTAAATACTATCCACATATGATGGAATTGGGGCGTTCATTTGTTCATCCCGATTATCAATCGAGGGCAAGAGGCCGGAAAAGCATGTACGCACTTGATAACCTGTGGGACGGACTGGGCGCATTAGTAATTAATAATAATCACCTTAAGTATCTTTTCGGAAAAGTGACAATGTATCCCCATTTCAACCAGAAAGCCCGTAATATGATTCTTTATTTTCTCAAAAAGCATTTTGATGATCCTGATAATCTTGTAACACCTATTGATCCTGCTGATATTAATATGCATGAGGAAAAAATGAAGATATTATTCCATGGCTGGAGCTACAAGGAAGATTATAAAATACTTTCATCCGAAGTAAGGAAGCTGGGAGAGAATACCCCTCCCCTCATAAATGCCTATATGAATCTCTCTCCAACAATGAGGACCTTCGGCACTTTTATAAACAATCATTTTGGAAATGTCGAAGAAACAGGCATAATGATAACTCTGAGGGATATTTATGTTGAAAAGATCAACAGGCATTTAGCATCCTATAAACAGGATTATATGATAACCTGGTTCTCTCATGACAATCAATAGGGCTACCCATCCCTATTCATATTTTATATTTTCGCTTATATTATTTTTTGACCTGGTCGGGAAATTTGATCACAGTAGGGATCCAGTATGCGTTGGGAAACTCTTTGCGAATCATAACAAGGTCCTTGTAACATTCAATTGTGGTCCGGTAGTCTCCAACCCTTACAATAAACCAGCCCGGTTCCTGATAATCGGGATAAGAAGGTATTTCGGGGAATAATTCAATGAATTTTGCCTGTGTTTTTGCAGATTCTTCTCTTGCGTTTCTTACAGAGCTGTAGTAAATCTGTATCCTGAATCCCTGCATACCCTGCTGACCGTCTGTTATGAGCTTGTTGTTTGCAAGGATATACCTCGTCATCAGAGTATCAATAGCTTTATCCTGAAAAATATTTAACTGACCGGAACGGATATCATCCCGCCTGAAGAGATCGGCGGTTTTAATAAAAGCCTGAGAACTGCATAACTCTGTGATCAGAAGAAAAACAACTGAAAGTAAATAAAAATTCCTTCCCATGGTGCAAATATACAATTTCAGTAACAGAAATAAAACGTATGCACCTTTTGATTATTTTACTTTAACTCAACAGTGATCAGACTTCAGAATTACTGAAATTACCTTCTCTTTTGAACCTGCAACAAGGATTTTTCCATCGTAATCAATATCAAAACCCATTCCTGAAAGCATCCGGTTTAATTTTAAATGACAATAAAGAAGTTGCAGATGCCTTTGTCGGAAAAGTTATTATCCTTAAAACTCCGCTACAAGTTCGTCGGTAATTTCAAGATTATGATAAACATTCTGGACATCATCATCATCTTCAAGAACCTCAATGAATTTCAATACTTTTTTCGCCGATTCGATATCCAATGTCTTTGTTGTGTTCGGGACCCTCTTCAGGCCTGATTCTTCCGGTTCAATACCCATTTCACCAAGTTTCTTACTGACGTTCCCGAAATTTTCCTTGGGACATGTGATAGTGATTATTTCATCGTCAACCTCAAAATCCTCAGCACCTGCATCAATCATTTCGAGTCCCATTTCTTCAGCATCAATTCCCTCATTTTTAATTGTGAAAATGCCTTTACTGTCAAACAGGAAACTGAGAGATCCATTGGTTCCAAGGTTCCCTCCATGCTTATTAAAAGCTGCCCTCACCGATGCGACAGTCCGGTTATTATTGTCGGTAAGACATTCCACAAAGACAGCTATTCCATTAGGAGCATATCCTTCAAAAGTAGTCTCAAGATAATTTACTGAATCCTCACCGGCTGCCTTTTTGATCGCTCTTTCAATGTTGTCTTTGGGCATGTTGACCCCTTTTGCATTCTGGATTGCAAGCCTGAGACTCGGATTTGTATCAGGATCCCCGCCACCTTCTTTCGCAGCAATAATAATCTCTTTGATTATTTTGGTAAATATCTTACCTCTCTTGGCATCTGCTGCTCCCTTCTTTCTCTTGATTGTAGACCATTTATTGTGACCTGACATACAATATGTTTTTATTATTACATATACAAAATTAATTATTTCTTTAAATCCTCACTCAGGTTGTATATTTTTGTCGTAATAATATATCGGAAAGAAGAAAAAGTGACAGGATGCGAACAGGAAAAACC
The DNA here is from genome assembly GCA_035414025.1 of Bacteroidales bacterium. Classification (GTDB taxonomy): domain Bacteria; phylum Bacteroidota; class Bacteroidia; order Bacteroidales; family VadinHA17; genus LD21. The sequence goes on along the minus strand of DAONXX010000017.1, from coordinate 8,412 downwards.
TGAAACTCAAACCGTAATTCACAACCTTCGTTTTTTAATCTTGCTATGTTAAAAAATGTATATATCGAAACTTACGGCTGCCAAATGAATATAGCTGACAGTGAAATTGTTGCTTCGTTTCTAAAAAAAACTGACGGATATACCCTGTGCAAAGATATAAGAACTGCTGATATTATTCTTATAAATACCTGTTCTATACGTGAAAATGCTGAAAAAAAAATATGGAGACGGCTTGAAGCAATAAGACATCTGAAGAAAAAAAAGAAGGATCTTGTAATCGGGCTCTTAGGATGCATGGCTGAAAGGCTGAAGGAGCAAATTATTGAAACAGACCATTTTGTAGATATTGTTGCAGGACCCGACTCCTATCGTGATATTGTTTCCATGATCAAAAAAGCTGATTCGGGGCACAGGGCAATTAATGTTTTGCTGTCCAGGGAAGAAACTTATGCAGATATTTCCCCCGTAAAGCTTGATTCAAATGGGGTTACAGCTTTTATACCTATAATGAGAGGATGCAATAACATGTGTGCCTACTGTGTTGTACCATATGTAAGGGGTGCAGAAAGAAGCCGCGATCCGGAATCAGTTGTAAGGGAAGCAAGGGAGCTTTTTGAAAAAGGTTACAGGGAAATTACCTTGCTTGGGCAAAATGTCAATTCATACAACTGGAAACAGGAAAATACTATTGTAAACTTTGCCCACCTCCTTGAAAAAACAGCATTGATTGATCCATTGCTAAGAGTAAGGTATTCAACATCTCATCCTAAGGACCTCTCAGATGAAGTCCTTCTCATAATGGCAAAATATAAAAACATTTGCAGGCATATCCACCTTCCTGCACAAAGCGGGAGCAACAGAATCCTGAAGCTGATGAACAGAGGATATACAAGAGAATTATATATGGAAAGGATTGAAGCAATTCGTTCAATATTGCCCGATTGCGCAATTTCAACAGATATGATTACCGGATTTTGCACAGAAACTGAAAAGGACCATGAGGCATCATTATCTCTTATGGAATGGGCAGAATTTGATTTTTCCTATATGTTCAGGTATAGTGAGCGTCCCGGCACCAAAGCAGCAAGAAGGTTAAAGGATGATGTTCCGGAAGATGTCAAGGCGAAAAGACTGAATGAAATGATTGCACTGCAAAATATATTGTCTGCAAAATCGAAGAAAAAAGACATTGGCAGGATTTTTGAAGTTCTTGTTGAAGGATATTCAAAGAGGTCTGACAATTATTTGTCGGGGCGCACTTCGCAAAACAAAGTGGCTGTTTTCCCGGTTAATGGAATAAAAGCGGGAGAATATACAAGTGTTCTTGCAGAAAAATGCACATCAGCAACCTTGATAACCAGAGTTGTTTGAAATAAACAGCCTCTTTTAAATGTCTAATGGTTATATGTAATGTACAATTTTAATATCTGGTAAAATGAAAATAAAATACTTTTTAATAGTATCCCTCTTATTTGCAATTACATATAGTCTCCCGGCCCAAAAATCAGGAAAGAAGCTGACGGTCACCGGAAAAGTGGTGGATGCAAACCTCAGCCCGGTATCAAATATGATGATGCTGCTCGACGGCAAGGAATCGAACAGAAAAACTGACAGAGAAGGGAACTATAAAGTGAAAATAAAACCTGATGTTCAAAACATAGGAATATTTACAACAAGCACGGGCATTGTTGAAGAACCTGTAAATGGAAGAACTACGATAAACTTCACTCTTGAAAATTATATTTCTAATGCCGAGTCGGATCTGTCTCCTTCTGAAGAAGAAGTAATTGAAGGAGGCTACGGCGTTTCAAGAAAAAAGAATCTTACCAAATCAGTTACTAAAGCTGATGTCAGCGGGAAAGAATATATAACATTCAATTCGATCTATGAAATGCTTCAAACCATTCCGGGGATATATGTGTCGGGATCAAATGTAACAGTCAGAGGGATAAGCACTACAGGTAATTCATCTCCTTTGTTTGTGGTTAATGGATCTCCGGTAAGTTCAATAAACGGCATTGACCCGGCCATGGTTAATACAATTGAGGTCTTAAAAGGACCTGCAGCTTCTGTTTATGGAATACAGGGAGCAAACGGGGTGATCATTATTAAACTCAAATAATATCATGAGAACCAGAATTTTTTTAGCAATTTTATTAATTATTGCTTCTGCTATTGACTTGTCCGGACAAAAAGCAGGAAAAAAAATTACAATAACGGGAATAGTACTTGATATTAATAATCAACCTGTTCCGGAAGCTGTAATAATTGTAGACGGGAAGAATACAAACATCAGGACTGACATCGATGGATACTACAAGATAAAAGTCAAACCGTCAGCAGTTAGTATTGCTGTCTTTTCGTTAGCCGGCGATATTGCTGAACAGGCTCTGGACAACAGGACCGAAGTTAATTTTATACTTGGCAACTCTTCAAATCAATATTCAGGGCTTGATGAAAATTCTTCCGATGAGGAACTGATAAATATTGGTTATGGCTCAGTAAAAAGTAAAGACATGTCTGCCAATGTCAATAAGATTAGTGGTTCAGATAAGGCATACGCCAATTATACAGACATTTACGAAATGATAAAAGGACAGGTTCCGAATGTGGAAGTTCATGGTAAAAGTATCAGGATACAAGGTGCATCTTCCTTTGTTGGGGCAAGTACTGAGCCTCTGTTAATTGTTGACGGAATGACAGTAAATACAATAGAAGACATCCCGCCTCAGTCAGTCAGTTCGATTGAGATTTTAAAGGGTTCTGCAGCCGCAATATATGGATCAAGAGGTGCAAATGGAGTGGTCCTTATCAGGTTAAAAAATGCAAAAGATCGCTGACGACCTGTCAGGTCTTATCCTTTATATCAATTTTTATATGTAATTCATCAAGCTGTTTCGATGATATAACAGCGGGCGTGTCAAGCATTAAGTCCCTCCCAGAATTGTTTTTGGGAAAGGCTATAAAATCCCGGATAGAATCCTGACCGCCAAACATGGCTACCCATCTGTCGAATCCGAAAGCAATCCCTCCGTGCGGTGGCGCACCGTATCTGAAAGCATTCATAAGGAATCCAAACTGTGATTCGGCTTCTGCTTCGGTAAATCCAAGTGCTTTAAACATAAGCTTCTGTATAGCAGCATCATGTATTCTCACCGAACCCCCTCCAATCTCAACTCCATTGATTACCAGATCGTAAGCATTTGCACGTACCCTGCCGGGATCTGACTCCATATATTCAAGATCTTCCGGCTTAGGAGAAGTAAAAGGATGATGCATTGCAAAATATCTTTTTTGTTCTTCATCCCATTCAAGAAGAGGAAAATCAACAATCCATAAAGGAGCATATCTCTCTTTTGACCTCAGTCCAAGCCTGTTACCCATTTCAAGTCTTAATTCACCGAGAGCTGAAAGAGTATTCTTCTTTTCTCCTGCCATAATAAGCACAAGATCCCCTTCTGCAGCACCTGTTACCTTAATGATGTCAAGCAGCTCAACATCTGAATAATACTTTCCTATTGAAGAATGAATTCCGTCAGCATTGTACTTGATATAAACAAGTCCTTTTGCGCCAATCTGAGGACGTTTAACAAATTCTGTAAGCTCATCTGTCTGTTTCCTCGAGTACCCTGCACAGCCCCTGACACATATTGCTGCAACATATTCCGAGTTATCAAAAACCTGAAAACCTTTACCTTTAACCTTTGCAGTCAGTTCAGCTATTTTCATGCCGAAGCGAATATCTGGTTTATCGGAGCCATAGCTCTCAATAGCTTCAACATACGGCATTTTGATAAATGGTTCTGTGAAATCAACATTCTTTATCTTTCTAAAAAGATGTTTGGCAAGTCCTTCAAAAGTATCAAGGATATCATCCCTTTCAACAAAGGACATCTCGCAATCTATTTGTGTAAATTCCGGCTGTCTGTCTGCTCTGAGATCCTCATCGCGGAAGCATTTAACTATCTGGAAATATCTGTCAAATCCAGCAACCATAAGCAACTGCTTAAGGGTCTGGGGAGACTGTGGCAATGCATAAAACGCCCCGGCTTGCATCCTGCTTGGCACAACGAAATCACGGGCCCCCTCGGGAGTTGATTTTATTAAAACAGGTGTTTCAATTTCAATAAACCCTTTTGAATCCATATAGCTCCGCACTTCCTGTGCTACCCTGTGCCTGAGAATAATATTATCCTTAACAGGGCGTCTGCGCAAGTCAAGATAGCGGTATTTCATCCTCAGCTCTTCACCGCCGTCAGTGTCTTCCTCTATAGTGAAAGGAGGCAAATCACTCCTGTTTAGTATAGTAAGTTCCTTCACAACGATTTCAATGTCTCCGGTAGGAATCTTTGAATTCTTATTGCTCCTCTCTCTCACCTCTCCTTTGGCCTGGATTACATATTCCCTGCCTAGCTTCCGTGCCTTCTCACAAAGAGGTTTGTCAGTTTCAATGTCGAAAACAAGCTGGGTAATGCCGTAGCGGTCGCGCAGATCAACAAAGGTCATGCCTCCGAGATCTCTTGACTTCTGCACCCATCCGCACAAGATAACATTGTTCCCTGTATCGCTGATTGTCAACTCTCCGCATGTATGTGTCCTGAACATTATCTGATTTTGAAAATTTCATCAAAAATAAGAAAAATTGGTCAGAGGATGGAACAACAAAGGTATAATGATATTTTCTTACTATATTTAGTCTGCTTTCAAATAACTATGTCCGAAAATTCAAGAGAGAGGTTCATGAAGCAGGCTTTGGAAGAAGCACGCAAAGCTTTCGATAAGCAGGAAGTCCCTGTTGGTGCAGTTATTGTTCATAAGGATACAATAATTGCAAGGGGAAGCAACCTGACTGAGACATTGAAGGATCCGACTGCACATGCAGAAATGCAGGCGATCACTTCTGCAACAAACTGGTTGGGAGGAAAATACCTTAAGGAATGTTCAGTCTATGTTACCCTTGAACCCTGCGCCATGTGTGCAGCTGCTATAGGCTGGAGCCAGGCTTCAGAACTGATTTACGGCGCATCTGATGAAAAGAAAGGATATACTAAAATAAAGGGCCAGCTTTTACATCCAAAAACAAAAGTAATTGAAGGATTGCTTGAAAATGAATGCAGAGAACTTATAATCAAATTTTTCAAAGCAAAGAGAACCCCGTCAGGTTCAAAAAATGATCTGTAAAATATTAACGAAAACTGGCCATTTAATTTTGTTTTCTTAATTTTACGGCAAATTTATCAGAAAAAGGATAGTTTTATTAATACTAAGATTAATGACTTTCGATAATAGTAAAACAATTATTAATTTCAGGATCAAATTGTTTTTTGCCACTATACTGGCAATAGCATGGATAGCATTGGCCTACCTGATTAAACTGATAAAATTTCCGCTTCTTGGCATTGATGATGGAATATGGACTCTTATTATTGTCCTTATCTGGTTAGTAATAGCATTAATCCCTATGATCTTAAATTATCAGTATGTTTTCTATTCTGATGAAGGTGAAAATATTGTATTCAGATATTTCAATGCCGGAATAGTGGGAGGTAAAAAGAATTCAATAGAGATCTATAAACCAACTTTTGCAGGATACAGTACTGTTAATAAATATTTTGGGCTAAGCAGTAATATAACCCTGTATCAAAAAACAGGACCCGACACTGCCAAATTCCCTCCAGTGTATATCAGTGCTCTGACAAAAGATCAGAAAGAAAAACTTTTCAGATCGCTCTCATCATATTCTCCCAAAAAATAGCCCGACTCTTTTGGATAACACGAGTTAAATCATTCTTAATGAATATGATACAAATTGTTTTCGAATTATCAGAATCTAAATATTAACTAAAATCTTATATATAATGAACGTTGACAAACTAATGACCAACCTTGAAAAAAAACATCCGGGAGAGGTTGAATATTTACAGGCAGTAAGGGAAGTTGTTGAATCAATTGAGGAGGTCTATAATAATAATCCCCAGTTCGAATCTGCAAAAATAATTGAACGCTTAGTCGAACCTGATCGCATCATTATTTTCAAAATACCATGGATTGATGATGAAGGTAATGTTAAAGTTAATCTGGGTTACAGAATTCAATACAATAATGCTATAGGTCCTTATAAGGGAGGGCTCCGTTTTCACCCAAGCGTTAATCTGAGCATTCTTAAATTCCTCGGCTTTGAACAGATCTTCAAAAATGCCCTTACAACACTTCCAATGGGGGGAGGCAAAGGGGGGGCTGACTTTGATCCAAAAGGAAAATCAAATACAGAAGTGATGCGTTTCTGTCAGTCTTTTATGCTGGAACTTTGGAAACATATAGGACCTGAAACTGACGTTCCCGCAGGTGATATAGGGGTTGGCGGACGTGAAATAGGCTACCTGTACGGAATGTACAAAAAAATTAAAGGCAATCACACCGGGGTACTCACCGGCAAAGGCAGTAACTGGGGGGGATCGTTAATAAGACCCGAAGCTACCGGATTCGGTGCTATCTATTTTGTTCAGGAAATGCTTAAAACAAGGGAAAAAACTTTACAGGGAAAAACCATCTCTATTTCAGGCTTTGGTAATGTAGCATGGGGAGCAGCCCTAAAAGCTACGGAACTTGGAGCTAAAGTTGTAACTATTTCAGGACCTGATGGATATATCTATGACCCTGAAGGGATCGCAGGTAAAAAAATAGAATATATGCTGGAACTCCGGTCCTCCAACCAGGATATTGTAAAACCATACTCTCAAAAATTTGAAGGTGTTGAATTTCATGAAGGCAAACGCCCCTGGGAAGTAAAGGTAGATATCGCCTTGCCCTGTGCAACACAAAATGAACTTAACGGAGAAGATGCGAGAAATCTTGTCAAAAATGGCGTTAAGCTTGTAGCAGAAGTATCAAATATGGGATGCACCCCCGAAGCTGTTGATATCTTTAAGAATAACCAGATCCTTTTCGCTCCGGGTAAAGCAGTCAATGCGGGTGGTGTTGCAACATCAGGACTGGAAATGACACAGAATTCAATGAAACTGAGATGGAATTGTCAGGAAGTCGATACGCGACTGCTTGAAATAATGCGAAACATTCATGAGCAGTGTGTCAAATACGGCAAAAGGGATGACGGTTTTACCGATTATGTAAAAGGAGCGAATATTTCCGGCTTCCTTAAAGTGGCAAATTCAATGCTTGATATGGGTGTGATTTAGAATATCCATCTATAAAATACATAAAAAAGGCAGGCTCTGCTATCTCCGGATGCCCGCCTTTTTTTATATTTACAGGTCTCAATCCTTAGTGCCATGCCTGAAAATATTTCCCTTAAGCATAAAATTGCTTTGAGTCTGATCCCGGGAATAGGTGATATCAATGCCCGCAAACTTGTTTCATTCCTTGGAAGTGTTGAAGCAGTATTTCATGAACCTTACAGAAACCTGATCAAAATACCAGGCATAGGATCCAGTCTGGCCAGCTATATAAGTGAGCGGTCTTACCTCGATATTGCTGAAAGGGAAGCTGAATATGTTACTGCAAATAGTATAAAAACTTTTTTTTACCTCGACAACGACTACCCTTTCCGACTCAGACAATGTGATGATTCGCCGGTAACCTTTTTTTATAAAGGCACTGCAGATCTTAATTCCCTGAAGATCCTAAGCATTGTAGGAACCAGAAATGCAACCGACAGGGGAAAGGATACCTGCAAAAAAATCATCGGAGAACTGGCAGCCGGACATCCCGACCTTATAATAGTCAGTGGACTGGCCTACGGTATTGACATTGCTTCTCACAGAGCAGCAATATCAAATAATCTTCAGACAATAGCTGTTCTTGCCCATGGATTCAAGACTATGTATCCATCAATACACAAAGCTACTGCCGGGACCATTCTTAAAAACGGCGGCCTTCTCAGCGACTTCCTTTCTGATTCCCTGCCTGAGCGAAACAATTTCATTAAAAGGAACCGGATAATAGCAGGTATGTCCGATGCCACCCTTGTAATTGAATCGGGGATAAAGGGCGGAGCCCTTATTACTGCAGATATTGCAAACTCATATAACAGGGATGTGCTTGCTGTTCCCGGCCGGCCTGATGATCAATGGTCAGCCGGATGCAATAACCTGATCAAAACAAACAAAGCCGTTCTTGTAGAAAATGCTTCTGATATTGAGTATTCTCTCAACTGGCAACCCGAAAAATCAAAAGTTCCTGCCCAGAAGTCACTCTTCTCTGAACTTGATGATAAGGAAAAATCCGTATATGAACTTCTTTCAGCTGAAAATGAAATGACAATAGATGCCGTATGCCGATCTCTCGATATGCCTGTCTTTAAACTATCATCCCTACTCCTGCAAATGGAATTCAAGGGTCTTATCAAATGCTATCCCGGAAATGTATACAGGATCTCATAATAACTCAGAATGC
>DAONXX010000016.1:0-32833 GCA_035414025.1 Bacteroidales bacterium | reverse complement strand
ATGATGCGGGCATCATCATAGGCAGTGGCAGCTCTTACCCATACGGCAATACGATCAATGGCCTCGGGATCAAGATAATGACCGACAACTACCTTCCTGTTTAACCTCATCCTGGATCCTATGAACCCAAATTCACGGTCACCATGAGCAGACTGGTTAAGATTCATGAAATCCATATCAATTGAATCCCATGGAATGTCCCTGTTGAGCTGAGTATGGAAATGCAGGAATGGCTTATTCAGCACTGATAATCCCTTTATCCACATCTTGGCAGGGGAGAATGTATGCATCCAGGTTATTAAGCCTATACAATTCCTTGCATTATTAGCTTCTGAACACAGTTCAAATATTGATTCGGGAGTTGTAAGAACAGGCTTGAAAATAACTTTCTGTGACACCTTAGGCGATTCATCCAGAAATGCTGTGATTTTACGGGAGTCATCCTCAACCTGTTTCAGTGTTTCGGGCCCGTACAGATGCTGGCTTCCTGTTACAAACCAGACTTCTTTGTTTTTATTTTTATCCATATTATTTAGATTAAATTTTACCAGAAATAAATATAAAAGGCAACAATTATTCCGAGAATTATTATTGTATGAATAACATCCCATTTATTCCAGCTTTCCCTTGTCAGTTTCTTATCTTCCGGTGTTGCTGCTGCATAAGTATATTTAAGTTGTTCAGGTGTCGGAGCTTTTGTAAACAAACTTATCAGTACCATTGTAATAATGCTGAAAAAGAAAAGAAGCACTGTGTATTCATAAATGTTTATAGATGCTATTTTATAGAATATTCCTCCGGTGTCAAGAAAGTGCTGATGCACACCATCTTTTACCTGCGCAATCAGTTCCGAGGCATGAGTTTTTCCTTCCATAGTCAAAGTAGCAAGTGAAGCCTTGGCCTGGTTTATTTTTTCAATGAGTGATGCAGCAATATCAGGAGGAAAGGATTTCTGTATCTTATCTGCAACAGATGACAGATCCTGAATATTTTCCACTCTCGCACTCTCTGTATCTATATAAAGAACTGATTTGACCAGCGCTCCTATTTTTCCACCCAATCCATAAATAATATTAAGCGCCAGACGGAACATTCCAAGTGTGAACCCTGATATCATTCCCCAGAAAGCAGCTTTAGATGTCATTCTTTTCCAGAACACTCCAAGGAGGAATACTGAGGCAATAGCCGGGGCCAACATTCCCTGAACCCCCTGAAGGTATTCATACAATACTTTACCCAGACCAAGCATAACAGGGATCCATAAAACTCCCAGAATAACAACCGCAGCTGTTGCCATACGTCCCACATTAAGGTAATGCAGGGGAGTCTGGTTGGGTCGCATCTTTTTGTAAAAATCTTCCGTGAACAACATAGCAGAAGAATTGAATAATGAGGCAAGTGAGCTCATAAGAGCCGCAAGAAGTCCGCAAACCACTATCCCTGTGACACCTTTTGGCAGAAGAGTTGCCACCATTGCTGCAAAAGCCGAATCGCTGCTGCTGACCGCCAAAAGTCCTTTCTGGTTAAGGGTAAATGCTATCATTCCCGGAATCAGGAAAATGAATACCGGAAGTAATTTGAAATAACCTGCAAGTATAGTCCCTCTTCGTGACTGTTTCTGATTGCTTCCTGACAGTACCCTTTGAACAATAAACTGATCTGTACACCAGTACCAGAAACCAATAATTGCAGAACCCAGAAGTACGCCGGTCCATGGGAAATCAGGATCGGATGCCGGCCTTATAAGCCTGAGATTGTCTCCCATGGCATTTTCTATTTCAGCCCAACCTCCTACCTTTGCAAGTCCGACAATCAGAATTACAATCGAACCGAAAAGCAATACCGGAGTCTGCAGTACAGATGTGTACATTACGGCTTTCATCCCTCCGAGCACTGTGTATAAGCCTGTTATAACAACAAGACCTATTGCACTAACCCAGAAAAAATCTATTTCCCTGCCAAAAATTACAACTGACTCGATATTAAATACCTGGTCAAAAACGACCCCACCAGCATAGACTGTTACTGCAACTTTTGTAAGAACATAGCTGACAAGGGAGATTACCGAAAGAATAGTTCTGGATTCCGGTGAAAAGCGTTTTTCAAGCAGCTCAGGCATTGTATAAATCTTGATCCTGTCGTAAAAAGGTACAAATACCCATCCAAGTAAAAGAATGAGCCAGGCCTGTATCTCCCAATGCGCCATTGCCATCCCGCTAACAAAACCCGCACCGGCCAGTCCGACAAGATGTTCTGATCCGATGTTCGAAGCAAAAATTGATGATCCTATTGAGACCCATCCGGCATTCTTGCCGGCAAGAAAATAGTCAGTAGTATCTTTATCTTTCTGATGTATAACCCAGATTATTATTCCGATCAACCCCAGAAAGAAAATACCAAGAACAATCCAATCTAATGTTGCCATTTTAATAGTTATAAGTAATTAATAATCATTTATTAAATAACATACAGAATCTTATAAGGTGTCCCGTAAGAGATAAGTAACTTCAGATCAAGGGATACCCCGATCAAATCTATGAAATATTTTAGTTAAATGTAAAAAATACACTATTTATTTTTCAGATATTTCCCATTCTTTCAGAGAAGCCTTTATGAACTCAATTATTTCCCGGTTTTCCTCTTTTCCGGTACCCTTAATATTTATCGGGTCGCCGAACCTGAAATAGATCTCTTTTTTATGGTCTATTGGCCCCAACTCCTTTATTATCTTACCATTACCCCAAAAATCAGTCTTTAATGCAATGGGGACAACCTTCACTCCGGCTTTCTTAGCCAGTTTGACTCCAAGAGAATTGAACTCTTCCGGTTTGAATATAAGACTCCTTGTGCTCTGCGGAAAAATAATTACCGATATTCCCTTTGATAACAGTTCCTGGCCGCCGCTCATTACCACTTCAAAGTCCTTCCGGGGATCACTCCTGCCTACAACTATCGGGTCTCTCGATTTCATCACATCACAGAACAAGGGATGCCTTACAAGGCTTTCCTTGACAACAAAAGTAACTTCCCTGTGGGGAGCAATTATTCCCGGCAGTATCATTGTCTCAAGAGTACTCATATGGTTGGCTATGAAGACTACAGGACCTTCTTCCTTTGCAATATTCTCCATGCCAGAGATATGGAATTTCCCCCCTGCCTTTTCGATGAATCTGAATATGTAAAATGATGAATCAGCCCATGCCTTTCTGTCATATATGCCCTGCCTGGCTTCTTTCCTTGTCCGGAATATGATTATAGCATATTTATAAATGAAATACAGCCTGTTATCAAGGCGAAATCTTTCCCAAAGATTCAAATGTTCCTTTACAGGTGTATTGTAACTGAACGAATCAAAGTAACCTTTCTGCTCCAATGCTCACGGAAATTTATTCGGTAAAACAAATATCATCTGTGTCAGCAAATGACAAGGCCTCTAATTTATGAAAATAAATATTATTATCTGACAATTATTACAAGTCTGACGATGCAGAGGCAACAGTCATTCCATTAATTTATCAGCGAAAGGATCAGAAGCGCCAATGACAAGGTTATAAGGATTATTACAGCGCCCCAGCCGATAATATTTGTAATCCTTCCATTAACATAATTGCCCATTATTTTCTTTTTGTTTATGAGTATCATCATGCTTATAAGGACAACCGGAAGGAGTATGCCGTTAATTACCTGCGACCAGAGAGATATCGGTATCAAAGGAGCATTTGGGATCAGAATTATCACAACAGAAATTATCAGGATGCCAGTATAAAGTACGTAAAACTCCCTTGCTTCATCCCATTTCTTATCCATGCCTGTCTCAAAGCCAAAAGCTTCGCAAACAAAATATGCAGTTGCAAGAGGAAGTATTGTAGCAGAAAATATTGATGCAATGAAAAGCCCGAATGCAAAAACATAAGATGCAAAATTCCCGGCAAGAGGCCTGAGTGCCATTGCTGCATCCTTGGCTTCATTAATAACTATGCCGTTTGGATATAAAGTCGATCCGCAGGCAACCATTATGAAGAAAGCAACAACGACGGCAATAACACAGCCGACGACAAGATCGACAACAGTGTATTTATAATGTTTCATTTTCAGCCCCTTTTCAATTACAGTCGACTGCAAGTAGAACTGCATCCAGGGAGCTATTGTTGTGCCAACGAGAGCTACAATCATTGTCATACTGCCTTTACTTATCTCCAGTTTTGGGTTTATAACCGCCGAACCAATCTCTCCCCAGTCGGGTTTTCCCATAATTGCGGAAACAATATATGTAAGCAGTGACATGCTGAAAATCAGAAAAATACGTTCGGCTATCTTATATGTGCCCTTCACAACAAGCAGCCAGACCATTACAGCGACAACAGGCACCGATATATATTTTGTAACCCCGAACACCTCCATACTGCCTGCCACTCCGGCAAACTCAGTTGTAGTATTACCGATACCCGTTAACAGCAGGCCAATAAAAATGAAAAAGGTAATCTTTATCCCGGCGTTCTCCCTGATTAGATCAGCAAGACCTTTCCCCGTTACTACTCCCATTCTCGCATTCATTTCCTGAACAACAACAAGTACTATAAAGGAGGGAATCAGTGTCCATATCAATCCGTAGCCATACAGAGCACCGGCAATCGAGTAAGTCGTTATCCCCCCGGCATCATTATCGACACTTCCCGTTATTATTCCCGGCCCCAGAATCATAAGGAAGATCCCCAGCCTTCTGAAAAAATTACGCCTTTTTAGCCTTACCAATTCCATCTCGTCAAATAATTACCTTTTCCTTGTTTTCCGCTCACTTATAAGATCATCAACAACATCATCAACAACAACCATTCCCTGAAGCTGTTCATTTTCATCAACAACAGGTACTGCCAGTAAGTCGTACTTCGATACTATCTCAGCAATAACACTCGCTTTCTGGTCATCAAACAGAGAAATGGGTTCCGACTTCATTATTTCATAAAGTGTTTTCTCTGGTTCCGATATAACAAGATCACGCAATGTAAAAGTTCCGATAAGCTTATCATCATCCTCTGTAACAAACATGTTATATAGCTCGTATGCTTCCGGTTTTTTTATCCTGAGTTCGTTGAGAACCTCTTCAATTGTTTTGATTCCGGTGAAAGAGAGATAATCAGTTGTCATGATACTTCCGACAAGATTGTCGTCATATTCAAGAAGTTCCCGCACCTCCTGTGATGATTCAGCCTCCATTTCCCTCAGGAGAAGCTCTGCTTTTTCCTCCTCAAGTTCATCAAGTATATCAGCAACTTCATCTGCCGGCATTTTCTCAAGCACATCAGCCACCTTATCAACGGGTAAACTTTCAATAATGTGTACCTGGGCACTGGGTTCGAGTTCTTCAAGAACATCAGCAGCTTTTTCCTCGTCGAGGGCAGAGAAGAGCGATGTGCTCGATTTTTTTCCAAGATCTTCCAGTATATCTGCAAGATCGGAGGGATGAAGAGTATGCAGCTTCGCATAACTCTTCGAAAGCTTTATGTTCTGATTGGAGAAGTCAATGGCCTGAACATCATCCCAAAGAATGTATTTGGTGGGGATGTTCACATTAAAAACAGACAGAATTTTCTTTATTGGATTTGAGATCCCTATCCTGCGCAGAAGTCCGTCAATCCCGACATCAACAGCAACGGCATAAGTCCCGGTAGGAATTGTTGCAAGTCGTACATCATTAACCCTTACCAGTTTACGTCCGTTCAGATCGACAATCTGCTTGTCGAGTATGTTTTCAACAAGCAAAAGTCCGTTCTCAATAAATTCCTTCTCCAGTTCTTCCAGGCCTGAACACGTTACATTAAGCATTTCTCTTGCCTTTACTACGCGAAAAGTCCTGAAAGAATAGATCTTTGTGTTTTTCCTGATCTTCAGTTTTACTCCTGTCACCATCTGTTGTTCCGGTTCGTTCAGTCCGGAAGGAGCTGCACCAATAAGAATATCCTTAATGGTACCGATTACATCGCCATCAGTGCCAAAAACTTCTTTGCCAATTATTCTGCTTAAATAAAATGTTGTAAGTAAAGTCATCGCCACCTCCTTTCTGCTTCTGATGCAGAGCCGGGTGGTCATAAGGATCCGGTCCCTTTCTGCTCCAGAGCTTAGTTTAATATATTCGCCGGATAATCGTCCATTTGTTATTGAAATTTCGGGCGTAAAAGTAAAATTCATATCCAAACTTTCCAAATTAATTAAAAGAAAAGTCTGTCACTTTTAATTTGATACTTTATGTCAATTCAATGCCGCCGGAACCAAATAAAAAGGGATCAGGGCTTCCCTTCCGAATGGATATATCAAAAAAATCTTTCCGTAACAATTTAATCTTTAACCGATTAAGTTTTCTGTTCTTTGCTCATCTCAACAGTGATCCAGCAGTTACAACTGAATTACACTGAGACTAACAAACATTATTTTATGCCAGGGGCAACAATATTCGGAGGTATCAGGATCAGATTGTGATTTTATTTCACAAATTTTCCGTATTCTTAATAATAATCTGTACAAAATATTAAATTTGCCATTTCAATAAACGGCCCGTAGCTCAGCTGGCAGAGCACGTGACTCTTAATCATGGGGTCGAGGGTTCGATTCCCTCCGGGCCGACAATCAACCGGCAATAAATGGGGATATTTTCATGTCTTTCATCTCCTGTTTTTCACAGATACAGCATCAAAATGCTCTTGTACATGCATAGCTAGTTCATATTTTGCAGAAATTTAGATGGTATTTGATTTTTAATATATTTGTACATTATAAATAATAACAGAAACTATGACACCTGAAACCAAGTCTGCCAAGACCGCAGGAACTTACGCTAAAAAAGGTAATCCTGTTTACATTATTGCCCTGACCCTGGTTGCCACATTAGGCGGCCTGTTATTTGGTTATGACACTGCTGTAGTAAATGGAGCGGAACAATCTCTTGTTGAGCTCTTTATTACAAAGATGCTTGATCCGGAAAATTATTCCTATGCTGTGCGACTTATCAGTGAGTACAGAATACTGCTTTCGATCTCGATATTTATTATTGTAATTATTATATCCGCTCAGATAGTGAAACTATTGGGTGCCAAGAAAGGGACTATAACTGTAGGAGTGTTGATGCTGCTTGTAATAATCTGGATGGTCAGCTTCCTCAAAAAAGCAATCCCGACTGATCCGGCTGAACTACGGGCCACAGCTGATATACTGAAAGGATTCATCGTTGCATGTGCATTAATTGGTTGTATAATTGGGGGTGCTCTTGCAGGTTTCATATCGAAATCCTTAGGACGAAGAAACGGACTTATTGTTGCTGCAGTAGCATTCCTGCTCTCGGCCATCGGTGCGTGGAAACCTGAAGCTCTCAACCTGTTCGGAACTCTCCCTGTTTTTTCATTCTTCTTCTGGAGGATAGTCGGAGGTATAGGAGTAGGTATCGCTTCAATGATCTCACCAATGTACATTGCTGAAATAGCACCCGCAGAAAGCAGGGGCAAACTTGTTTCTTTCAACCAGTTCGCTATTATCTTCGGAATGCAGGTAATTTATTTTGTAAATTATTTCATAGCCCGACAGGGAAGCCACGAATGGCTCATAAATGAAGGCTGGCGCTGGATGTTCTTCTCAGGGGCAATTCCTGCAGCTCTCTTCCTTATTCTTCTTCTGTTCGTTCCGGAAACTCCCAGGTTCCTTGTTATGAAAGGAAAAGAAGATAAAGCTCTTAAACTGCTTGATAAAATTTCCGGGACCGATAGGTCTCCGGGCATTCTTCAGGAGATAAAGGAAACTCTAGTTGAAAAAAACGCTCCCTGGTTGTCATACGGATTTTTCGTAATCTTCATTGGAATAATGCTTTCCGTATTCCAGCAATTTGTAGGTATTAATGTGGTCCTCTACTATGCCGGTAATATTTTCAGGAACATGGGGGCCTCAACAAACGCATCGCTGCTACAGACAATCTTTGTTGGTACTGTTAATCTCACATTTACGGTTGTTGCAATCCTTACAGTCGATAAATTCGGAAGAAAACCTCTTATGATAATCGGAGCATTGGGTATGGCAGTTAGCATGATCGGTCTGGGATTCTCCTTCTCAACTCATAATGAAGGTGTCTTCGCCCTCATATTAATGCTCACTTATGTGGCATTCTTTGCCATGAGCTGGGGACCTGTCACATGGGTTCTGCTTTCAGAGATCTTCCCGAACAGCATCCGCGGTGCCATGTCAATAGCAGTTTCAGCACAATGGCTTGCAAACTGGCTCGTATCAACAACTTTCCCGATACTGAACGACAACCAGAGACTGACCGAACTGTTTAATCATGGATTTTCATACTGGATATATGGAATAATGGGCATACTTGCAGCATTATTCGTTTGGAAATTTGTACCTGAAACAAAAGGCAAAACTCTGGAAGACATAGAAAAACTCTGGAAGAAGAAGTAATAAATTTTCTGAAAGAAATCTGAATTAAAAATCCTCCTGTGAATGATTCGCAGGAGGATTTTTTTATCTCTTCAATATAGGATCCTGAAAATTATCTGCTCAGTATATTTCCGGAATTGTGAACCCGACTCGTATATTTTTATTTTATGGGTTTTGATACTATATAATTAAAACTATTTTCGGAGTTCTTTAGTCTAATGAAGATAATTTATTTTTAATTTTTATTATTAAAAAATAATATATGTCTGATAATAATTATTATCTTTACAGCAGATATGACAATGAATTCATGGCAAAAAATCCTATTCAACATTCAATTAGATTAATAACTCATTTATAAATAATTTATCCAAAATGGAAAACGAAAACATTATTCGGATACTTGAAAAACATAACCTGAAAGTAACTCCCCAAAGAACAGCGGTTCTGGAATTAATAATGAATGTTGATACTCACCCGACAGCAGAAGAAATAGCAAACCAGATCAAAGACACCTATCCCAATATGTCTATCGGTACGATTTACAAGATCCTTGATAAATTTGCCGCTTCAGGCATCATAGAGAAAATGAATACGAACAATGGTATAATGAGGTATGATGCAGTTAAGGAAAAGCACTATCATCTTTATTCCCTTAATTCGGAGCGCATCGACGATTACTATGACTCAGAACTCCGTAAGCTCCTTGATAATTATTTTAAAAACAAGAAGTTTCCTAATTTCAAAATGAAAGATCTCCAACTCCAAATAATTGGGGAATTCACAAATGATAAAACTTAATAAGTACTATTCTATTAATTATTAATAACTAATATCTTTTCATCATGGAAGAAACAAAGACATATTCAATGCCGCTTATCGGCGAAAAAGCACCTGAATTCAAAGCTGTAACAACACAGGGCGATATTAATTTTCCCGGTGATTACAAAGGAAGCTGGGTAATATTGTTCAGTCACCCTGCTGATTTTACACCGGTTTGCACATCAGAATTCATGACATTTGCGTCAATGGAAAAGCAATTCAATGAAGCTAACTGCAAACTGGTAGGATTATCAGTTGATGGACTCTACAGCCATATAGCATGGCTTCGTACAATTAAAGAAAAAATTGAATACAAGGGTATGAAGAATGTAGAAGTCAATTTCCCGCTTATCGAGGACATTACAATGGAAGTAGCAAAAAAATACGGCATGCTTCAGCCAGGTGAGAGTTCGACAAAAGCTGTAAGAGCAGTATTCTTCATCGACCCGAAAGGCATTATCCGTACAATAATTTATTACCCACTGAGCATGGGTCGCAACTTTGACGAACTCTACAGGGTACTTATCGGTCTGCAGACAGCTGATGCATTCTCTGTTGCATTGCCTGCCGACTGGAGACCTGGTGATGATGTCATCGTGCCGACTGCAGGATCATGCGGCGTTGCAAAATCGCGCATGGAAGGCAAGGAAGATATGACATGTTACGACTGGTTCTTCTGTACCAAAAAGCTTGAAAAAGAGAAAGTGCTTAAAACAATCCTGAAGAAATAAGTCTGAAAGTGTTAAAGCAATATTCAATTTAAACATTATTAATAATGGAAATAACATTTGATGGCGGGAAAGTAATCACAGCTCATCATCATGGTCATTCAATAAGGACCGATCAGCCTGTCAATAATGGCGGAACGGATAGCGCTCCTTCACCATTTGATTTGTATATGGCTTCAATAGGAACATGTGCAGGTATCTATGTCAAGTCGTTCTGCGATAACAGGAAAATCCCGGCCGATGATATTAAAATGATCCTGACAACACAGTATAATAAGGAAACAGGTCTCCCGGTCAACATTAAGATCGATATCCGGATCCCCCCTGAATTCCCGGAGAAATACAGAAACTCCCTGATAAATGCTGCAGAGTTGTGTAAGGTCAAAAAATCAATTGCAAGTCCACCGGTATTTGAAATTGTTACCTCAGTGAAATAAACGAATCCGCACCTGCCGGATAAAAACAATTTGCCCGTCATTATTCCTGTTTACAACACAGGTATGACGGGCAAATATTATAAAGTAAGTGGGAAAAATTATTCAATATACATATTGATCAGCTGTTCGTAGAGCTCCTGCTTGCCACTTATTACTTTGGGTTCTCCGAATTCTGCAGCCAGATCTCTTAGTTTTTCAAGGGTAAGTTTGCCTTTTTCAAAATCCTTACCAGGTCCTTTATCAAATGAAGCATATCTATTCTTCCTCATCTTAAGATAATCGCTTTCATTCAATAGCTTATCTGCAATCACAAGTGCCCTGGCAAAATTATCCATACCACTAACATGTCCTATGAATAAATCCTCAAGGTCAGTGGAATTCCTTCTTTTGCGTGCATCAAAATTGATGCCTCCTGTTGTGAATCCGCCTGCTCTGAGAATAACCATCATTGCTTCGGTCAGTTCATAAATATTTGTCGGGAATTCATCAGTATCCCATCCGTTCTGGTAATCACCCTTGTTTGCATCGATGCTTCCAAGCATGTCTGCATCGGCAGCAACCTGAAGATCATGAGCAAATGTATGTCCAGCAAGAGTGGCATGATTTACTTCAATATTGAGTTTAAAATCCTTATCTAGTCCGTGCTGGCGGAGGAATCCTACAACTGTTGCAGCATCATAGTCATACTGGTGTTTTGTAGGCTCCATTGGTTTAGGTTCAATAAGATAGGTTCCCTTGAATCCATTCTTCCTGCCATAGTCCCTTGCCAGTGTCAACAACATTCCCATGTGGTCGAGCTCTCTTTTCATATCTGTGTTATGTAGAGTCATATAACCTTCTCTTCCACCCCAGAAAACATAATTCTCACCACCAAGATCTATTGTTGCCTGTATTGCGCTTTTCAGCTGAGCACCTGCATTTGCCACAACTTCAAAATCAGGATTTGTACCTGCTCCGTTCATGTAGCGCGGATTTGAAAACAGGTTTGCGGTTCCCCAAAGGAGTTTAACGCCAGTCTGTTTCTGCATTTCTTTCATAACAGGAACAAATTTCTCAAGGCGTTTTTCAATATCCAAAACTGTTCCTTCACCTCCTACAACGTCAACATCGTGAAAACAATAATAGGGGGCTCCTATTTTGGTAATAAATTCAAAAGCAGCATCAAGCCTCATTTTGATTCTATCTTCGGGTGAAGCATCATTCCACGGATATTGGTGAGTTGCGTTACCGAACTGATCGGTACCGTCACCGCAGAAAGAATGCCAGTATGCAATTGCAAAGCGAAGATGATCCTTCATCTTCTTGCCCGAAACAACCTGCTCAGGATCATACCATCTGAAAGCCAAAGGATTCTTTGACTTTTTGCCTTCAAATTTAATCTTGCCGATGCCGGGATAATACTCTTTTTTCACTTTTGCCATATTTTTAAGTATTTAGTTTAACATTAAATTTACTTGCACAATTTAGAAAACTTTATGAAATTCAGAAAATTCTTTTGTCTCTTTATTGATTTATTTATTAATTCTGAGCTGATAATCGTATTAAAAAAATTCACGATCTAAACAGACTCCAGAGATTTCTTCCATAGCTCATAAGCCGATTCATAGGCTTTAATTTTTGATTTATCAGGTTTTGTAATTCCCACTTCCTTAAGACCGGCAAAAGCCTCCTGTGCTGATTTGTAGTATCCGCATCCTATCCCTGCTCCTCTTGCCGCACCAATAGAGCCATCGGTATTGTACAGATGTATCTCTGTTCCCGAGATACATGAAAGTGCCTCTCTGAAAATAGCGCTCTGGAACATATTTGCAGCTCCGGCTCTTATTACGGAAGGAACGATGCCTGTTTCTTTCATTATGTCAAGACCATACCTTATTGAAAAAACGATACCTTCCTGAGCTGCTCTGAAAAGATGTGCATTTGAATGGGAATTGAAATTAATTCCATTTATCCTTGCTCCAATGTCTCTGTTGCCAAGCATCCTTTCTGCTCCGTTTCCAAACGGCAGTATTGAAAGGTTTTCCGAACCTACGGGGATTTTTTCCGCCAGTTCATTCATCTGCTCATATGAAAGATTATTGCTGGCATTTCTCCTTAACCAGGAATTCAGTATTCCGGTTCCGTTTATACACAGCAGGACTCCCAGGCGCGGTTTTGCTTCAGAATGGTTTACATGAAGAAAAGTATTTACCCTTGACAAAGGATCGTATTTCTTCTGATCAGTCACACCATAAATAACTCCTGAGGTGCCGGCTGTTGCAGCAACTTCGCCGGGTTCAAGAACATTGAGTGAAAGAGCATTGTTTGGCTGATCTCCTGCCCGGTAGGCAACTGGTATGCCCGCCGGCAATCCAAGTTCCTCTGCAATTGCTTTTTCCAGTTTGCCCTGTTGTGAGAATGATGGTACTGCCTTTGCAAGCAGATCCTTATCGAACCCAAGATCATCAAGCAGCTCCTTTGAGATCTCATTCCTCGGGAAATCCCAGAATATCCCTTCAGAAAGGCCTGAATAAGTTGTCAGCAGTTCCCCTGTCATGCGTAGTGCAAAATAATCTCCGGGCAGCATTATCTTATATATTTTCTTAAAAAGTTCCGGTTCATTTTCCTTTACCCACGCCAGTTTTGTCGCAGTGAAATTCCCCGGAGAATTAAGGAGATGGGACAAACAAAATTCCTTGCCCAGCCTTTCGAATGATTTTTCCCCATATTCAACTGCTCTTCCGTCGCACCAGATAATAGATGGCCTGAGCACTTTATGATTTTTATCAACCGCTACCAGTCCATGCATCTGATAGGAAATACCTATTGCACCAATTTTATTTTTTTCGGGACCAAGCTGTTTATTACAGTCAGCAATGGCAGATTTCAGGTTTGCCCACCAGATCTCAGGATCCTGTTCTGCCCATCCGGGCTTGTTTGCGATGATCTTCATTTCATCTTTTGGATAAAAGGCCGATGCAAGGCATTTGCCCGATTCACCGTCAATTACTGAAGCTTTAACCGAAGAGCTTCCCAGATCAATTCCAAGTAGTAGCATATGTTTTAATTTTGAGTGACTTTTAGTAACTGTTTAATTTAACAAAACTGTTCAACTTAACAAAATCCAGCTAACAAGAACAATGTTAAAGTTAAGATTTTTTATTTAAGGCATCCCTCTATTTATCCAAATATTAAGATATTTTTAATCTTAACATTCAATCAGGGTATTCCAAGGATATCCGTGTATCTGTGAGCTATGTACCATTCCAGATCATGCTCAGGCTTTTCAAGTCCTTCGGGAAGCGGTCTTTTCGAAAATGTCTGGAAATAAAGGATGCAGGCATCCCTCCATATCTTTGCATCCCGTTCCTGTTTAACTAACAGTGATTTTACACTTTCAAATCTTTCCTTGTCAATAAAATTTTTCAGTGATTCCCATTGAGCCTGCATCTGCTGAACAGTTTTCACACCCTCATGATACATGAAACACAGTTCGTCCCAAAGGCTCCTCCCGGATTTCACCCTATAGTCCCAGGATACATGATGAAACCAGAGAAGAAGATTTTCCGGACAACTCTCTCTGTTTTCATAAAGATCTCTTACAGGAGGAAAATACTGGCTAACAGCGTTACTACCCGAAGATGTTCTGTTAAATCCTATCCCTTTCTCATCAGCCCTGTGATAGTAAACAGAAGTCCAGTCCTGCCTCCCCTTGCTCACCCAGGGGCCCGGACCGTAATGATGTCCTTCATACATAATATGATGCAGCCCGAGAGGAGTCATGTAATTCACAGCTGCTTCACGCGAACCAAGCATTATGTCTGCAATTGTATTTACTGCAGCGGGGTCGTTCGAGAAAGTCATTCTGATCCACTCATCAGCAATCTCTTCAGAACTGAGATACGGGTCCCAGGCAAGACGACCGTAAGCATACCAGTTTGATTGTGCGATGGGATGACCTGTCCAGTTTCTTACATCCCCTGTGTTTGCCACTCCCGCTATGGCTGTGAGCGAATGATTTTCAAGGGATCCGTCAATGACCCTGGCTACAAGTGATCCTTTGCCCTTTGCGTATGTGTCAGATTTAAGACACTCCTCAAAAAGTGGTGCGAGATAAACAAGGTGCGTTGAAGAACCAAAGTATTCCTGGGTTATTTGCAATTCCGGCATAAGAGGTGTTGCCGGCATAGCTCCGAACAGCGGATGGAAAGGCTCCCTTGGCTGAAAATCTATCGGACCATTCTTCACTTGTATTATCACATTCTTTCTGAACTTACCGTCAAGCGGAACAAATTCATTATAAGCCTGTTTTGCCCTGTCATCAGGGACATTATTATCATAGACAAACGCCCTCCACATTATTATACCTCCGTGAGGAGCAACTGCGTCAGCGAGTGTGTTTGCACCATCAGCATGGCTCCTTTTATATTCCTGTGGGCCGGGTTGCCCTTCGGAATTTGCTTTCACAACAAAGCCTCCAAAATCAGGTATATAGCTGTATATCTCATCAGCCTTATTCTTCCACCATCTAATCACATCAGGATCAAGAGGATCGGCCGTTTTCAGCTTCCCGATCTCAACCGGCGCACTGAATCGAGCCGTCAGATATACCTTAATTCCATAAGGCCTGAACACATCAGCAAGAGCAGCAACCTTCACAAGATAATCCCTGGTAAGTATAAGGGCATTCGCATTTACATTCGTAAGCACCGTGCCGTTAATACCGACTGATGCGTTTGCCCTTGCATAATCGGTATATCTCTCATCAATCTGCCCGGGAAGTGATTGCCAGTCCCACAGAGATAATCCTGCATATCCCCTCTCAACCGACCTGTCAAGGTTATCCCAATGGTTCAGCAAACGGATATCAATTTTTGGAACATGGCTTAACGAAAGAGATCCTATCGGCTGATTAGTCTGCAAAAGCCGCAGAAAATTAAAAATGCCATACATAACACCTGCATCATTGTTTGCTGCAATTACAATCACCTTTTTGCCCTTATATTTTGTACTGACAATTGTATAACCTTCCGGACCAAGCCCGGACAATTTATCCTGAAGATTCAATGACCCGATAATAGCAGATCCGGACGGGGTGCCGGCTATTACAACTCTTTTCTTACTGAATGAACCCAGGGCCGGTATTTCACGGCCAAGCAAGCCTTCAAGACCTTTTTCAAGTTCTCTTTTTGCAGCCAGGATAACCGGAGAGTCTCCTTCAACGATAAATCCTTCTATCTGTTTATTATAGCTTTTAAGGACTTCGCGGTCTGCAATAACATCATATCTCAGCCATAGTCTGTAACCATCTTCAGCCCTGGTTTCATAAGAATTGAAAATGATTAGTCCGGTTAGAATAATTGAGTACAGGTATTTCATAATTACTGCTTTTTATTTGATTTTAAACATTATGATTCTTTAAGTGAAGACTGTCGTATTATAAGTTTATGATTAAGAATTACAGCATTAAGATTCTGATCCTTCGGATCATTAAGCTTGTTCAGCAGCATTTTCATTGCAAGCTCTCCCATTTCCCGGGCCGGATAATCAACGGTTGTCAGATTCGGCGTAACATACTGGCTCACAGGCTCATTATTAAACCCTGCAACAGCTATCTCATCGGGTACCCTGATGCCTGCCTTCTGAAGCTCAAGAATTATTGTCACACCTGTTGTGTCGTTGGAAGTAAAAATACCATCAGGCCGGTGTTTCATTTTTAATATGCTATTCACTAAATCAATTCCTGATTTGTTTGACATATCCCCTACAACAAGCATTTTATTATCGAATTCAATATTATTGTCAATAAGTGCCTGCCTGTAACCTCTGAAACGTTCGTAATAGACATTTCGAAGCATGTTCCCTCCAAGATGCATTATCCTCCTGCATCCGCGGGATATAAGATGTGAGGTAAGCTCGTAACCGGCTTTATAATTATCAATAACGACATTTACACAACCGTTGCAATCCATTACACGATCAAAAAAAACGATTGGTATACCTCTGTTGAAAAAACTCTTGAAATGATTTGCATTCTCGGTATCGGAGGCAAGAGAAACAAGAAGCCCGTCAACGCTGCTGTTAAAGAGGGTATTTATACAAACGATCTCTTTTTCCCACGACTCCTGCGATTGTGTAATGATCAGTCCATATCCGTTCCCGGAAGTTTCTTTCTCAATGCCCGACAGCACTGAAGCCATAAAGTAACTTTTAAGCTTCGGGACAACTACTCCTATGGTATTAGTGCGTTTCTGCCTGAGGTTGCTTGCAAACTTATTATGTCTGTAACCCATCTCGCTTGCACATGCCAATATTTTCTTTTTCGTGGCACTGCTTATATGCGGATGGTTCTTCAAAGCCCGGCTGACAGTGGAAGGCGACAAACCCAGGGCTTTTGCCACATCATAAATAGTTATATCCCGATTCTCTCTCACAAACATATTAATTACCAAATATAAGTAAAATATGAGTCTTTGTCTTTCCGACACAGAATTATTGCAATCGGTTGCCAAAACTCCTTGAATTTATTCCCTGTATTGATGTTAAAACTCATTTCTAACAGGAATAAATACCTGCTATTCTATCTTTTATGTTTTTAATAAAAGACATGTCTTTTGGAACACTCTTTGATTTTTTTACGATATTTGTGTAAGATCATTATTGCATCGATAAACAACTAAATAACCCTATAATGGAAAGAAGAAAATTCATTGCCAGTTCAGTTACAGCTGCTGCAGGGACAATTATTCTGCCTACAATCGTTCCGGCATCTGTTATCGGTAAAAATCCGCCCAGTGATAATATCAATATTGGATGGATTGGCTGCGGAAGGCAAGGGAGAGGCGACGTAAGAGAAGTAATGGGCTTTGATGTGGCAAGGGTGATAGCTGTCTCTGACGTTGATTCCAAAAGGATGACTCTCGGGAAAGAGTATGTTGATAATTTTTATTCAAAGAAAACCGGCAATGCAAATTATGTCAGTGCAAAAACATTCAGTGATTATAAGGAAATGTTCCTTGATAAATCAATTGATGCTGTTCTTATAACCACTCCGGACCATTGGCATTCCCAGCCGGCTCTCGAGGCTGCGCTTGCCGGAAAGGATATCTACCTTGAAAAACCAACTTCTCTCACAGTAACTGAAGGCCGTCTGCTGAGCGATGTTGTCAGACGTAAAAAAATAATCCTTCAGGTTGGTACACAACAGCGTTCAAGTTTCCAGTGGAGACTAGCAGCAGAACTTGTAAGAAACGGCCGCATAGGGAAATTACATACTGTTAAAATAGGGCTTCCCGGAGACCCATCCGGACCGGAAGCACCCGAAATGCCTTTGCCAAAGAACCTGAACTATGATATGTGGCTGGGTTCAACGCCAGAAGTGTATTATACCGAAACAAGGGTTCATCCTCAGGTTGGTTTTGATCGTCCCGGATGGCTCAGGTGCGAACAGTTTGGTGCCGGAATGATAACAGGGTGGGGCCAGCATCATTATGACTCCGCTGCATGGGGAATGGATACTGAGTTAACAGGCCCCGTATCAATTCAGGCTGTTGCCCAGTTCCCTAAATCAGGACTATGGGATGTACATGGTGACTTTATGTCCGTAGCTGAATACAGGAACGGGATAACACAGCTTACAAGCGGCACCTATCCTAACGGAGTAAGATATGAAGGCACTGAAGGATGGATATTCGTTTCACGCGGAAGCTACAGGGCTACGGCAAGTGACCCCATCACCCAGGCGCAGGAATCAAAAGCTCTTGACGCCAGTGATCCAAAAATACTATCGTCAGTGATCGGCCCAAATGAAATACATCTGTATGAAAGCAATTCTCAGCCCGGTAACTGGCTCGATTGTATAAAATCGCGCAAGGAACCGATTTCTCCTGTTGAAACAGGACACAGGGCATGTACAGTATGCCTTATTACCCATATTGCTATGAAAGTTGGAAGAAAACTTGACTGGGATCCTGACAAAGAGAGATTCATAAACGACGATGAAGCTAACAGTATGCTGTCACGCCCGCAACGTGCTCCATATGGGACCAACTACGTAAAGATAAGCTGATCAGATGCTTGTAAGAACAGATATTATTTATTTAGGTAATTGATCTTTGCAGCTCAATGCCGTAAAGCACTAACGCCTTTTTTCCCTGTAGATACATTCCTGCATACCACAGGCCTTGCAACCATAAACAGCTTTGTGTACTTTACTACCGATGCCTATGATCCCGCTTACCGACTTAACCGGATCCATAAGAGCTGATTGAGTGAGTATTACACCGCAGTGATTATCCGGCATAAGATCAAAAAGTATATGCTGCTCAGACACATCCCAGCCACAATAGCCGGGGCTGTAGCGATTTGTGATTTTCTTTCCACACATTTTTAATGTTCTCTCCAGATGATCTTGCATCAGATCAGCTGCAGCCTCAACTGTTTCAGTTCCAACAATATCGTAAATATATCCGCGGAGAAAATCTCCTTCAGCAACAGCTTTCCGGCCCCTGATACTAATTTCTTTACCGGCTGTACAGAGAAAGAGAGCAACAGACTCTGATCCTTTGAGATTCTTAAAAATTATTGCTCCAGCATTAAACGAGGACTTTCCGATCCTTATAATATTTCCATTTTCAATAAATCCCGGATTATCAAAAATTTTGTATTCTGCTTTTATGCCGGCAATATCTTCGCAATCCTTAAGCACCTCCTTCAATAACATGCCAATAATATCCCTGGGCTCACTATTATCACAACCGAGGATCCTTTCAATCCGGGCAATATCAATTTTCAGATCCCTGAAATCGAAATTAAAAATATTTGTGTCCATCACTGCCTGTGTTTTCGTCTCAGCAGAGTTTCTTAATTTCTGTTTATGGTTCCGGATGCCTGATGCCTGATTCGCTTACTATTCAGGCAACTGTTTCCTCCCATCCATTGGCTTTCATACAAAAAAGGAAGTTATAACTGCTTTCGCTGGAAATGATCAACAAACCTTACGGCATAGTCATCCCTGCCCAGAAGCAGATCGGCAGCTCTGACAATGGCCGTCATCTTTTCCGGGTTGGCAATGGGACAGCTAAGCCCGTTATAAATCGACATGGCCATAAAAGCAGCGTTCAATGATTCCCTGTCTGGCAATCCGAAAGAAATGTTACTTGCCCCCAGAGTAATATTATTCCCAAGTTTCTGATGTACAAGCCTTATAGTTTCAAGGGTTACAATACAGGCACGGGGATCAGCACTCACAGCCATTGCCAGGGGATCAATTATCACATCTTCTTGTTTTATGCCTGCACGAATAGCTCTTTCAATAATCTTTTCAGCAATTGAAAGTCTTTTTTCAGGATCATGAGTAATTCCATCGTCATCCATGCAGAGCCCGATAATTGCAGCACCGAATTCTCTGGCAAGCGGAAGCAAAGCATTCAGCGACCTTTCTTCACCATTAACTGAATTGATCAGGCATTTCCCCCTGGCGACTCTGAGAGCTGCTTCAATAGCTGCAGGATTGGGAGAATCAACACACAAAGGGACATCAAAATTGTCTTGTAATACTTTAACTGTCTCAGGAAGAAGCCTTGCATCATCAACACCCGGAAAACCAACATTCACGTCAAGCACATCAGCCCCTTCATCTATCTGTTTCTTTGCAAGTTCAAGAACATAATCCATATTATTCTCCAGGAGAGTACTTACAAGCTTTTTTCTTCCTGTGGGATTAATACATTCTCCGATTATTACAACCGGTCCTTCAGTGTCTATCAAGACTTCCTTGCCGCTACCTCTTAAAATTGTTATCATTATTTTTAAGCTAAAATATATCCGTATTACTTGTGATCTGATTCCCGATTATTTGTCACAGAGGCCGCTTTTCATCTATGACGTCAACTGATTAAGGTAATTAACAACTCCCTGGGGATCCGGCGAATAGAAGTCGGCTCCTATGCTAATGCAGAAATCCATTGTAACAGGGGCGCCTCCAACAAGTATCTTCGATCCGGAATAATTCTCCCTGATCGCAGCCACAGTTTTTTTCATGTTTTCCATTGTCGTCGTAAGCAGTGCAGAAAGTCCTATCACCGCATCGGGATTTTCAGCTATTGCTTTCAGAAATTTATCTATACTAACATCAACGCCAAGGTCTATAACTTCCCATCCATTACCCTCAATCATCATAGCAACAAGGTTCTTTCCAATATCGTGAAGGTCGCCCGACACTGTCCCTATAATGAATTTGCCCTTTCGCTTAGTCTCCCCTGACTGGAAAAATGGCTTAAGGTGCTTCATTGCACTGTTCATGGCTTTTGCAGCCATAAGCATCTGTGGAACATAAATTATCTTCCTGCTGAATTTATCACCAACAAGCGACATTGCCGGAATAAGGGCTTTATCAAGAATATCGCCAGGTTTAATGCCTGATTCAAGTGCCAGTCTGGCAAGCTCATCAGCTCCATCCTGCCCTTTCATATCCGGAGGATAGGGAGAAAACTTGTCGCTCTTTCCAAATTCAACGCAACGTGAAATTCTCTCAAGAAGTTCATCCATATATTAGTTTTTATGCTATTACACCCAAAAATATATCTAATATCAATATTACTTGATACCGTGTCAAATTTATTAATAAAATTCGGCTCTGCAACCGATTGCATATACCTGTTTGCAATTTTGAACTGCTGAAAAAACAGATAATAAATATTATAAAAAATATTTACTTTGTCTGTGCATAAAACTTTATCCTTTTTGTTCAAGGAACTTTGTCCCGACCTGAAAATAACCAATGGTTTTCAGACAGGCAGGTCTAAAGAGGCTTTTTGTTTCAGGACGGAAAAAGCAATAAGACTGAAGAGATTTGATTTGTGATAAAAACATATCTTTAAATCGATAAATATCTGAAATATGAGACTAAGTATATTCCTGATTGTGGCATTAGTATTTATATCCTGTAGTAATAAAAAAATGAATTATCCGCTGACTAAAATGGAAAATATTGCCGATACCATATTTGGTACTATTGTACCAGACCCCTACAGATGGCTTGAAGACGATATGTCGGCAGAGACAGCGGAGTGGGTTCAGGCCCAGAACAGGGTTACTTTCGGATACCTTGATAAGATACCATACAGGGAACAGATAAGGGAACGCCTTACCCAGATGTGGAATTACGAAAAATTCAGAATCCCCTTCATTGAAGGAGAATACACATATTTTTCCAAAAATGACGGACTGCAGAACCAGTATGTTTATTACCGTCAGAAAGAAGATGGATATCCTGAACTCTTTCTTGATCCAAATACATTTTCGGAAGACGGCACTACATCCCTTGCAGAGATGGGCTTCTCTAAAGATGGCAAGCTCCTTGCATATGCAATATCAGAAGGTGGTTCCGACTGGCGCAAGATAATAGTGATTGATGCAAATACAAAGGAGATCATCGGAGATACTCTCAGGGATATCAAATTCACTTCAATATCATGGCAAGGTAACAAAGGATTTTACTATTCCAGTTATGACAGGCCAGATGGCAGTGAGCTGTCGGCAAAAACTGACCATCATAAATTGTATTATCACAGGCTCGGGACTTCTCAAAAAGATGACAAGGTTGTCTTTGGGGCAGATATTAAAAGAAGATACGTAGAAGGATTTGTTACTGATGATGACAGGTATCTGATTGTTGCAGCCGCCAATTCAACAACTGGTAACGAATTGTATATTAAGGATCTCAGCCGCCCTAACAGTTCTTTTAAAACAATTGTCGGTAACTTTGATAATAACCACTTTGTTTTACATAATGAAGGGTCCCTGCTATTTATTTTTACTAATCTCAATGCTCCCAATGGCAAAGTAATAACTGTTAATGCAGAACGGCCCGAAGTTAAAAACTGGAAAGATCTTATTCCCGAAACAGAAAACGTCCTTCAGGCTTCGTCAGCATCAGGATTCATTTTTGCCAATTATCTTAAAGACGCAATATCTTCTGTAAAGCAGTTCGATCTGGAAGGAAGGCTTTTGCGTGAACTTGTCCTTCCGGGACCGGGAAGTGCTGAGGGATTCAGCGGAAAACAAACAGACAAAGCGATCTTTTACTCTTTTACAAACTATATCACTCCTGCTGTAATGTATAAAATGGATCCTGTAACAGGGAAAGTGGATGTATATAAGAAACCTGTTACAATGTTCAATGAAGAAGATTATCATTCGGAACAGGTCTTTTATAATTCAAAAGACGGCACCAGGGTTCCGATGATAATAACATACAAGAAAAACACAGCTCTTAACGGGAAGAATCCCACTATCCTTTACGGTTACGGAGGGTTCGGCGTAAGTGAAACACCGGAATTTTCAGTAACCAGTGCCGTTTGGATGGAAATGGGTGGAATATATGCTGTTCCGAATCTGAGGGGAGGCGGGGAATATGGTGAAAAATGGCATCTTGCCGGCACAAAAATGAATAAGCAGAATGTATTCGATGATTTTATTGCTGCAGCAAATTTCCTGACAGAGAATAACTACACATCGCAGCCTTATCTTGCTTTGAGAGGAGGATCAAACGGTGGTCTTCTTGTGGGTGCTGTAATGACCCAGCGCCCTGATCTTATGAAGGTTGCCTTGCCGGCTGTCGGAGTTCTTGATATGCTGAGGTACCACAAATTTACTGCTGGTGCCGGATGGGCCTATGATTACGGAACAGCGGACGACAATCCTGAAATGTTTAACTATCTTCTCGGATATTCACCGGTTCATAATGTCAGGGAAGGCACTTCCTACCCTGCAACATTCATCACAACAGCAGATCACGATGACAGAGTAGTTCCCGCCCATTCATTCAAATTTGCTGCCCGGCTTCAGTCAGCACAGGCCGGACCTGATCCGGTACTTATAAGGATAGAAACAAATGCCGGTCATGGTGCCGGAACTCCTGTCAGCAAATCAATAGAACAATATGCCGATATTTTCAGCTTCACCCTTTGGAACATGGGAATAAAAGAATTGAAATGATATGGATCTTAAAGTTCTCAGGAGCGGAATAGCAGGATCAGGCTTCGCAGCAAAATTCCATTACGAAGCACTCAGGAGAGTCTTCGGCGTTAATGTGCAGATTGCAGGAGCCTATTCCCCAAACCGCAGCCACCTTGAACAATTCACCGGGGCAAGGAATATTAAAGCATTTAAAAACCTTGATGAATTAATTGCTAATGTTGATGTCGTTCATGTATGCAGCCCACCTTCCACCCATGAACCAATAAGCATCTCTGCACTTGAGAACGACCGGCATGTAATTGTTGAAAAACCCTTTACCGGTTACTTCGGTGACGGTACAAACTCCTTTAACGGAGATACATTTCCCCGCGAAACCGGTCTTGAGCAGGCTCTCGCCAGTGTAAAAAGGATGATCGAAGCGGAAAAAAAAAGCAAGGGAAGGATAATGTATGCTGAGAACTGGATATATGCTCCGGCAGTAATGAAGGAAAAGGAGATCATTGAAAAAACAAGGGCCCAGATCCTCCGGATATATGGGGAAGAATCACATTCAGGCTCACATTCAAAGAGTTACGGACAGTGGAAATTCTCTGGCGGTGGATCATTGATAGGAAAGGGTTGTCATCCCTTATCTGCTGCATTATATTTCAAGCAGATTGAAGGAAAGGTGCGTTACTCCAGACCGCTTAGGCCCCGGTCTGTGTCTGCGAGGACACATGCAATAACAAGGATGCAGAATTACTCGGATGAAAAATATCTTCGCACTGGTTACACTGATGTTGAAGATTTTGCACAGTTGCATGTTGTTTTTGAAGACGGTACAATTGCCGATATTTTTGCCAGTGAACTTGTATTGGGAGGTGTCAATAACAGGATTGAGATATTCACAAGCAACCACCGGACAATATGCAACATAGGCCCGAACAATGCCATGCAAACATATACGCCTGACGGTAAGCATTTCAATGATGTGTACATTGTTGAGAAGACTGAGACAAAATCCGGATGGTCCTCAGTATCGCCGGACGAATCGTGGTTTAACGGATACCAGCACGAAATGGAAGCATTCTACAGATCGGCAGCTAATGACACAGCCCCGGAAAGCGATTCGACACTTGCTGCCGACACGATAGCAACAATATATGCCGGATACCTCTCAGCTGAAAGAAAAGGCGCTGAGGTAGCAGTTACACTTATTGACCAGATATAAGATTGGCCAGGGTATCATCATTCAACCGTTTTATTTAAAAAAGAGAAAGGGAGTATATCCCCGGAAACAGTTCAATACTCCCAATCAATATTTTCTGTACAGCAACGATTCTAAAAAATATACCTGATAGATAATGCTGCGCCATCAGGGAAAAAATGGGAATACCCTACAAAGTTGAATGATGGTTTCCAGTCAAGGCTCAGATTAACAGGTATTTCTTGAAAACTATATTCTAAACCTATTATACCATCTATTCCGACAACCAAATAGTCTTTGCCTCCATCACCCCAATTCGTATTGTCCCCGTTATAGAAACCGAGATGAGCACCCCCACCATAATACCATTTCAGGCGGTTAACGTCAAATACCGGATTATGAATCTCATATAAACCTGTAACTTCTAATCCATGCCATCTGGTAGTAAGAAGACCTTCAAAAGCAGCTTTATCACCAATGAAATGTTTAACAGTCAAGCCAAGGAAAGGACCTCCACGGAAACCAATACCCGTATTATAATCCTGAGCTGTTGAAACAGTCATAATGCATATTGCCAGGGCAAATGATAATAATAACTTCTTCATGATACATGCTTTATTAATTAGATCCTGCAAACTTAATAAATTTTTATTTCTTCAAATATGAAACACCGTTTCAGGCTATGAATGATCTTCAGCACAAAGATTGTCCCCTTCTGAATTTTCAAGGAATTTTTAAATAGTTATCAATGTTTCTTGTGATAAAATATGAAAAAATGTAATTTTCGCTTTTTTACACCATGCTTTACCAGCCTAAGCCTCCAGTCGGCGGAGAAGTCTGGTATTTTGAACTTTAAACTGATTAATACTATCTGACAATGCCACTAAATATCCTTGACAACCTGCCGGCAGTTAAGATCCTTGAGAACGAGAACATTTTCGTGATGAAACAGACCCGTGCTGTTCATCAGGATATAAGGCCTCTCCAGATCCTTATATTTAATCTCATGCCTGTAAAGATAACAACTGAGACACAGATATTGAGGCTTCTCTCGAACACACCGCTTCAGGTTGAGATAACACTTCTTTATACAAAAATGCATCTGTCAAAGAACACTCCTAAGGAACATCTTGATGCATTCTACAAGACATTCGATGACATATCAACCCGCAAATATGACGGAATGATAATCACCGGTGCTCCAATTGAGCATCTTGAATTTGAGGAGGTTGACTACTGGGAAGAGATGGTGAAGATAATGGACTGGGCCGATAGCCATGTAACTTCGACAATGTTTATCTGCTGGGCATCCCAGGCAGGCCTTTATCATCATTACGGCATACCGAAATACATGAGGGATGAAAAGATATTCGGAGTCTTTCAACATAAAATACATAACAAGACAAATTTACTGATAAGGGGTTTTGACGATGAGTTCCTGGCGCCGCATTCAAGGTACACGGAAATAAGAAAAGAAGATATAATTAAAGTAAAGGAACTTGAAATACTCGCCGATTCGGAAGAGGCAGGAATATATCTTGTAGCTTCAAAAGATCTTAAAAGGATCTTCGTAACCGGTCATTCCGAGTATGATCCTATGACGCTGAATTCGGAATATGAAAGGGATTTAGCAAAGGGACTAAATATAAAGATGCCAAAAAATTATTATCCGGACAATGATCCTTCTCAGGTTCCTCTTGTCAAATGGAGAAGCCATGCTAACCTGCTGTTTTCAAACTGGCTCAATTACTGTGTCTACCAAGTCACGCCTTATCTACTTGAAAACGGGCAGAAGTCTTCCTGATCCAGATAGAAATTAAAAAAAAATAAGTATTATTGCAAGCCAGTATTCTCGAACACTATTACCAAATATAATTATCAGAATCATGAGTAGTTCAACAAATGAAAGTAAGAAAATGACTGTTGCAATTGGTTGTGATCCTAATGCGTCAGCCTTAAAAGAAATTATTATTGCTCAGCTAAAGAGCTTTGGACATGAGATTAAGGATTTTGGAAGCGATGACCCCATATATGCAAGGGTAGCTTTCTCAGTTGGCGAAGCTGTTGCTGCAGGGAAATATGATCGTGGTATCCTTCTGTGCGGAACCGGGATAGGAATGAGCATAGCTGCCAATAAAGTTCCCGGAGTATACGCAGCCCTGGGTACGAACACATACTCGGCTGAAAGAGCTATAAAAAGCAATAACGCAAATGTGCTTACGATAGGTGCATTCACAACCGGAGTCGAGGTAGCCAAACAGATAGTAAGGGTATGGATGGAATCCGAATGGAAGACAGGTACTCCTTCTGAAGCTAAGGTCGCTGCCTATGTTGAATATGGTAAAAACCATCAGAAATAACATCTCCGGCAAGCCTTATAAATGATGGATAATAACGAATTATTAAAACTGGAAAGTACTGCACTTAATATCAGGCGGAATATATTACGCCTGATAAGAGCAGGACAGGCAGGACATGTTGGAGGAGCTCTCTCTTCTGTCGAAATATTGACTGCCCTTTATTTTAACATCCTTAATGTTGATCCTAAAAACCCAAAATGGCCGCTTCGTGACCGTTTTGTACTTTCTGCCGGGCATAAATGCCTTGTCCTTTATTCTGCATTGGCAGAAAAAGGTTTTTTTGACAAATCAGTCCTGGATACCTATGGTGATCTTGACAGCATTATCCCGGGACACCCGAACATGCATAAGCTGCCGGGTGTAGAAACAAATACGGGAGCGCTGGGACATGGCCTCTCAATAGCCGGCGGTATGGCGCTGGGACTTCGTATGGACAAATCACCTGCAAAAGTGTTTGTCCTGATGGGTGACGGTGAACTTGCCGAGGGATCAAATTGGGAAGCAGCATCAGCTGCCTCAATGCATAAACTTGACAATCTTCTTGTTTTTGTAGACCGTAATAAACTGCAGATCAGTGGCCCTACAGTGGATGTAATGAGCTACGAGCCCCTGGATGAAAGATGGAGATCATTCGGATGGAGTGTCAGAACTATCGACGGTCATAATATCGCGGCTATTATAAATAATGTGAAAGATATGCCTTTCGAGAAAGGTAAGCCTTCACTGATAATTGCCGATACTATTAAATCAAAAGGTCTCAGTTTTGCTGAAGAGAAAGTGAACTATCATTACTGGAAAGCTACACCTGAAGAATTGGAGCTGGCAGAGAATGATCTGGATCTGATTGAAAAAGAACTGAAAGAAAAAATAGAAAGGAGCGCAGGGAAATGAACGAAATGAAAGATCCCAGAAAAACTTTTGGTGAAGCATTGCTTGAAGCCGCAGAGAAGAATCCTGACATAGTTGCGCTTTCTGCTGACAGTAGTTCAGGATCCGGAATGGGTGCTTTTTTCTCGCGATTCCCTGAAAGACATTTCGAATTTGGAATCATGGAACAAGGCGTGATAGGTTTTGCATCCGGACTTGCAACAACTGGCAAGATCCCTGTCTTTGCAGCAATAGCTCCCTTCGTAACTGCCCGTCCCTTTGAAATGTTCAGGAATGACCTGGGATACATGGATCAGAATGTCAAAGTAGTGGGGCGCTGTGCAGGTCTTACATATAATCAGCTTGGTTCAACCCATCACTCAATAGATGATGTGGCTATTATCAGGACTATCCCGGGTGTCACGGTTATAAATCCCGGCGACCCCGTGACTATTAAAAAGGCTGTCCATGCAATGATAGAACATATAGGACCCTGCTACCTTAAGATCGGAAGCCCGAAAATGCCTGTTCTATACCCCGAAGATATAGAATTCAAGCTGGGGAAAGGGATAGTTATGCAAGAGGGCAGCGATGTTACTCTGATAGGAACGGGTACTGTTCTGTCGAAAGCCGTTGATGCAGCAAAACTTCTGAAAAAAGCCGGGATAAGCGTACGCCTTATAGATATCCACACAATTAAACCGCTCGACCGCGATCTTATCCTGACTGCCGCCAGGGAAACAGGAAAAATAGTCACTGTTGAGGAACATTTTGTGGCAGGAGGACTGGGAAGCGCTGTGGCAGAATTATGCAGTCAGGAACATCCTGTAAAAATGAAAATGATAGGATTGCCCGATCAGTATGCTAGTAACGGACCGTATGAAGAACTGTTGGGAAAATACGGACTTCAGTCTGACCAAATATGTGAAACAATTATCAAATTTCTAAATACTTAATAATCTGTAATCAAATATGAAAAATTCTGGTTCAATGAAAATGTATCTCGCTTTTGCTGCCCTGCTGGCAATTGCCGAGATACTGCTTCTGGCTTTCGGGAAAGGCAGTCTTCCCATTTCAGGGGTGATACTGTTCGTTATGTTTTATGCAATTGCCTTTGCAGTTCAATACACTGAAAAATTAAAAGGACTATCTTTCACCTTTCAGATCTTTGCCTTTGTTTCTTTCACTCTGTATTTCCCTGAAATATTTACAGACTGGGGCTTTGACACCAACAAACTGATCGTACCCTCGATCCAGGTCATAATGTTCGGAATGGGTACAAAACTAAGCCTTGGAGATTTTGTGAGGGAATTCAAGGAGCCCGTCAAGATCGCAATAGGAACAGTTATGGTCTATATCCTTATGCCGCTTGCCGCCCTGCTTATAATACATGTATGGCATTTCCCGCCTGAAGTTGCAGCCGGTATAATATTGATAGGCTGCTGCCCGGGAGGAGCTGCTTCAAACGTAATGGCATATCTTGCTAAAGGCAATTTAGCACTCTCTGTAACCCTTACAACTCTTGCTACTCTAATTGCTCCGATTGTTACACCCCTGCTGATGAAACTCTTTGCAGGTCAGCTCATAGAAGTTAATGCTCTTGAAATGATGTTGAGTATTGTAAATATGATCATAATTCCAATATTCGCAGGTATTGTTGCTAATAAACTTCTATACGGCAAGCTTGAATGGGTTAAGAAAGACAACAACATGTTCCTTCTTGCAGCCCTTACATTTATTTCAGGCATGATACTTATATTCATCCCATTTCCTGCAGTTGTTAAATCATTACAGACAGGTCTTATTCTTGTAGCATGGGCAATAGCCCTGGTATCGGTAACTATAGTTATAATGCGCCGTACAAAAGGCCCTGAGGACTGGATGGATATTGTACTGCCAAAACTCTCTCTGGCTTCAATTATGCTCTATATAGTCGTTGTTGCTGCACATAATAAAACAGCTCTTCTTACAATTGGGCCGGCGTTATTTGTCGCTACAATTGCGCATAACACCCTCGGATATATTCTGGCATATGGTGCTTCAAAAGGCCTGAGGCTTAACGAAGCTGATACAAGGGCAATTGTAATCGAAGTAGGTCTTAAGAATGCAGGCCTTGCCGTCGGACTGGCCTATGATGTGCTCAGGAGTTCGGCTGCAGCTCTGGCTCCGCTTATCTTCGGTACCTGGATGAATATATCAGCTTCTTCATTGGCAAGTTTCTGGAGTACGCGTGATCCAAAAATGAAACCTGCAAAAAAGATAAAGGCTTAATGCTCCTTTATTATAAAAATGAAAAGGCGCAAAGGTTTTAACCCTTGCGCCTTTTTTATATCTTCCTGCCCCCCTTCTTCAAAGAGAAAATTAAAAAGAGGGACCTACTCGTAAAACCGGTTCCTATCCTTTCGTCAATGTCGTGATCCTGTACAATCCGGTACTTGCAGTAATATAAAGTATATTTCTGTCAGGTCCGCCCCAGTTAAGATTGGCAGCCACTTCAGGAAGATTTATCCTGCCCAGCAATCTGCCCCTGTTATTGATTATCCATATCCCTTTAGGCCCTGTCGTGAAAATATTACCATCGACATCGATTTTCATTCCGTCAGGGATCTCGTTACTGTCATCCTTCACCTCAACGAATACTTTACCGCCGGTGATAATCCATCCCGGAGCAACGTCAAAAACACGTATGTGCTTCTTGCCGCTGTCAATAACGTAAAGCTTTTTCTCATCGGGTGACAAAACAAGACCATTAGGTGCATCAAAATCATCTGCTATGAGTATGGGTTCTCCTCCCTGCGGAGGCACACGGTATACTCCCTTGAATTCAAGCTCTGCCTTGGCAGGTCCGCCAAGTCCTGGCTGCAGGCCGTAAGCCGGGTCGGTGAACAGGAATGAGCCATCGCTGGCCATAATAACATCATTGGGCGAATTAAGTCTTTTCCCTTTATAAGTACTTGCGATAACCTCAATATCGTCTCCGACTTCCCTTGTTATCCTTCTTGTATGATGTTCACAGGCAACAAGCCTTCCCTGTTTATCAAGTATATGACCGTTCGAGTTGTCACTTGGTTTCCTGTAAACGCTTACCCTTCCGTCGAGCGTATAACGGTACTTTGTATTGCCCGGAACATCGGAAAAGAACAGGCATCCCCTTGTGTTATCCCATACAGGACCTTCAAGGAACTGGAAACCTTTTGCAAGACAATCAAGAGTTGCATTGGGAGATATAAGATTCCTAACCCTTGAATTCCACACATCAAGCTTAACAGGTTCTGAAGACTGAACCGATTTGATTCTTGCCTCGGCATCAGCAATGCCAAATTGTGTCTGATAAGGAACAGCCTGATCCAATCCGGCAACGTCATATCCAATCCACTCATAACCTGTTGACAGGGCCATAGCTGCATTCCATGCTTCATCGTGCTCAGGGGTCCGCGTCCATCTGCGCCTTAAATCCTCAGTTTCAAAGGCAAGTTCCATCTGGTATTTGTACTCCATAGGAGCAGCTCCTATCTCTTTCGAAACATTCGGGGGAAATACCCTCAATAGCTCCGAACCAAGATAGCCTTTTTGTTTTCTCAAAGCAGCCACATATACTTCTGAATACATGCGCTCAAAATCCTCGCTCTTCCCTTCACTCACTTTGAAGAACATTTGAAGTTTTATCATCGTTAAGAAATTTTAAGTTTATAATTGGTTTCATTAAAATAATACAACTTTATTTGACGACAGTTACATCGAGTTTTCCCTTTTCAAGGGCAATGCCGTAGATTATCATTTCGAATGGCTCATTTGAATTATTTTCAAATGAATGTATTTCACCAGCCCTTATAGGAATTGCATCCCCATAAGCAACTTCAGCTGTCTCATCATTCACGGTAACAACACCTTTTCCTTTTATAACAAAATATACCTCATCCACCCCTGCATGAAAATGCTTTCCGACAGATGCCTTTGAAGGGATCAGAAGGTGATCGACAAAAGCCCAGTTGGAAACAAACGCTGAAGGACCGATAGCTCTCCTGTAAAAAACAGTGTCTTTGCCTCCGGTCATGTTGGCATAGGGCCTCATCTGATCTTTTGTAAGACTTCCCGTATGGATAAATGTCGGTTTTTCAAGTGTCACCGATGACCTGTCATCATCAAGGTTAAATGTCCCGGTAGGGTCAGCCGAATAATTAAAAGCGCCTCTTTGTGCAGCACCGCCGGGAGCAGCAGCCTGACCGGCCCTTGCAGGAGCAGTGATACGAACATTGAAATTCACCCAGTCAGCAGGTTTATCAGCTGAAGGATTAAAGACAGCGTGAGAATTCCTGGCAGGGCAAGGAACACCAACGGGTGCGGGCAGAGCTGAAGTATGACCGTTCACAGTGAACTCACAGTCGCCATCAAGAATCAGGAACATCTCATCCGAATCGAAATGAAAATGATGGCCTATTGAACTTTTTGGCATAAGAGGCCCCTTGTGCATAAAATTAAGATTAGTGACAGCATCCCTGGGAAGAAGAGTCTGCATGTACAATGTCCCTGTTCCGTCATGGACATTCTTACCCGCAAAGGCTTTTGATTTATCATAATGACCTATCCGCTGTGCTAGCGGAATTTTCTTTGCCGTTTGCTGCTGGTTAGCCTGATTTCCTTCCCCATCAGAGATAAAACTCAATACAGAAAAAGAAATAATAACCAGTAAAGCCGTTGAAATGTGTTTTATTTGCATCATAATATAATTTTGATTTTAAAGGCATGATGTAACCGTACATGATTGAAAAATATATTCATTACGTGTATGTGTTTGAATTCAATCATGTAGGTTTCATCGTAATTAATAGTTTATTTATTGTCGTTAGAATATGTTTAACAAAAAATTTTCGTGAGCATACATTATAACAATATAACAATATTCTGCTAAACTATAAAATATTTTATTAAAATCAATTTCCGTATTTAGACCAAATATAAATTAGCGCTTATTGTGTGCTAATAATGCTTTTTATAGATAAATTCGGAGCTATTTAGTATAATATTAATGCTTAAGGCTTTTTTCTTATTTCA
>DAONXX010000015.1:0-32924 GCA_035414025.1 Bacteroidales bacterium | reverse complement strand
CATAAAAATTTAGTTACAGGGCAACTTGATATTAATCCGGAAAATGTTCTTGCAGAGCCTTTCAGGCGTAATACAGCCCCTTGCCTGGCTTACGGGACATTCAGGATACTGCAGGAGAATCCTGATGCAGTCATTACCGTTACACCTGCAGATCACTTGATAAAAAAAGAGGATGAATTTTCAAGGGTTATAAATCAGAGTATTGATTTTGTCCGTACTAATGATGCCCTTCTGACATTAGGCATTAAACCTGACAGGCCTGAAACCGGTTACGGTTATATTCAGGCTGATCTTAAGAAAAAGGTTGATAAATACAGCGCTTTGCACAAAGTAAAAACCTTCACTGAAAAACCTGACATCAACCTGGCAAGGATATTCCTTCAAAGCGGTGATTTTTACTGGAATTCAGGCATTTTTTTCTGGAATCTGAAAACAATACTTAAGGCTTTTGAAAAATATCTTCCCGATATGTATATGGCATTTGATGAAGGAAAAAGCCTTATCGGGACCATGGAAGAAGAAGGTTTCATAAGACGCACATATGCAGAATGTAAAAGCATATCAATAGACTATGGCATAATGGAAAAAGCGGATAATGTATTTGTCATGTGTGCTGATATCGGATGGTCGGATCTTGGCAGCTGGACTTCTTTATATGATCATTCTGCCAAGGATAAAAGAGGCAATGCAATTATAAGCGGAGATATATTTTCTTACGACAATAAGGGTAATATTATAAA
Organism: Bacteroidales bacterium; assembly: GCA_035414025.1. Lineage (GTDB taxonomy): Bacteria > Bacteroidota > Bacteroidia > Bacteroidales > VadinHA17 > LD21. The sequence continues at coordinate 32,184 of DAONXX010000015.1, read as the reverse complement.
TATCTCTGAAGGGAAGGTTGCTGTTATTCAGGGTTTGGAGGATTTTATTGTTGTTGAAGTGGATGATGTACTTCTGATAGTAAAAAAGTCTGAAGAGCAGAATATCAAGAATTATCTTGAAGATATAAAGAAGGACAGCGGCGAAAAATTTCTTTAGATATTTTACAAGTAAGGATCAGTTCAAGATCCGGAAAAAAGGAAGGCTGCCAAATGACAGCCTTCCTTTTTAATTTAATATTCCTGTTCTGAACAGTTGGGATTTTAATATTCCCAGAGGTCATGTTCGATATTGAACAGTTCTGTTTTGAGTCGTTCCGCTTCAAACAGAGAGGCTTTACCAACAGTATATTCGTTAATTGTCCTGTCGTCGTAGACATTTGATTCACCCCAGATAATACTTCCAAACCTTCTCTGCATAAAGAGATCGTCGAATGATAATCTCTGAGCATCGTTATTTGAGACCAACGATTCATTTTTTGCAAGTACATCGCGTATTTCTTCAAATTTTACCCAGAAAAGTGGTTTTCTCATTGCTCTCTGGAGCTCAGGGTCGTTACCCATCCAGTAGGGGCATATTGCAATTATTCTGACATCCATTTTTGAGTGCTTCTTATCAAAGAACCATTCTTCATAAAGAAGCAGTTGTTTAACATCTTCAGGTTTTGACTCTTCTGTAATAGTAGAATCTCTTGTATCACCGGCAGCATTTATCTGTATCTGTTGTATTCTCGTTGTTGCACCCATACTTGTTTCAATGTCCTGGTAAGTTGTAGGAACATTGATATCAAGTACCGAGTATGCATTTATATTTCCTGCTTTTATTTCGTCAAGCAGGATATTTATGAAACTTCTTCTGCCATCGCGTGTAGGGATTGTCGGGTAGTACAGAGGTTGATTGATCTTTTCGCGAAGATCTATCAGTCTGTAATACCTTTTTGACCAGACTACGTCAGCTTCTCTAAGAAAAGCATAATTAATTTTCTTAGCGTCGGTAATCGATTTCTGGTAGATATCGCCAAACGACTGCATTTGGGCATGAACGATGCCTCCAAACATTAGAGCGATAAATCCAAAAATTATTTTTTTGTTCATAGTTATAAATTATTTATTACTACTCAATCTGTAAAATTATGGGACTAAGGTCGATCGGTTTTTTATCAGGTCCCATTGCCTTTATATCTTTTATTGTTAAATATTTGCCTTTTGTTAATCTGCCAAGAAGTTCTTTTTGACGGGCGGTAAGGTTGCTTGATGTACTTTTCTCCTCGAAGTCGCCCATCTTATCAGAATACAGTACTGTAAAACCTGTTACATTCCATTGAAGGTCAAAGTCAAAATCAGGAAGAACGGCAAAGACTCCCTGCTGTGCAACAGCAAGGTTCCTCGATATGGTGCCGGAGTTTTTGCCTCCGAATCTTGCTTCGGGCTTTGGAACAGCTTTCACCCTGAATTCATAGGGAGCGTATGATACTGTTTTACCGCTTGCATCTGTTGAAGAGACTATAACCTGGACATTTTGTCTTTCGGATGATGGTCTCACCGACCAGCTGCCTCTGAAATTCTCCCCACGCGAATTTTTAACCCTTTCAGTGCTTATTGTACCATTTACTACTCTGATCTTTATATTATCAGGGCTAACACCTGGAACCGAAACATCAAGGGGATTAGGGATACCATAATACATCACGTTCATTGCAGTGGGGGAGCATATCACATTGGGTTCTCCAACTCCATAGGATGCACTGAAGGGGTAGTCCCTAATGTTACCATCGGGAGCTTTAAGTGAAATTACCCCGCCCCAAGATTTTGCACCTGTTGATGAAGGGCGCACTGTATAAATACCTTTACCTGTTTCGTCGAGAGGAAGTTCCTCTCCACCGACAGTAATAACAGGTTGCTGGGTTGTATCAGTAGCTGAGAGAAATACCCTTGCAGTATAATTTGATCCGATAGTAACATAATTGGCATCGGGTATTACAATAGCACTCAGTTTGTTGAATTTAAATGATGAAGCATCAATCTGGGTATAGAGATAATTAAGGACTTCAGTTTCAGCATTTCTGACGTCAACCTGTATTTTTGAAAGAAGGGCAGTGGCACCAACGACAGGCATTGTTTGGAACATAAGGTTTACCCATGGTTCGGTTTCACCACTCTCATTCTTTCCGTCATCTGTATTGAGTGTTTGTCTCAGAGATTCTTCAGCTGTTGGATTCTTTCCTTCAAGGATTGAAATAAGGAATTCACGGTAGTCGTTAATGGCAGCTTTTAGTGCATAACCTTTTCCAGCCTCATCTGATCCTACAAGGATCTCTGAAGGAACATTATTTTCATCGAATTTCTTAACTTGTGTGATATCTATTACTGTACCTGTTATTGCCGGTGGATTTTCCTCTCTTTCGGCAGTTTTGATTATTTCAATCTTCAGATCCTGAATAAAATCATATAGTTCATCAGCGCGTTCCTTTATTGAAAATGCTGTTGTTCTATATGGTCCGGCTTTTGTAGGATTTTCAGCTGCGGCTCTGTCAAATTCCTGGTAAAGCAGATTGTTCTTTTTAGCATAGTTATCGACGGTAAGAGTAAGACCTTTATCAACCTGCATAAATGCTTTCACTACATCTTTTGATACGTTCAGTGCAAGCATAGCAGTCAGAACAAGGTACATCATACCAATCATTTTTTGCCGCGGTGATAGCTTTTCGTGAGCCATTTTCTGAGATAGTTTAGTTTGATGAAATAATAAGCTGCATTATTTGACATTCATAGCAGCAAGCATATTTCCATAAACATTGTTAAGTGCTGACAAATTCTCGTTAAGTTTTGAAACCTGTTCCCGGTATTTTGTTGTATCTCCAGCTGAATCGGTAAGATTTTTCATCAGGCCCTGAAGTTCTTTGTAAAGATTTTCAGATTCCTTGAGATGATCATCAGCTCCTTTTCTCTGCAGTTCATAAACTGCATTCAGAGCTGAAAGGTTTTTATTCAGGGATTCTAGCTGCTGTTCATATGATTTGCCTCCGAGTTCAATAACAGACAATGAGTCAGCTATATTTTTATAATTAAAGCCGGTTTCATTAATTATTTTTGTTGTGTTCTGGTATGAATCAGCCAGTTTATTGAGAGAATCATTAGCGACATCCATTGTATTCATGAATTTAGATGATGCATTTGCGATATCTCCCATTGCGCTAATATTTGATGTTGACTCGCTAAATTTTTTCATTCCGGCTCCGAGTTTCTGGAATAATTCAGGAGTTATCTCAGCGTTTTCGAGCATCTCATCAAATTTTGCCAGGGCTGCAGAACCTCCGCCTCCTCCGATATATCCTCCGCCTCCGACATATCCGCCACCACCTCTGACATATCCGCCACCTCCACCTACATACCCTCCGCCTCCGGCGTGTCCGCTTCCTCCGGTATGTTCACCTCCTCCGGCATGTGCGTCTCCTCCGACATATCCGCCACCACCTCCGACATATCCTCCGCCTCCGGCACCGCCACTGATACCGCGGCTTCTTCCTCCGTGAGATTGCAGTTCTACAGCATCTTCCTCAGCAGGAATGCCTGCAAGTTCGGGATAGACGAGAGTCCAGTCAACTTCTTCGTGCAGAGGTTCGAATGCTGAAAAGAAGAAGATAATAGCTTCGGTTAAGAGACCAACTGTAAGCATCGTGCCAGCCATTGGCCAGTGTTGAATTTTAAACAATGCTCCAACAATTACGACGGAAGCTCCTAAACCATAAAGTTTAGCTATAAAGTTCTTCCACCCACTACTTTGTACTAATTCTGCTAGGCTCATATACCTGTTATTTTTTGGTTATTTCAAATTTAAAATTATAGTTGTGCTCCAATATATGATCTTACATTTCTGAATCCCACATACGGTTTTGTTGAATCCTGGTATTCAAAATCGCGCGTACTTGTCTGAAGGAAATAAGAGATGTCTTTCCATGAACCTCCGCGGATTACTTTTCTTTTAAGAACAGGAGGATCCTGCGGAGTGGCATTGTATTCATAGTTAGGCTGGAGATCATGCTGGAAGATATAAGCTGACGGATGGTATGCGCAGCGTGTCCATTCTGCAACATTTCCTGCCATATCATAGAGGCCATATTCATTCGGCTCATATGATCCCACTTTGCCTGCGTATACATTTCCATCATCAATATAGTTGCCCCTCAGAGGTTTGAAGTTTGCCAGGAAGCATCCTTCATAGTTGCGTGTATAAGGTCCGCCCCATGGATACATTGAGAGATCAAGACCTCCTCTTGCTGCATATTCCCATTCAGTTTCAAGCGGCAGTCTGTAAGCCATTACATCAACAATGCCATTTTTTCTGAGAGCTGTATTCATATAATCGGTTCTCCAGTGGCTGAATGCATTTGCTTGCGTCCACGATACGCCCACAACAGGATAATCGTCAAATGACGGATGCCAGAAATACAGATCTGCCATAGGGTCGTTGAATGAATAGGTAAAATCCCTTATCCAGCAAAGTGTATCGGGGTAGATATTGATGACGATATGTTTTATGAAGGAAGAACGATCCCTTACATCGGTGCGTGAACCATCAAGATTTGTCACTTGCCCGACATAACGGCCGGTACCGGTTTCATAATCCTGAACATAGTTTACTTTAGCAGCTGACTGGTAGTCAACCCAGTAATAAGAATAGTTCAGTTTACGGACGTCGATCTGTTTTTTACCATTGAATCTTTCTTCCGGAGGATAATACATTTCTTCTATGACCTCTTTTGTAGCTTCATCATTACGGTCTATTTTTTCTCCCCAGTTGATCACATATGGTTCACGTACGTTTCCATCATCATCAACAACGAAGTATTCGCGATCCGGTATTCCGGCATCTCCGAGCTTGGTTCTGAGGATTGAATCCCTTACCCAGTATACAAACTGACGGTATTTATTATTGGTTATTTCAGTCTGGTCCATCCAGAATGCGTCAACTGTAACAGATTTAGAAAGACTGTTCATTGAGAAGAGAGCATCCTGATCGCTTGGCCCCATCATGAAATTTCCGGCCGGGATAAATGCCATTTCCATAGGTTCGGGTTCAAAAAATTTCTTTCTTCCCAAAACCCCCGTCAGTTCCCCATTATCAGAGGTACGGCATCCGCTAAAAAACATCGTAATTATCAGGACAGACAGGATTACTTTTTTCATAATTCTTTAGAATTTGTAATGCAAGTAAGTTATTTTTTTTTTAAAATCATAAAAATCTGACACTTTTGTATCTCATTGGGCTCTTGCCAAAACTGAGATTAAAACAATAATTTACAATAAATTCATGCGATCCGTAAGTACTCTTTCTGACTTCAGTAAGTGGGAAGTCATAACTATATCCGATACGGATCCCATTAAAAAGTTCAACACCAACCAGGCCTATGAGCGAATCACCGGCTCTGTAAGAAACGCCACCCCATATCTTTTTATTGTATCGCACAAGGGATGTTAATGTTCCCTGTATTATTCTGCCATCGCTGTAAATAAAAACAGAAGGCAGCAGTTCAAGCGCAGGATCAGGCAATTGTAAAGTATAACCTGCAGTTACATAGTAATGCCTGCTTATATATGATACTCCCTTTGTGTATTTTATATCAGGCTGATTGATATGTGTCACCGATGCAGCCAGATAATATTTGTCATTTCTCAGATACAGACCGGTGCCGGCATCAAAAGCCACAATGCTTTCCTTGTTAACCGGTATATGCGGGTCCTGTTCCGGGGGAGTAAAACCATCGCCATCAGGTATTATCCAGGAAGGGTCAAGAGTTTTGTTGACCATGCCAAAATAGATTCCTATTCCCAGCTTTGAAGATCCTATATTCATCAGATATGAGTATGCAGCTGCAAGATTGATATCCTTATCAAATCCCACGTTGTCACTTTCAACAATAAGGCCCAGGCCACTGTTTATTTTGGCTATCGGAGCACTTATATTAAAGATAATTGTAGAAGGTGCTCCGTCAAATCCAAGCCATTGTTGCCTGTTAACAGCCGTTGCACATATCATGCCTGATGTGCCTGCGACCCCAGGATTGAAAGTCAGTGTGCTAAACATATGCTGACTAGTAATGGGGTCCTGCTGTGACAGTACTGTGTAGCTGATTAAACTAAATAAAAGAATTGCAAGGCAAAATCTTTTCATCTCTTTCTCATATCAGGTCAGCCCGAAGTAATCGTATTGACCGCGTAAAATTACATAAAAATTAATAACCTAAGCTTGTATTAAATAATTTATTTATAGGCATTATACGCAAAAACTGTTCACTTTGATTCGTATTCTGCCGAATTTTTTTTCAGGAACTGTACAAAAGCGGTTTAAAAAGGCTTAAAAGCAGAGTCAGCTTTTTAATCTTTCAGCCGCAATAATCCATCGTTCTGGCACTTCATTCCGGTTCGCTTTAAGGTAGTCTTCATGTGAACAGGAAATATATAAAGTATTATCAGCATTGTTCCTGAATTCCATCCACCACCTGTCGGTAAGTGAACTTTTTACAAAAACAAGATCATCATCGAGGTCGCTTACTCTGACATGGTACCTGATAAATCGTCCGGAGCTTATGTTGCTCAGAGCTGGTGTTTCAAATTGTTTTTGTGAGAAGCTTTCAAGGAAAAACCAGATTATCTGGGCAGCAAGACCGGCTGTCTGGTTGCGACTGTCGAGATCAGGATCCACATCGAATAATCCGAAGGTCTTCATATTGTCACTTATACCTGCATACCTGGCAAGCAGGCAGATCTCTTCTCCATAGAAGCCATTTGGTGAAGGGCAGATTGTTCCGGGGGCGTCTGATTGTCTCACAGCCGAAATATCAAAAACTGCCACATCCGAATCTCTGAAAAGAGGTTCGGTAAGATGAATGTTTTTCCTGACATCACCAATCCTCATTAATTCCGATTTTTGCTTCAGGAATCTGTTTATCACCTGCTGATCGTTAAGGTAGGTTTGGAATCCTAAATTTATGAAATGACAGAAATAACTTTTATGATTATGTGTTATCGTATTCAGGTAGTTGAAAGAATCAGGCTCTTTCTTTTCATTTATATAGTCTATCCTGGGATCGACCGATATCATTGTATACCTGATCTTCAATTCTGAAAAAGCCTTGTCAAATGCCAGTACAAGGGCGCTGCTGCCTCCAATTACTATCGGGAAGATATCATTCCCAATCAGACATGAAAGAATATCGCTTAGCCCTCTTATGGTATCATTGAAGGTAATGCCGCACTTCATATTGCCCAGGTCAATTATTTTGCATTTACCGGGAATCCTTGCCAGTTTATAGAGTTCTCCTCTAATTTGGTCGGGTCCTTTTTTAGTTCCTGTGCCGGATGAATTTCTTCCATCCGGAACTCCAAGCAGGGCAATCTTGTACTTATTCAGGTCTTTAAATGACAGGTTTTGTGTATGGACCGTAATATTATGAGGGAAGCCCGACTGGTCGGCTATTAGTTTAAAATCAGGGCTTTCAATACTTACCGGATCAAAATAATCTTTGAAGTCTATCATCATTCATCAGGATTTATTCCGGGTCTTTATACTTTTTTCAATTATATCAATGCAATCTTCTTTTGTAAGTTTTTCTGTATCTGTACCCTTAGGCAGCCTGTAGTTCTTTTTGTCTTTTGAAAGATAAGGTCCGTATTTTCCATTCAGCACCAGGATATCTCCGAAATCCTTTATTGTCTTTTTCTTATCGTTCTCATTATGCTCGGCAATAAGTTCAAGGGCTCTGGCCGATGTTATTGAATAAGGATCATCTACACCTTTTTTGAGTGAAAAGAATTTGTTTTTGTATCTTACATATGGTCCGAACCGTCCTGTTCCCACAATTATTTCCTCGCCATCGTGTATTCCAAGAGAGCGTGGGAGGCGGAAAAGATTCAATGCTTCCTCCATCGTGATTGTCTCGATAAGCTGGTTTTTTGTCAGGCTTGCATAACGTGGCTTATTACCATCTTCGGCAGATCCGATCTGGGCAACAGGTCCAAATCGTCCCATTCTTACGGAAACAGGCTCTCCTGTTTCAGGGTGATTTCCGAGGAACCTAATTCCTTTTTTCCTACCGGAACTCTTAAGGGTTTTTTCAACTGTGTTATGGAATGGACCGTAGAAATTTTTCAGCATCCCCGTCCATTTCAGTTTACCTTCTGCAATATCGTCAAACTGCTTTTCCACTTCAGCTGTAAAATGATAATCAATTATTTTTGAGAAATTTTCTGAAAGAAAATCATTTACTATCATCCCTATATTTTGTGGAAAAAGCTTTGATTTTTCTCTACCGGCCATTTCACTTTTATCTGACACGGTAATTTTCCCATTTTCAAGTGTTAATATTTTCACTTGTCTCTTCTCACCCGGACGATCTTCGCGTGATATATATCCTCTGTTCTGTATTGTTGTTATCGTAGGGGCATATGTTGAGGGGCGTCCTATGCCAAGTTCTTCCAGTTTCTTTACAAGGCTTGCTTCCGAATAACGAGGAGGAGGCATTGTAAATTTTTGTGTTGCTGTTACTGTATTATAAAGTAGCGGCATTTCTTTTTTAAGAGGGGGAAGGATATATCTTTCTTCCTCATTGTTGTCCTGATCGACAGATTCAGAGTATACTTTTAAGAAACCGTCAAATTTTATCACTTCACCTGTTGCATTGAAAATAACAGGTGAATTGTTCATTTCAATGCTTATTGTTGTCTTTTCGGTCTCGGCATCAGTCATCTGTGAAGCAATTGTTCTTTTCCAGATCAGTTCATAAAGTTTTTTTTCATTATTGTTGCCTTGAATATTCTGATTTTCAAGATAGGTTGGACGGATAGCCTCATGAGCTTCCTGGGCTCCTTTCGATTTGGTTTGAAACTGACGGGTCTTTGAATATTTGTTTCCGAATAATGAAGTAATGACATCACGCGATTTTGCCAGGGCAAGTTTCGATAGATTTGTTGAATCGGTTCTCATGTATGTTATGTTCCCGGCCTCATATAGTCTCTGGGCAACAACCATCGTCTGCGACACTGAAAAACCAAGTTTCCGGTAAGCTTCCTGCTGAAGTGTTGACGTAGTAAACGGTGGTGCCGGCGACCTTGTTCCGGGTTTCACAGATACATTTGCAACTTTATAGATTGATGTAGCACAAAGCCCGAGGAAGTCTGCGGCACTCTTTTCATCCGGGAATTTTTTTGAGGCATCAGCCTTTATAACCGGGGAGTTTGCTTCAGTTTCAGCCTTAAACAAAGCTGTAACCTTAAATGACGATTCGGCATTGAAGGCAATTATCTCCCTTTCTCTTTCTACTATCAGTCTCACGGCTACCGACTGCACCCTGCCGGCAGAAAGAGACGGCTGGACTTTTTTCCATAGAACAGGAGATATCTCAAATCCTACAAGCCGGTCAAGGATACGGCGGGCCTGCTGGGAATTAACAAGATTCATATCAATAGTACGCGGATTCGAGATAGCTTCTGTGATTGCATCTTTTGTTATCTCATGAAAGACTATTCTTTTTGTTGTTGCAGGATCAAGCTTAAGAACTTCGGTAAGATGCCAGGCTATGGCTTCTCCTTCGCGGTCCTCATCAGAGGCAATCCATATATTTTTAGCCCCGGCAGCAGCTTTCCGTAACTCATTGACAACTTTTGTTTTCTCTTTTGGAATTTCATAATCAGGACTGAAGTCATTTTCAATATTTATACCGAGATTTTTTTTAGACAGATCCCTTATATGACCAAAACTTGAAATGACCTGGAAATTCTTTCCCAGAAATTTTTCAATTGTTTTTGCTTTTGCAGGCGACTCAACTATTACGAGATTCTCTATCATGTCAGATAAACTTTCTTATAAAGTCACCGCAAAGTAAATCAATTAGGTTTCAAACTTCAAAATAAAGATTTAAGATTCTTGAATTTTACTAATTTTGGGAGAAATTTTTACAACCATGAAGGGCATCGGAAAAGAAAAGAAATATATTATCGTGTTCTGGTCACTTTTTAGTGCCTTTTTCATCTCTATAGTTCTCATATTTATCTTAATTTCAAAAGGTAAGCTTGGCCCAATGCCCTCTTTCAGCGAACTTGAGAACCCCCAATATAACCTGGCAGCAGAGGTTTATTCTGAGGATGAGGTTCTGCTTGGTAAGATAGAGATAGAGAACAGAATGTGGACTGAATACAGTGAATTGTCTCCTTATCTTATCTCTGCGCTTATTGCAACTGAGGATATAAGATATTACAGGCATTCAGGTATTGATATACGCGGACTTGCCAGAGCAATTGTCAGGACAATACTTCTCGGGCAGGATACCGGAGGCGGGAGCACAATAACCCAGCAGCTTGCAAAGCAGCTCTATCCAAGAGACACTACGCATGTTTCAGCTTTTGTCAGGAAAATAAGGCTTGGAGTGTCAAAATTCAAGGAATGGCAGACTGCTGTAAAACTTGAGAAGAGTTATACAAAGGAAGAGATCATTACGATGTACCTCAACAAATATGATTTCAATTACCGTGCAATAGGTATTAAATCAGCTGCAAGGGTATATTTTGATACTACTCCGGACTCACTTAATATTCAGGAGGCTGCTGTTCTGATAGGCATGCTTAAGGCTTCAACCCTCTATAATCCAATGCGCAACTATGAACGCATGTTCAAACGCAGGAACATAGTCATTTCCCAGATGGCAAAATACGGGTACATCACCCAGGCTGTAGCTGATTCTGTGATGCAGCTGCCAATTGAGACTAATTTTCAGCTTGAAGATCACAATACAGGCCGTGCAACATACCTTAGGGAATATCTTCGGTATGTTATGACAAGACCGGAACCTGACAGCACACGGTTTGTAAACAGGTCATCCTATGAGGATGCTTTATGGGAATGGGAGAACAATGCTCTCTGGGGGTGGTGTAACAAGAATAAGAAGCCCGATGGGTCGAATTATGATATCTACAGGGACGGAATAAAGATCTATACTACTATCGATTCCAGGATGCAACAGTATGCCGAAGAAGCTCTCAGGGAGCATCTTTCCAAGGTAATTCAGCCCGGTTTTTATAGAACAGCAAAAGGATTGAAGAACCCTCCTTTTTCAAATGACCTTACACGAAGACAGATTGACAACCTGATTATGGCATCCGTGAGGCAGAGTGACAGATACTATATGATGAGGGCAATGGGGATCCCCGAAGACTCAATAATGCTTGCTTTCAATACAAAAGTAAGAATGAAGGTTTTTTCATGGGAAGGTGAAATAGATACAATAATGACACCTCTCGATTCAATTAAATATTACAAATATTTCGTAAGATCGGGATTTATTGTTGAGGAACCGAGGACCGGGCATGTGAAAGCTTATGTGGGAGGCCCCGATTTCAGGTATTTTAAATACGATGCAGTTACGCAACAGAGGAGACAGGTAGGAAGCACAATAAAACCCTTCCTCTATACTATTGCCATGCAAAACGGCTATTCACCCTGCCATGAGGTTGAGAACATTCCCAGGTCATTTTATGATCCTTCAATAGATTCTACTTGGACACCAAGAAGCTCGGGGCCGAAAGCCTATCATGGGAAAATGGTTACACTGAAATGGGGTCTGGCACAGTCGGAAAATTATATTTCTGCATGGCTGATGGAGCGGTTCAGTCCTTCTTCAGTTGTCGACCTGATGCACAAAATGGGAGTCAGGAGTTTTATAGATCCGGTTAATTCGATCTTTCTAGGAACCTCTGATGTGAAGCTTGAAGAAATGGTAGGGGCTTACGGTACATTTGTTAACAAGGGGATCTATACCAGACCGATGTATGTTACAAGAATAGAGGATAAAAACGGGAATGTAATATCAAGGTTCAATCCTAAGATAGAAGAGGTATTAACTGAAGAGACGGCTTATCTGATGGTTAATCTTCTTCAGGGAGTGGTGCTTTCAGGATCAGGGCAGAGAATGCGCCGGGAGCCATATTCGTTAATGAATCAGATAGGAGGCAAGACCGGAACTACGCAGGAACAATCAGACGGATGGTTCATCGGGATCACTCCGAGCCTTGTCGGAGGTGTCTGGAGCGGATGGGAAGACAGGGCAATACATTTTGGAACATTGGGCGAAGGCCAGGGAGCCAATATGGCGCTTCCGATATTTGCGACATTCCTTAGAAAAGTTTATGATGATCCTCAGCTTGGGATACTTCAGACCGAGGAATTTGAAAGACCTGTAGGTTTCAATATGGAACTTGATTGTGAGAAGGTGAAGCGTGAAAGTACGATCAGGATAAATACATTAAGGGAGAGGTTTTAGTAACGACGCAACGGAAAAAAGATTCAGCCGAATAATGACCGGACAAGGTGCTCAATTTTTCCAACAGTGATAATCTCAATATCAAGACCCTTAAGGGGAATATTTTTATGAAATTTTGAAAGGCAGATTTTTTTAAACCCCATTTTTGATGCTTCCCTGACACGCTGTTCAATTCTTGAGACCGGGCGGATCTCTCCCGAAAGACCAACTTCTCCGGAAAAACATATTTCTCTTGATATCGGAATGTCTAGATTGGATGAAAGAACAGAACTGATAACTGCAAGGTCTATTGCAGGATCGCTGACTTTAATCCCTCCGGCAATATTAAGAAAGACATCCTTGCTGCCAAGCCTGAAGCCGGCTCTTTTTTCCAGTACGGCAAGCAGCATGTTAAGGCGGCGGATATCGAATCCTGTTGAGCTTCTTTGCGGTGTGCCATAAACAGCGCTGCTTACAAGGGCCTGGGTCTCAATAAGGAAAGACCTTAAGCCGTCGACGGTGGCAGCTATGGAAACACCGCTAAGCGACTTTTCGTACTGATTGATAAAGAGCTCCGAAGGATTATTAACTTCTTTAAGACCAGCCTCAGTCATTTCGAAGATACCAAGTTCGGAAGTTGAACCGAACCTGTTCTTTGCCGACCTGAGAATTCTGTATACGTAATTATTGTCACCTTCAAAGTAAAGGACTACATCAACAATATGTTCGAGAACCTTTGGGCCGGCAAGTGTTCCATCCTTTGTTATGTGTCCTATCAGGAAAACGGGAGTGCCGGTGGTCTTGGAATATTTCAGGAACTGCCCCGCACATTCTCTTACCTGTGATACTGAGCCGGCAGACGATTCAAGCATATCCGTTCTGACAGTCTGGATAGAGTCAACTATTATTAGTCCGGGTTTTAGTTTTTCAGCATGGATGAGAATGTTCTCAAGTTCAGTTTCCCCTAAGATATAACATTGCGGGTTTGAATTCTTAAGGCGCCGGGCTCTTAAACTGATTTGCTCTTCACTCTCTTCACCTGAGACATAAAGGACTTTTGACTCTTTCAGGATGAGTGCAAGCTGAAGGGCAAGAGTAGACTTGCCAACTCCCGGTTCTCCTCCGAGAAGTATCAGGGAACCTTTTACAATTCCTCCTCCAAGGATTCTGTCAAGCTCATTTATTCCTGTATGTGATCTGTTCTTCTCATTTGTGCTTACCTCATCAAGCAAAAGGGGGACCCTCTTCCCCATATCCTTTATTAATGATGTTTCCCGTGAAGAGGCTGTAGCAATTATCTCCTCATGAAAAGTGTTCCATTCCTTGCAGGATGGACAGCGGCCAATCCATTTTAGAGATTCGGTGCCACAGTTCTGACAGACAAAAACAGTTTTGGCTTTTGACATTGAACCTTTATTCAATCAATAAACGATAATTTGATTCCTAATATATAAAAAATTGTGAAGACTTAATCTGGGGTATCCGTTTCCGGATCAGACGCTGAATCTCTGCTGAACCTTCTGCCGAAGAGTGCAAAAAAAGAGATGGTTCCGATAATAAGGACAAAGATGATCTGTGATTCATGGGTAAGCAGGGCATAGACAAGACCGTCTTCGAGGTTGACCCCATGCACTACAGCCAGGCCCCTTGATACAAAATAATGAAAGGCCCCGATACCCCCCTGGACTGGTGCTGACATTGCCAGACTGCCAATGACAAGAATGAAAAATGATTGCAGGAAAGTTATATCAGAAGTGCTTTCAATAGCAAAGACAACAACCCATGTCATAAGAGCATAATTAAGCCATATGAAGACTGTGTGACCAATGAACTCCCATTTCCTGTCGAGCTTTGTGATTGTCTTCAAGCCATTTATAACTCCTTTTATAAGATCAAATGTCTTTGCAAAGAAATTTAATTTCCTCAGGTTCTTCCTGTAGCGTATAATTAACACCAAAGGGATGAGGAAACATAAAGCAATTATAACCCAGATTATCCAGGTAAAACCGAAAAGATTAAGGACTTTTTCTTTGAAAGGGTTTAGAAAGTGGGTAAGGAGGAACTCATTTATAAGTGCTCCGCTTGTCAGGATCAATATTACAAGGAAGACAAGAACAGACAGCAGGTCAATAGTCCTCTCGATAATTACTGTTCCGATGAGCTGATCGACAGGCATTTTTTCTTTTTTGCCAAGTGCCACACACCTGGTTATCTCACCAATCCTGGGTAGTGCCAGGTTAGCCATGTAGCCAAGTATAAGGGAATGAAAAGTATGCCAGAATGAAGGAGCGTATCCCAGGGGATAAATAAGCAGTTGCCAGCGGCGGGTCCTGCTGAGATAGGCAAGTAAGCCGAAAAACAATGAAAGTATGAGCCAGTAATAATTTGCTTCCTTGAGGCCGTCAATCAGTTTGGGGAAGTCTACGCTGCGAAAAGCGAGCCAGAGAAGTAATACTCCTGCTAAAAGAAACAAAACAACCTTGATTGCCCTGGCGATCTCTTTTTTCAATATCAGAGCAGTTTGTTTGTTTTCGTATCAGGGAATATCACAACAGGCTTATATGATCTTGCTTCTACGGGATCCATTAAAGCGTAAGCCATTATCAGCAGGATATCTCCCGGCAAAGCAAGCCGTGCGGCAGCTCCGTTGAGACAGATGTCTCCTGATCCTCTTTCCCCTCTTATTATATATGTTTCGAAGCGTTCGCCGTTATTCAGGTTCAATACCTGAACCTTTTGATTTTCTATCATGCCGGCAGCATCCAAAAGGTCTTCGTCTATAGTGATGCTCCCTATATAATTAAGGTTGGCGGCAGTGACAGTCACACGGTGAATCTTTGACTTTAAAACTTCTATTAACATATTGTCTTATTCATGTGTATGAAATATACAGTGCAAAGGTAATTAACCTTTTGATTCAGACCAACAGGAAGGGGATATTGTCAATAAGGCGTATCCCGTTTGCCTTAACGGCAATACACCCAAAGTAATTCCTGCCTTTTATCAAATCGGTCCTTTTTTTAAGGGGAATAAGTTCAGTTTCGTCAACGATTTCAAAATAATCAAGGACAAAGTCACCCGATTTTTCAATTTTTTCTTTCACAAATTCTTTTATTTCGGGAATATCCTTTTCCTGAAGCATCTGTGAAGCGGCAGAGATAGTCCTGAAAATTACCGGAGCTTTTTTTCTTGTTTGCGGTTCAAGAAGCTGGTTCCTGCTGCTCATTGCCAGCCCGTCGCTTTCTCTGACAATCGGGCAGGCGACTATTCTGGGGCTTGTTCCTGACTGACGCACAAGTTCCTTAACAATTGCCACCTGCTGGAAATCTTTTATACCAAAATATGCAATATCAGGCTTGATTATATCGAACAATTTTGAAACTACCTGGGCTACTCCATTGAAATGGCCCGGTCTGTGAAGACCTTCCATTACTGAGTCGAGACTGCCGAAATCAAAGACGCGTGTATCCTTCTCTGGATATATTTCCCTGTCATCGGGAGTGAATACAATATCGTCTTTTCTTAGTTCCTGATCAAGCAGCTCAAGATCTTTAAGCAGATTTCTCGGGTAATTCCTGAGATCATTCTTATCGTTGAATTGTGTAGGATTAACATAAATACTTACAACTACAAGCGGGCAATCGGCAGCAGCATTTCTGACAAGCGACAGGTGTCCTTCATGAAGCGCTCCCATTGTTGGGACTAAACCCAAAGGTGATTTATGAAGTACTTTTATCTGATCCTGCAGCTCTTCGATAGTTGAAACAACTCTCATTTTAAGAATAATTAACATGCAAAGCTAAGGATATTTTTTGATGCAGCGTTCAGGTTCTATTATGCAGTTTGTTTAAAACCTTATTTACTTTATTTACTGTATTCTGCACCTTTCACCTTGCACCTTAATATCATGTGTCTTTATATCACATACCGTTATCATCCCGGCATTTTTGTTTGTTAATTATCTCATTTTTTATTATTATCTTTGCAAATTATTGTTAAGAAATGAGATATTCGAGGAAGATAAATGGAAAGTAGGAAGGTGTTATTCATTTCACAGGAAATTACTCCATATCTAGCGGAAACCCAGATATCAAAAATCGGACGTTATTTGCCCCAGGGGATTCAGGAGAGGGGGAAAGAGATACGGACTTTCATGCCAAGATACGGATGTATCAATGAACGCAGAAATCAGCTTCATGAGGTGATCAGACTTTCAGGGATGAACCTGATCATTGATGATACTGATCGTCCTCTGATTATTAAGGTAGCTTCCATTCAGAGTGCCAGGATGCAGGTCTATTTTATTGATAATGATGATTATTTTCAGAGGAAGCATGTAATAGCTGATTCAAACGGACGTGAATTTGAGGATAATGATGAGCGCGCATTATTTTTTGCAAGAGGTGTCATTGAGACTGTCAAGAAACTTCGATGGGCCCCTGATATAGTCCATTGTCATGGCTGGATGTCGGCTCTTGTGCCTGTTTACCTTCGCAGCATCTATAGCGACGATCCTATTTTCAATAACTTCAAAGTAATATACTCAATCTATGATAACGACTTCAAATCACAATTCAGATCTAATTTTGCAGATAAACTAAGGTTTGATGGTATTGATGCGGAGAATCTGAAGCTTATTAAAAAACCCGATTTCGTTAATATTTCAAAACTTGCCATCAAGTATTCTGACGGGTTAATAATAGGAAGCGAGACAATAAATGAGGAGCTTACGAAGTTTCTTAAAACAGTTAAGAAACCTATTCTTCCCTATCAGGATGAGTCGGAGTATATAGATGCCTATAATAATTTTTACGATGAGATGCTCTCTTAGGCAGGAGATCTCACTGAAATGAAATATGGTCCGATTGCTTTAATTGATGAAAATTTGCCTGTTATAATTATAGCGTCAAAAGATGATATCTGCCTTTGCATGTCTTTTTGAAGTTGTCTTTCCGCAGTTGCTTTCATATCATCTTGCCGTTCTGAGGGGATGTAATATTGATCAGCCACGGAACGTGGCTAAATCGGTAAGCATAGAATAGCCAAGAATTATCATATATGAAGACTTCCAATCAATATCATTCACTTTTAGATTCCCAGATCAGGATACTGCAGCAGAATGGTTGCAGGAGCGATGACTGGAGTAAAGTAAAAGTTGCTGAAGGTTTTGATCCTTCAAGGTGCCTGAATACGGTTTTTTCAGGAAATGTACGGATCGGTGACCTTAAGGGATCCTACACTGATGATTCCGGAGTAACTATTAAATGCGGTATTTCGAATGCCTATATCCATAATTGTAATATTGGCTCAGATGTTCTTATAATTAATGTCGGTGATTACATTGCAAACTACGATATTGAAGATAATGTTGTTGTAAAGAACTGTGGAAAGATTCACATGGAAGGTGAATCGACATTCGGGAACGGAACAGTAGTAGCGGTTCTGAATGAAAACGGTGCGCGGTCAGTTACTATATGGGATAAGCTTTCAGCCCATGTAGCTTATATAATTGCTCTTTACCGGCATCGTATCGCTGCTGTGAAGAAAATAGAACAGATGGTAGCTGATTATTCAGAGAAGATACGTTCTGACCGGGGAGTTATTAGCCACGATACTGTTATAATCAATTGCCGGCATATAAGGAATGTGAAAATTGGTCCTTTCAGCAAGTTGGAAGGGGTCATTAGCCTTAGCGAGGGATCGGTAAACAGCTGTAAGGAGGATCCGGTTTTCATTGGACCGGGTGTTATAATGGACCATTTCATTGTTTGTTCCGGATCATTGGTAACCGAATCAACTCTTATTGATAAATGTTTTATAGGGCAGGGATGTGTCCTGGGGAAACACTATTCAGCCGAGAACTCCCTTTTCTTTGCTAATTGTGCAGGTTTTCATGGTGAGGCATGTTCAATTTTTGCCGGCCCCTATACTGTTACCCATCATAAGTCGACTCTTCTCATTGCAGGGATTTTTTCGTTCATGAATGCAGGCAGTGGATCAAACCAGAGCAATCACATGTATAAGCTTGGGCCTATACACCAGGGAATAATGGAAAGGGGTTCAAAGACAACAAGTGATTCATATCTTCTTTGGCCGGCACGGATAGGTCCTTTTACGCTTGTCATGGGAAGGCATTACAAGAATATGGATACATCATCACTTCCGTTCTCATATCTTATTGAAAGGAATGATGAGAGCGTACTCGTTCCCGGGATAAATTTAAGAAGTGTGGGGACAATAAGGGATGCTCAGAAATGGCCGAAACGAGACAGAAGAAAAGACCCGAATAAGATCGATCAGGTGAATTTCAATTTACTCAGCCCTTATACAATACGGAAGATGTTCGAGGGAAGGGATCTGTTGCTCAGGATCAAATCGGTTGCCGGACCTGTGTCGTCTTCCTATACCTATAATAATATGGTTATTAATAGCGAGTCACTTGAAAGGGGAATAGCACTATATCAGACAGGAATAGACAAGTTCCTTGGTAACTCGCTGATAAAAAGGCTTGAGAACACAAGGTTCAAATCAAATAGTGATCTTCAGGAAAAACTAACTCCCGATAAATCATCGGGTAACGGGGAATGGGTTGATCTGGCAGGTCTTATTGCCCCCCAGAGGGTAGTTGAAAAACTTCTCAATGAGATTGAATCCGGGAAAATTGCCTCCCTTGGAGCAATTGAGGAGGAGTTCCGGAATATGCACAAGTCGTATTACGAATGGGAATGGATATGGGCTTGCGAAAGACTTGAACAAGAGATAGGCAAGCCGGTGAGCGAGTTCACTGTAGATGATGTCAGGGATATGGTTGAAAAGTGGAAAAAGAGTGTTATCGGCCTTGATAAGATGCTCTATGAAGATGCAAGGAAAGAATTCAATCTCTCATCGCGTACAGGTTTTGGAATAGACGGAGGTGAAGATGTCAAAAAACTTGATTTTGAACAGGTCAGGGGTGATTTTGAATCGAACAGCGTGGTCTCGGCAATACAGGATCATATAAGGCAGAAAGACAGCCTGGGCAACGAACTGATTGACAGACTCAATGAGATAAAATAATTCCGGAATTATCTTCCGGAATACATTGAATTGTAGTATTTTTCATATTCACCTGAGATCACATTGTTCAGCCATCCACTATTGGCCAGATACCAGTCGACTGTTCGTTCCAGTCCTTCTTCGAAGCTTACTGTTGGCTCCCAGCCAATATCTTTTTTTACTTTCGATGAATCAATTGCATACCTGAGGTCATGACCCGGCCGGTCTTTTACAAAAGTGATAAGCTTTTTTGAGGAACCTTCTGCCCTGTTCAGCTTTCTGTCCATTATCCTGCATAAAAGCCTTATAAGATCTATATTCTTCCATTCGTTGTTGCCACCTATATTATATGTCTGACCGGGTTTCCCGGTGTGAAATATAAGGTCGATCGCTGCAGCATGATCTTCAACATACAGCCAGTCGCGGATATTCGTACCCTCACCATAGACAGGCACAGGCTTGTTGTTTTTTATATTATTGATTGCCAGTGGTATAAGTTTTTCTGGAAATTGATTGGGGCCGTAGTTGTTTGAGCAGTTGGAGATAAGAGCCGGGAGTCCGTAAGTGTGGTGATATGCCCTTACAAGATGATCAGAGCTTGCCTTTGAAGCCGAATATGGGCTTCGGGGATCATAGGCTGTTTCTTCAGTGAATTTTCCGACAGGGCCAAGCGACCCATACACTTCGTCCGTAGAAATATGGTAGAAGAGCTTCGATGCATAATCATTCTGCCACGAGTTAAGCGCAGCATTCAAAAGATTTACTGTCCCCAAAATATTTGTATGAACGAATTCATCAGGACTTGTTATTGACCTGTCGACATGCGATTCGGCAGCCAGGTGAATGATTCCGTTAAAAGAATATTTGGCAAAGAGTTCAGAAAGAGCTTTTTTATCTGTTATATCCAATTTTTCGAAAAAGTAGTTTTTCTTTTTTTCAATATCAGCCAGATTTTCAAGATTGCCGGCATAGGTCAGCTTATCGGCATTTACAATCCGGTAATCGGGATAATGTAATACGAAACGTCTTACTACATGGGATCCTATAAAACCAGCCCCCCCGGTTATTAGTATTGATCTTTTATTATTCATTTCATTCAGATTATTTTCCTGATACTCTTTTCCCATTTCCATGCACTTCTCATTGCTTCATCAAGGGAATATACTGTTTTCCATCCCATTTCCCTGTTAGCAAGCGAAGGATCTGCCCATATTTTTTCAATATCACCCGGGCGGCGATTTGTTATCCTGTATTTCAGCTTTACCCCTGATACTCTTTCGAATGACTCAATTGCTTCAAAGACAGATACTCCTTTTCCCGTTCCCAGATTGAAAGTCTCGTATCTTTTTTTGTTCTTATCGCCTGTCAGCCTGTCAACAGCAGCAACATGGGCTTTTGCCAGATCAACTACATGAAGGTAATCCCTGATGCATGATCCGTCGGGAGTGTTGTAATCATTGCCGAATACCTGAAGCTCATTACGAATGCCGATAGCTGTCTGTGTTATAAAAGGCACAAGATTTTCAGGAACACCTCTTGGTAATTCGCCAATAAGTCCTGAGGGATGGGCCCCTATAGGATTAAAATATCTCAGTGAAATTGCTTTTAGTCCGTGATTTGCCGAAATTGTGTCGCTTATAATTTCCTCGCCGATCTGTTTGGTGTTGCCATAGGGAGAAATTGCAGGCTGGATGGGAGTGTGTTCTGTAACCGGCAGTTTTTCAGGTTGCCCGTAAACCGTACATGATGATGAGAAGACTATTGAAGGTATCTGGTGCACGATCATTGCATCAAGGAGGTTCATGAGCGATATGAGATTGTTCCGGTAATAATCCAGAGGTTTGTTAACAGATTCCCCAACAGCTTTAAATGCAGCAAAGTGAATAATAGCTGAAATATTCTCAGTCTTGTCCAGAAATTTGTTGAGTTTTTTTCCGTCACATAAGTCAAATACTTCAAGATGAGGCGTAGTGCCTGTTATTTTTCCAATCCTTTTTGCTGTTTCAGCCTCTGAGTTGTACAGATTGTCAATAATGACAACCTCATAGTCATTCTCAATAAGTTCAACAACCGTGTGTGAGCCTATATATCCTGTGCCTCCTGTAACAAGTATTCTTTTTTTCATATTGTGATATGCTTAAGTATTATAGACTTCCCTTTTCAGATAGTATTAAATGTTCTTTAACATAGGGTGATAATTTCCCTGCAATCCTATTGGCTTTGCATTTCTGATATCGTAAGCAGTCATTACAGATTGACGTGCATCATTGAGTCCAAAACCATGGCCGTTAATTATATCCCTGTAGGTTGCAGTATGCAGTTCGGTAAAACCATCGCTGAACTCAAGTTCTTCACCTTCAATTGTTATTGACCTGAATGTTCTTTGTCCTTTTTCTTTCGTTTCCTTCGGGATGTCATTATAATCGAGGCTGAGAAACCATCTGACACGGGCATTTTCAAGGTCGAGATATCCAGCTGCTTTTGTGGGTTCGGAGATATTGACAACATTATTCTTCACTTTTCCGAATATCCATCCGAGCATATCAAAGAAATGTATCCCGATATTAGATGCTATTCCGCCTGATTTTTGAATATCTCCTTTCCAGGAAAAATAATACCAGTTGCCGCGGCTTGTTATATAGCTCAGATCAATATCATAAACTTTGTTATTTGGACTGTTTTTTATCTTTTCTCTCAGTTCGATAATCTTCGGGTGGAGTCTTAGCTGTAGCACAGTATATATTTTACGGCCGGTCTCTCTTTCTATTTCCTGGAGAGCATCAATATTCCACGGGTTTAGCACTATAGGTTTTTCACAGATAGCATCAGCCTGATGGCGCAAGGCAAATCTTATATGAGAATCGTGAAGATAATTCGGAGAGCAGATACTCACATAGTCGATCTTAGTTCCCGTTCTTTTCAGCTTGTCGAAATGTCTGTCGAAGCGTTCAAATTCAACGAAGAAATCACTTTTTGGGAAATAGCTGTCAAGAATGCCCACGCTGTCGAATTTGTCGAGGCTTGCAAGGAGGTTATTACCGGTATCTTTAATAGCCTTAAGGTGACGGACAGCTATATATCCTGCTACTCCTATCAGTCCGAAATTCTTTGGCACTATATCCATAATGTAATTTAAATGATGTTTAATTATACTATTTTGCTGACTGATTCATTTTCGAGTCTGTATCTGTCGCCGCTTTCGGGGCAGACCGCCAATCCTTTATTGTCGAAGATGAGCTTATGTCCGAACTCACTCATCCAGCCTGTTTGTCTTGCGGGATTTCCCACAACGAGTGCGTAAGGCTTAACATTTTTTGTAACAACAGCTCCGGCACCAATAAATGCATAACGGCCGATTATTATGCCGCAGATTATAGTTGAGTTTGCTCCTATTGAGGCTCCTTTTTCCACAACTGTTGTCTGGTAGCTATCTTTCCGGATTATTTCACTCCGGGGATTAATTATGTTCGTGAATACCATTGAAGGCCCGAGAAAAACATCATCATCGCAAATAACGCCGGTATAAATTGACACATTATTCTGTACTTTGACATTTTTCCCAAGCCTGACTCCGGGAGAGACAACAACATTCTGTCCTATATTGCAGTTTTCGCCTATTTCGGAACCATTCATTACATGGCTGAAATGCCAGATTTTTGTGCCTTTACCAATTTTACAACCATCATCAATGACTGCGGTCTCGTGTGCAAAGTATTCTTTTTCCATTATCATTGTTTTTCAAAGAATTTCAGTACACTGGAAGTTATGTAATCGAGCTGGTCTTGTTCCAGATCAGGATGCATCGGCAGAGAGAGAACCTGTTTGCACAGTTCTGTTGTAACAGGGAAGCTATCCTTGTCGTATCCCAGGAAATTATATGCTTTCTGCAGATGAAGGGGGCCCGGATAATAAATCATTGCCGGGATTCTGGCAAGTTCAAGATGTTTTTTCAATTCGTCCCTTTTTCCATTCCTTATCTTTATTGTATACTGATGAAAAATATGGGATGAATACCGGGATCTTGCCGGAGTTATAATAAAGGGGCATTCTGAAAATGCTTTATCATAATAGTCTGCTGCAGCTTTTCTTGCTGCGTTGAACTGGTCGAGATATTTCAATTTGACGTTCAGTATTGCAGCCTGGAGAGTGTCAAGCCTGGAATTAACGCCAATATCATTGTAATGATATCTTTCTTTCATTCCATGGTTAGCAATGCTCCTTATTTTAGAAGCAAGAGTATCATCATTTGTGAATAGGGCACCACCGTCACCGTAACATCCGAGGTTTTTGGAAGGGAAAAAAGAAGTTGCTCCTATTGTTCCCATTGTCCCGGCTTTACTATGCCTGCCGTCCGGAAAAATGTACTCTGCCCCGGTTGCCTGTGCAACATCCTCAATAACATACAGCTTATGTTTGCGGGCAAGCTCAAGTATTTTTTCCATGTCGGCGCACTGACCAAAAAGATGAACAGGAACAATAGCTTTTGTCCGGGGAGTAATGGCTTTACGAATCTCTTCGAATGAGATATTGAAAGTATCGGGATCAGGATCTGTCAGGACAAGTTTCAGTCCCAGAAGGGCAACAACTTCGATAGTTGCTATAAAAGTAAAATTGGTAGTAATGACCTCGTCACCAGGCTTCAGGCCCAGAGCCATTATAGCTATTTGGAGGGCATCGGTTCCATTTGCACATGAGATAACATGCTTAGCAGACAGGTAGCTTTGCAGGGCTTCCTCAAATACCTTTACTTCAGGACCTTTTATGAAGGCGGTTGATTTGAGAACTGATTTTATTGCGGAATTGATCTCAGTTTCCAGTTTTTCATACTGGGCTTTAAGGTCAACCATCTGGATCTCTCTCATCTTGTAAAAATAAAATACGAAGATATCATATTTTATGGATTAAGTACGAAAGCTTTTTTGATCAATCTGCTTCAGTATTATGATAATGACTGTAATTTATAAACCTGTCAGTTATTTCAGGTTTTTAAGCTGGCGGGGTATATGTATATTTATATTTTGATGTTTTAAATGATCCCGGAATTTCTTATTTTTGTCTTATATAAAAGCATCTGATGGATATCACGGCTTACATAAGGGAATTGCTGTTCAGTCATGATTGTGTCATTATTCCGGGCTTTGGAGGCTTTATTGGAAATTATTCCCCTGCCCGTATTGACAAATCATCTTCGACTTTCCATCCTCCGGTAAAGCAAATATCCTTCAACAGGAATCTGAATCATAATGATGGTCTTCTGATAGGTAAGATATCCGAATCATCGGGTCTTAATTACGGTGATGCAAGGAACATTGTCGATGAATTCGTAAACAATGTAAGGAAGCGGCTTACTAAAGGGGAAAAAATAATATTTGATAACATTGGTAGTTTTCAGAACAACCAGGAAGGCAGCCTTCAGTTTGAGCCTGATCCTAGTGTAAATTATTATCTTGATTCTTACGGGCTTGGTCCTTTTCAATTTCTCCCTCTTGAAGGCTATGATGTAAGAAAAAGAATAACAGCTTATTCCGATAAGGGACCTCTCAGGAATTCCTCAACAAGGAAGATACTCTGGAGGGCTGCGCTTGCAGTTCCCCTTATTGCACTTATGATTGCTATTCCTCTAAGGACAGACATTTTTAAATCTAAGGTTGAAGCTTCAAACCTTAATCCTCTTGCCAATGCCGGGCTGGAGAGCAACTTGAAGGCTTTGGATGAAAGCATTGCTATTGAAATGAGTCCATCTGCGGAAGTTGCGATTGAAATTGCAGAAAGCAGCATAGCTCCGCCGGAAACGGAAAACATCAGTTATTATCTTATTACCGGCAGTTTTCAGTTAAAGGAAAATGCTGATCATCAGGCCGGCATACTCAGGTCGGAAGGCTACACTGCAGAAGTGATCACCGCTCCTAATGGTTTTTTCAGGGTCAGTGCAATTTGTTGTAATGATCTTGATGAAGCTCTGATCAACAGGGAGATCCTGTTGAAAAAATACCCCGGCACCTGGGTGAGGAAGCAAAATCCTATTTGATCGTACTTCCATTGCTCACTTTATCCGTCGGCGAAACAAGCACAAGTTTACCGTCTTTATCTTCAGCCATGAGGATCATTCCTTTTGACTCTATGCCTCTTATTTTTCGCGGCTCGAGATTGGCTACAACAGATATTTGTTTTCCTATAAGTGACTGAGGGTCAAAATATTCTGCTATTCCGGATACAATTGTCCTTACATCCAGGCCAGTATCTATCTTAAGTTTTAGCAACTTTGTTGTTTTCGGGACTTTTTCTGCTTCGAGGACAGTTGCTGTGCGGATGTCAATCTTTGAAAAATCATCGAATGAGATAAGATCTTTTGAGGGAATTGTTATTTCCGAAGACAGATCATTCAATTCTTTGGAGGCCATCAGCTTATCGATTTGCCCTTTGATATCCTCGTCTTCGATTTTTTCGAAGAGCAGGCTGGGCTTCCCAATCTTATGTCCCGGCAGTAAGAGATCCTGGTTTCCGGCTTCCTGCCATGCTTTTTTTCCCAGATTGAGCCATCCTCTTAATTTCTCCATAGAGAAAGGAAGGAAAGGTTCAAGTAGAATTGTAAGATTGGCAGTTATCTGGAGGGAGATATTCATGATTGTTTTAACCTTTTCAGGATCGGTCTTGATTACTTTCCAAGGTTCGGTGTCGGCAAGATATTTGTTTCCAAGCCTGGCAAGGTTTATAGCTTCCTTAAGAGCTTCCTTAAACCTGAATGAATCGATATTTGCTTCAACATTACTTTTCAGTGTACCTATTTCCTTCAGAACACTCTCGTCGTACTCATCAAGCTTAGCTCTGGCAGGCGTTTCGCCTTTATAATAATTATTTGTAAGGACCAGTGTCCTGTTTACAAAATTACCGAGTATAGCCACAAGTTCATTATTATTCCGTGCCTGGAACTCTTTCCATGTGAAATCGTTATCTTTTGTTTCAGGGGCGCTTGCACAAAGGGAATATCTCAAAACATCCTGTTTCCCGGGGAAATCGGTAAGATATTCGTGAAGCCAGACAGCCCAGTTACGTGATGTTGAGATCTTATCACCCTCGAGATTGAGAAATTCATTTGCAGGAACATTATCGGGTAATATAAAAGTACCTTCCGCTTTAAGCATAGCGGGGAAAATGATACAATGAAAGACTATGTTGTCTTTCCCGATAAAGTGAATCATACGGGTTTCTTTGTCTTTCCAGTATTTTTCCCAGTCGGGAGTCAGTTCCTTTGTGGCAGAGATATATCCTATGGGAGCATCGAACCATACATATAAAACTTTCCCTTCGGCATTTTTGACAGGAACAGGGACCCCCCATTCAAGATCCCGGCTTACAGCTCTTGGCTGCAATCCCTGGTCAAGCCATGATTTGCACTGTCCGTAAACATTTGCCTTCCATTCCTTATGATCTTCAAGTATCCATTTTTTAAGCCAGGGCTCGTACTTATCAAGAGGGAGATACCAGTGAAGCGTTTCCTTAAGAACGGGCTTGCTGCCGCTTATTGTTGAATGAGGATTTATAAGATCTGACGGGCTTAGTGAGTTGCCGCATTTTTCGCATTGATCACCGTAAGCATTTTCGTTACCGCAATAGGGACATGTTCCCATAATATAACGGTCGGCCAGAAAACAACCGGCCTCTTCATCATAATACTGCTCTGATGTCTTTTCAATGAATTCACCTTTATCATATAGCTTAAGGAAGAATTCTGAAGCAGTTTCATAATGTATTTTATTTGATGTTCTTGAATAAATATCAAAAGCGATACCTAAATCTTCAAATGCCTTTTTGTTTATTGCATGATACCTGTCAACTATCTCCTGCGGTGTTACTCCTTCATTTCTGGCTTTCAGGGTTATCGGAACTCCATGTTCATCTGAGCCGCATATTGATATAACATCTTCTCCTTTCATCCGCAGGTATCTTGTATAAATATCTGATGGGATATAAACACCTGCCAGGTGGCCGATATGCAGAGGCCCGTTGGCATAGGGCAGGGCAGAAGTGATAAGATGTCTCTTGAACTTGCTCATGGTATTGATAATGAATACATAAATTTTTAAAAGAGAACAAAGATAATAAAAGTTGAAGAGAGTTGAATAAATTTAAAAGGTTGAAGCGTTAAAGAAAAAAAGGGCAGAGGAGAGAAGTAACAAGGTATAAGCTAGAAGAAGAAGTATTTATAGAGCTATACCAATCTCCCGGACCCATACGACCTGCACGACTTGCACGACTTGCACGACCTGCATGACTTGCATGACTTGCACGATCCCGCGGAGCGGGACTTCGTCGTTTCACTCCTCAGCCTGCACGACTTGCACGACCTTTAAAACGGAATGAGACTTTTTACGAAAAAGGACTAAACTTATAACATTATACTTTATTTTTACGTAAAATATAATATATGCCTTTACATAGGATCCAGCCACCTTTTCTTAAGGCAGGCGATGAAGTTGCGATAGTATCTCCTTCATTTTCAGTTGATCAGATTAAGATTGAGACTGCAGCTAAGTTATTGGAAAACTGGGGCTTAAAAGTTCGTTTTGGCAGAAATGTCTTCCGGGAGAGCGGTCCTTTCGCAGGTACTGACAGGCAGCGCATATCGGATCTGCAGGAGATGACAAACAACAGGAAAATAAAGGCTGTTTTCTGTTCAAGGGGAGGATATGGCTTACTCAGGATAATTGACAAAATTGATTTCACTTCACTCAGAAAATATCCTAAATGGTATATAGGATTCAGCGATGTGACTGTACTTCATTTGTGGCTGAATGCCCTGTATGGCCTTGTAACTGTTCATGGTGAGATGCCTGTAAATTATAATAATCCGGCTAAAACGGCTGAGACTCTTACTTCATTGCATGATGCACTTTTCGGTTCAGGCAGTAATATAAGCTGGACTGGCAGATCCTTGCATGCAGATACTGTTTCGGGAGAACTGATTGGAGGGAATATCTCGCTGATATACAGTCTTATTGGTACTCCGGCCGATCCTGATACAAAAGGAAAGATACTATTTATTGAAGAAGTGGGAGAGTATCTTTACCGTCTTGACAGGATGCTATTGTCACTTAAACTGGCAGGTAAATTCAAGGGTTTAAAAGCTCTTCTTGTAGGAGGGTTCAGGGATATTGGAGAGACGGCAAAGCCATGGCAGAAAACTACTTATGAACTTATAAAAGATATCGTATCTGAATATCATTATCCTGTTTTCTTCAATTTCCCGGCCGGGCATATTGAAGATAACCGTTCCTTTTATTCAGGTAAGACTGCAAGGATTGATGTGGAGGGCAGAAAGTTTTTTCTCAGTTATCCCTGATATTCAGAATGCTGAAAGAAGCAGATTGAGGTTTTTAGAAAGAACCCCGAATTTTTGTCCTAAAGTTTCATTTGTAAGGATTCCGTTATAGAGATAAACCCCGTTCCTGACACCCTGATCGTTTTTCAGGAACTGTGTTATGCCTCCTGAATCGGCCATGTTTTGCAAAAGGGGTGCAAAAATATTACTCAGGGCTATTGAAGCTGTCTTTGCAACACGGGATGGCAGGTTCCAGGCAGAAAAATGAATTACACCATATTTTTCATATACCGGATCCTTTAATGCACGGCACTCCGTTGTTTCTATGCATCCTCCGCGATCGATGCTCAGGTCAATTATAAAAGCCCCTTTTTTCATTGTCCTTACCATATCTTCGCTTACATGGTAATATGGTCGGAGATCCTCAAGCTCCATAGCTCCGATAAGAACATCAGCAGATTTAAGCGCTTTCTTAAGGACCTGGGGATGAAATACTGATGTTTGCAGTCTCTGACCTACTATTGATTCAAATTTCTTGAGTTTTTGTAGTGAGCTGTCAAATATTTTGACCTGCGAACCTAGCCCGAGTGCAGCTTTTGCAGCATATTCCCCGGCTGTATTAGCGCCAAGGATCACTACTTCTGTTGGAGTAACCCCGGTGATCCCTCCGAGAAGGATTCCCTTTCCTCCGTGATAATTGCTTAGGTAATCAGATGCAATAAGCACTGATGAGACACCGTTGATTTCGCTCATCGATTCAACAACGGGCATAATCCCGTTGCTGTCACTTATCTTTTCGAATGCTATTGCAGTAACTTTTTTACGGATCAGTTTTGCAAGGGTTTCTTCCGTAAGCTTAAGGACATTAAGATATGAGATAACAACCTGGTTGCCTTTAAGATAATCAGCTTCTCTTGCTGTGAATGGAGCGACTTTTATAACTACATCAGATTCATACACCCTTGCAGGAGAGTCGGTTATAATAGCGCCATTCTCGCTGTAGTCTTTATCGGAATATTTAGTGCCGGCACCGGCGCCTTTTTGTACTATTACTTCATTTTCAGATTCAACAAGGATATTTACGGCTTCAGGTGTCAGTGCCACTCTTTGCTCATCCTCTTTGTTATCTTCGGGTATTCCAATGGTTATTTTTCTGGATCTTACAGCAGTTTCGAGCTGCTCTTCCTTTGGCATTAAAGCGCTGTCGCCAAAATTTACCTTGCCACTTTTGCCTTTTTCATTCATGTTAAGAAGAAGTTAGATTACCAAAGGTATGAAAATTGATAAAGCGCACAAATGTAAGGCAGATTAATCTACATCAAGGATCCGTTCTTCGTCATTGCCCACAGTTATATTTATTCTTATTGTATCTGCAGGCAGCAGATCATCAATTATCCCGGGCCATTCAATAAAGCAATATGAGCCGGCCGACAGATATTCTTCAACACCAAAATCGTAGGCCTCTTCTATTTTATTTATCCTGTAGAAATCAATATGGTACAGCGATTCTCCATTAGCGGTCAGATATTCATTTACGATTGTAAAAGAAGGACTGCTTACGAGGTCGGAAGCTCCAAGGATCTTGCATAAAGCCTTAATTATTGTAGTCTTGCCTGCGCCAAGTGAACCATAGAAAGCAAAGATTCTTCTCCCGTCAGCATAATCAATAAGCCTTTCAGCTGCTGATTGAAGCTCTTTCTTATTTCTTATTTCTATATTCATTGCCTGTTTGTGTTTGAATTCAATCATGAGGGTTTCATCTTGAAACAGGTTCAATAAGCGCTACGGGGAGCATCATCTCCTGCATCGATATTCCGCCATGCTGAAAAGTATTGCGGTAATAGCCGGCATAATGGTTGAAGTTGTTCTGATATACAAGGAAATCCTTGTTTAAGGCAAAGATATATCTTGAGCTTATATTTGTTTTTGGCAGGAAGGCTGCAGCAGGATCCCTGATCTCAAAAACCTGTTGCGGATTATAATCAAGGTTGCGTCCCATTTTGTAACGGAGATTTGCAGAAGTATTCTTATCTCCAATCACCTTTACGGGATTTTGTACGCGTATAGTACCATGATCACTGCTGAAGATTACCTTTACCTGATGTGCTGAGAGTATCCTTAGCAGTTCAAAGAGGGGGGAATGAATGAACCATGATCTTATAAGGCTCCTGTAAGCGGGTTCATCATTTGCCAGATCCCTTATAAGCCCGATCTTAGTCCTGGCATGGGATAGCATATCAACAAAGTTGTAGATAATTATATTTATGTCATTGTTCAGCATTTGGTGGATTTTCTCATTGAGCTTCGAACCATCCGGGTTATTGCTGACCTTATTGTATGACCATTTATATTTCAGTCCTTTCCTTTTCAGGAGCTTACTGAACAGTTCATCCTCGAAATTGTTCTTTCCGGTTTCTTCATACTCATTGATCCAGAATTGAGGCAGCTGCTGGATTATCTGTGATGGCATCAGCCCTGAGAAGATCGCATTGCGGCTGAACTGTGTAGCAGTGGGGAGAATGCTGAAGTAAATATCCTCGTTTATAATGCGGTACATACCGGAGAGTTCCGTTGCTATTGTTTTCCACTGATCGAACCTCATATTATCAATAAGGATAAAGAACAGAGGCATATTATTAGCTGTATGGGGAAGAATTTTCTTTGTAAATAATTCAGGTGACAGAAGGGGATTATTTTCATCGTCCTTATTAAGCCACGACAGGTAATTTTTTGCAACGAATCTGGCAAAAAATATATTTGCTTCATGTTCCTGGGCCCTCAGTATTTCTGACATGCCCTGATCAGTTGATTTCTCCAGTTCAAGTTCCCAGCGTACAAGTTTCCTGTAAAGTTCCGTCCAGTCATTGCATGTTGAAGCCGAGGCGATCAGATTGCTTATCCTGCTGAATTCCTGCCTGTAATCAGTTGTTGTTTTTTCAGTGATGAGCCTTTTCTGATCTACAATTTTTTTTATTGTCAGCAGAATTTGTTTGGGCTTAACCGGCTTAATAAGAAAATAAGCTATTTCCGATCCGATAGCTGCTTCCATCAGATCCTCTTCATCGCTCTTGGTTATCATAACTACCGGGATATCGTTTCTTATTTCCCTTATCTGCCTTAGTGTTTCTATGCCGCTCAGGCCGGGCATGTTTTCATCAAGAAAAATAATATCATAGGAATTTTGTCGGACGAGGTCGATTGTGTCGTTCCCGTTCGAGCAGGTATCTATATCATATCCTTTTTCCTCAAGGAAAATAATATATGATTTCAGCGCTTCAATCTCATCATCGGTCCAGAGTATCCTTATTTTTCCCATATAGCAAAGATATCTCCAAAACTACTTTTAACCAAGTTGATGATATTAATGAGTATCAGGGACTATATTCCGGCGGAGCATTAATGTAATTCTCCCTGAAGAAAAGAAGATAGCGTTCAGGATTATTTTCCTTATTTATAAGCAGGAGATTATCTGAACTGATTAGATAAGTGAATATTCTTGACTCTGAAGGATTTCTTATAAGGTCTGTACGGAAAGAATTATAA
>DAONXX010000014.1:0-34437 GCA_035414025.1 Bacteroidales bacterium | reverse complement strand
TTTTCTCCGAATGTGATCTCTTCCGGATTCTTAATATTCCCCCCCGGTGAAAGCATCACATTGCGTGCTTCTCCTTTGAATTTAGCATAATAACGCAGATAGTACAATCTGCGGACCAGTTCTTTTATATTTTTGAAAGCCATAGTCTGTTAAGATCCTCTCTGAGCCTGTCTACAGAAAATTTCCTGCTGTTACTAACTGAATGTTCTAGCACTCCCTGCAAATCAATTGCTTTTTCAATCATCTCGGCGAACAATTGGGGATTACGGTCCCTTACAATAAAACCTGTTTCTCCATCGATAACAATTTCTGAAGCTCCCGACACCTTTGTTGTAACAATCGTACAACCACAAGCCATTGCTTCCACCATAGATGTCGGCCATCCTTCAAAAAAAGATCCGAAAACAACTACATCCGAAGCACATAGATAAACCGGGATCCTATCCTGTTCTATATGCCCGACTATTTCAATTATTTTATTATCTATGAAGTATTTATTATAGTTCACTATTTTTTCCCTATCCTCACCATCACCAACGAAGAGAAGTTTAATATCCTTATGCCCCTTATTAACAAGTTCCCCGACTGAATCACTTAATAATTGCCATCCTTTAACCCAACTAAGACGGCCCGTTGTTACCAAAACAAGAGTCTGCTTATCTATGTCAAGCATTTTCCTGCATTCAGCCTTATCCCTGGGATGAAAGATATCGGGGTCAAATCTCGTCGGAAATGATTCAATTTGTTTCTCTCCCAGAATATTTTTTGTTCTTGTCATTGCTTCCATTATTGCATCCTTGTCGGCTGCGGCAAGTATTACATCTGCCTTTTGTTTTAATATTCTAAAGAGGCTTCTTTCATACAAATCGCCCAAAAACCTTAAGGATTTATACCTTGAATTTGAAATGGAATTAGATATGCCGGCAAAACAAAAACAAATACTATTCCATTTGAACATATTAAGAGCAAATAGCAGATGTGGCGATTGTGTAAAAACATTCCGGATTTTCAAAGCCCTTATCCGTGGCAGATATAATAACAAATAAAACCATGATTTCAGACGAATTGGAATAACAGGCCGTTTACTTGATTTTTTAAACCTGCCATATCCAAAATAATGAAAAGACACGCCTTCAATATCCTTTCTAAACCATTTACCGACAGGATCTTGAGGATCAGTGATCAAACCTGCCAACGCAATTTCATCCTTAAACTGACCTATCAGTTGCCTTGAAAAAGAAAGGGTTCCTCCCAAAGGGAAATCCCGGAAGTTATTGGATTCAATATGGAGAAACTTTATTTTATCAGTATTTTGCATAAAATTCTATTCTTAGAGCGGATCAGACAACTTCAATATCAGACAAATAGGCCTTCAGATTTGACACAAGCTTCTCCCATCTGTATTGTGAAACAGACTCCCTTATTTCCTCTTCATCATAACTCCCGATGTTATCATAAATTTTTCCCAGTGCCTCTGAAAAGCTAATCGCATTATCATCTATCAGAAGGCCATTACGGGAATTTATGACTCTTCTATTCTCACAGGTGGAAGTAGCAATGACAGGCATACCTGCCATCAGGTACTCGAAGGTCTTTGTCGCAGGCTGGAATTCATACCAGGGTTTTACAGGTATGTATGAAACTCCTGCATTCGCATTAGCATAAAAATTTATTAAATTATTATGAGGTATATAACCGTGTAATTCGATGACATTCTCCAGTTTATCTCTTTCAATTTTTGATTTCAACTCATCAGCTTCATTATTCCAGGCCCCTCCGATTATTGTATAATGAATATCTGCTGATGGATGATCTTTTAAAAACAACCTGACACCTTCAACAGTATCAATAATATTTCTGCTGGATAAAACTCCTACATATAATAAACTTAACCTGGCTTTGGGGATCCGTTGGACGTGAACAGGATCTGCTCCCAGGGGGAATATTTTTGTTTCATCAGAAAGTTTCAAGATGCTTTTCAAACCTTCGGAGATAGTGCTGACATTATTGAAAAACCTGCTCTCAAATTTCAGGATATGGTTATACATTGACCTCTTAAAATCATTCTTTGAAATCCCCCCCGTAACAATATCAAGGTGAAAGTATTGTTTTTTCGAACATAATAAAGGCAATAAGAAACAGCCCCTGAAATATTTAACAAAAACAACATCAAAAGAACCTCTTCTAATGAGTGTTGTTGCCTGTTTTATAAATCTGATGTTTCTTTGGATTATATTACCGTTTCTGGAGGAATAATAAACTTTGATCCCGTCAATGGAAATCCTGGTCCTTCCATAATCCCAGCACAAAAAAGTAATATTGTAATCATCCTTAACCAGATTTTTACAATACTTATAATAAGTAATGTGATACCCAAACTGATTCTGATTGATGAATAAAATATTCTTCTTCATTAATAATCACTATTATAAGTTCAATATCTCCCTGGTTTTCAACATAACTATATTTTACCAGTTGTTTAAAATAATATTTATTCTCCCCGTGATGTTAAATTCAATTCAAGCGAAGCAAGTGTCTGTAATGCATCTCCATAATCAGCTTCTTCCCTGAAGTGCCTGCTTGTTAACATTTCAAAATCCACCCATGGAACAATATTTCTTTTCTTAAGATTTTCAAGAGCATTAATGACTATCTCTTTCATATTTTTATTATTCCGTATAAACCAATTAATATCAAAATAATTGCCTCTTTTTCTCATCACGTAGCTCTTCATCCCCAGATAAGAGATTAATTTATATTCGGCTTTTTTAAGAAATTGCACTAAATTACTAGATCCCAAAGCAAAACCCAATTCATTCTTTGTCGGAAGAGAAAATAATTCAGGAAATGTATTTAACAATATTTTTTTGTAAAGGATCATATCTATTTTAAATTTCACAGGGATGCTGCAGATAAAATTCTGCCACTTTGATGAGCCGAATGGTATTATCATATTAAAACCTTCCGGACATACATGCGGCCCTGTATATTTGGCCTGCCGGTTGAACAAATCAAGTTTTTCATACAGATTTAAATTATCTATATTTATATCACATCCGTCAAGAAGCACTGTCAGGTTTTCCATTGGCTCACTGGAAAGAAATACAGACTGAACATATAAGTTATCCTTGAGAAATCTTTCTTTGATTAATTGTTTGTCCGTATCAGGGGTACTCCATTTAAGTGACCTCAAAGTTCCATTGAAAGATCCTCCCAGGAAACCCGACCAGTACATATGATCCCCAAACATCTCCTTTATAGATATATAATCAGGATGGAAAAAAAGCAAAGTCTGATGGCGGAATCTCTTTGAGGCATCAAGTAATGAATCAAGTGTGAAGTTATGTTTTTCAAAATCAATCTCATAATGATGAAGGCCATATAGTTTTGCAATTTTCCTTGCAATATCAAAGTCATACGAACCGGGTATTCCATAAGTATATGTTTTTATATTCCGGCTTTCGGTGAATTTCAGTAATCCCGCCAGTATTGCCCGGCTGTCATAGCCGCCACTCAAAGGTATAAGGTGTTGTGAATTTGGGACAAATTCATCCTTGAATATTTCAATTATCAGATCTGAACCTATCTCAGTAAGCTCATTTAAGCTGCAATCTTTATATTTATTTATATCGGTCTGGGGTGCTGAAACCAATCCAGTCCCCTTATAATCAAGAAAATAGCCGAAAAGCAAGAACGAATTTAAGTTTTGTGTTGTAACCATATTATATATTTATCAATAATAAACTCAGGAGAATAATCTACAAATCAAAATCAAATGAAATAGTTTTTTTATTCCTGGCGCAATACTCGATGATCTCATCGGTATATTCCCTAAATAAAGGTCCTGAAAGCATTTGATGGGAAATTCCGATATCATAAAGATTGGCTTCAATTAATATCACTTTGCTGTTCTCATCAACGCAAAAGTCAAATCCTATGAGTCTGTGATATAGAAAAGAACCGGCTATCGCCTTTGCTGTATTTTTAACTTCTTCAATATTATAGAGCTTACCAACATTTTTAAATACCAGGTCATTGAACTCATATATTTTTAAATGTTTGGCACCAATGGCATATTCTCCAAGTTTCCCATCCTGATCTATGTTACAACAAATTCCGCCTGAAAAAATATTGTCGACTGAAGATCCTTTTTTTCCTATGCGTAACATAGCCCGCAACACAATTATTTCATTATTTATGACTGACCTGTATGTGAATAATCTTATAGTATTAACCGAGCTTTCATTAAATTTGCTATAGAAAGGATGTTGACGGATATATTCCTGAATAAGAAAATTCTTTTTATAATTAGTTTCCAGATAAGCTACTGTAAGTTTCTCACCTGAAGAATTAGACCATACATCTTTGTCTTTTCGAAATAATTGTATGCTCTTGCCTCCACACGAACCAACAGCCGTCTTCACAATAACCCTGTCAGCATGTTCGGGAATCATATTCAGGATTTCAGATGAATCATTTATGGCCTTATAATCAGAATTATAGTAGGTGCCTTCAATATTTCTTACATATACCTGTGGGAGAATTGAGTTATCAATTAACTTATGATAATTATTTTTGTCGCAATAAGCGTAATTAAAAATCTTATTGTTCAATATAAGTTCCACCTTATGATAATAATCCGGTTCTGATATATATGCCGTATCATCTACTCCGGTTATATTCATGCAAGCCTTATACCATAAAATTGAAGTTGATCCCCCAAGCTTCGACCATCGTTTGATATACTCCTGCTTTTTTTCTTTTGTGACAGGAATGGTTTGAGGTGTATTCTTAAGTGTTCGCCTTATATTCCTGTACAGAAAATACTTATTAACGCAGATCGTAAGAAAATAGATGAAATATTTCATCTTCTCTTTAACATATTTTTTTATTTTTTTCAATTTTAATTTCAATTAAATCAAATTAATAATTCATTAAGTACTTATAATCAAACCAATTACATCTTTCTGTATTATTCCTTATAGTTTACCCTTTCCTCAATTTGCATCTTGGCTATATATTTTTTAATTAAAAAAATGCTGACTATCAAATATAACAGGCTCTGCAAAGTATAGGTAAACTGAATTCCCTGGATCTCAAACCATGGAATAAGGATAATAGAAAGAATAATAACAAAAACTGCAAAGATCATTTCATTAGCAATAAATGTCTTAATCATGCCTTTAGCCAACATGAAATTCATCAGTGGAGATTTACATAACCAAAAGAAAGACCCTATCATCTGCAAGATCAAATACTGGCTGGCTTTCAGAAATTCTTTCGAATAAAGGAGAATGATTACGAAATCTCTGAAAATAAAAACCAGAATAAAACATGCCAGGCTTATGGGTATTATCACCTTGTATATGCTCTTAAGCTCCTTTTTTAAACTCTGAGAGTCAGTGACTGAAGCAAGCTTGGGCAACAGATATACTGAAAAAGAACCGGCAGCAATGTTTACAATATAATGGTCTATATACCTTGCTGCCTGCCATAGCCCAGCTTCTTTTGCAGATATATTATTGATTACATATGTTCTGATAACAATACTGACCAAAGGCCAGATAACTGTTCCCAATAATGTTATTGCAGAATATTTCAACAACAAAAACATTTTGGGCTTTTTGAATATTTTAAACGAAAATGCTTTAAGCCAATAATCCTTTTTTATATAAAAATAAGCAAAAATACTGACAATGGATTGTGATAGTACAATAGCTAACAAAGCACCATATTCCTTTAAGAGCAATACAAGCCCTATTGTAAGAACAAATCCAACTACTGTCGTTGTAATATTAATTTTAAAATATTTCCTGTACTCCTGAAATCCGTTTATAATCGATAAAATAAGACTATTGAGATTGTAAAAAAACAGAGTGAAAGCGAAAATAATCAGAATTGAATTATACTCAAGTGTATCAAATATTCTGGATGAAAGAAAACCTGATAACAGTATAATAAATAAGGCTGTTACTGAAGTAAGTAAAAAAGATATACGAAAAGCCGTTCCTACAAATTCCTTTACTTCGTTTTTATTATCACGGTTTTCAGCAATATATTTTGTAAGTCCTTGATTAAACCCACCATTGGAAATCTGGGTAATAATTGTTGTAAAATTTTGCAACTGTCCTATCATAGCTATTCCCGTCGCACCAATGACAATTGCAAGGACTTTATTGGAGATTATCACCAAAAATGCTTTAGCGACACTAATAAGCCCATTAGCTCCTGTAACTTTCAGGAAAGTATTTTGAAAGGACCTTCGGACAAGGTTAATAATCAAGTTTATTCTAATATTATGATTAATGTATATTTATACGGAGTTTGCCTGAAATAGTTCGTTCAGCAAATCGGTATTGATAAATGTATTTTTAAGACCTATGCTTCAAACTCTTTCTCTTTGACTTTCTGATTTCGTCAATTAGCAGTTTGGGGAAGATGCTGAGAAATCGTAAATATCTGGGTATATTTTTTTTAGGTTCTTCATAAGCTCTGTAAAGCCATTCAAGATAAAAATTGCGCATCAGGCGGGGAGCTCTTCTAACAGGTCCTACTCCAGCATTAAAATTAAAGGCAGCCCCTACTCCACACATGATCCCAAAATCAAGATATGGCAGTAACATGCTCATAAAAATCTCCTGTTTGGGTGCTCCCAGTGATACCCAAATAATATCCGGTCTGGCAGCATTTATCATATCTGCTATACCTTTATAGTCAAATTCTTCTACTTTTCTGAAAGGAAGACTTTCAAAAGGCATTTTCAGGATTGAATTGTTAATCTTTCCCAGATTATTCTTTAGGCCATCCAAAATCTCATCTGTATTTCCAAGAAAAAAGTGACTAAAATCATCTGAACGCACATATTTATTTAAAAGGTCATCGCCTCTGTATGATTTAAATCTCCTTCCATGTATAATCCCTAATACCTTTGCCAGAACAGATCCGTCACAAATATTCACCAAAGAATCATTAACGATCTTTAAAAAACCCTCATCCTTGTTTGCAATTGTAACATTATTACTTTCAATTGCACACAGGTATCCCTTTCCCTCATTATTAATTGTTCGCCTGATTATGGAATCCACTTCCTCAACATCAAACTCTATTTTTACATTAAAAAACATTTCTGCCATTTTACTAAAGGAATAATATTGTTGTATGAGATCTGATTTGTCTGATTAAAAAAACATTGAACTACAAGTTATTCAAAAAAATACAAAGAATATCTATAATTCAGGCCAATAACTCATATTTTTTCATATATCTTATTCAATTTATCAATATAGTTCTGAGGATTGTAGTTCTCAATTATATATTCACGCGCCTCAGTACTCATCCTTTTAAAAATTTGTCTGTTATTTGCCAGCTCTGAAACAGCTGATGCAATCTCCTTAGGAGAGCTTTTACTCACGATATATCCATTCTCTCTGTCTTTAACGACACAAGCCATCGATCCATCGTCGGTAACTATCGGCACTAATCCAAACGACATACATTCCAGCAATGCCATCGGAAGCCCTTCTCCCGACAAAGAAGGCAACAGAAAAACATCACTCTCTTTTATCAAATCTGTTTTTCTTCTGCCATCAACAACACCAGCATAATGAAAATCGGATCCGATAAGAATATCTGCTTTATTAATAAAATCTTTTTCATCTTCTCCTGTCCCGGCAAGACAGAATTTAAAATTGATGCCTTTATCTTTCAGTATGCTTATGGCTGACAATATGTCTTTTATCCCTTTCCTGTTTATTATGCGGCCCAGAAATAATAACTGTAAAGCTTTCGAGCCGGAATAATCTCTTGTAAAAAGTTTTGCATCGTCAAGCTCTATGCAATTTGGAAGCACATAAATACCTGCAGATTTGATTTTATCTGATAATATATTCTTCTCAAAAGAGCTGAGAACAATTACAGGAACTTTTTCTGAAAAGAGAAATTTAAGACAGAATTTAATCTTTTCAGGTATGTAATCGGATTGAAGATACTCACCTCCGTGAATATGTAATACCATTTTTCTTCCTAAAATCCTCGCCAGAAATACCAAAGGCAAATCTCTGATAATAGATCTTTTGTCTAATGCAATATTAAAGTGAATAAGAATCTTTCTGTTCAGAATTACAACAATTAACCATTGCATATATGCTTTAATAATCCGCAAAAACCATAAAATGTTACGTGGTTCGGCATCCCTCTTGCCCAGTTCGAAATGTTTGTAAGTAAAACTCGAGTTATTATTAATAATAAACCTGGTAACCGATGATATACCACTGACATTTTTGGCAACATCCAGACTTGGACTTGTTATCAGGATATATTTCACATCTTTTCTTGATTTCTTCCGGGGCTGAATCTCAGGCTGGTTCATAAAATGAGTTTGTTTATATTATTATGCTTAACCTAATTTTCATATTCAATCATATTGGGAAAAGTGTTTAAATAATGCTTTAGTTTCAACATTATGTTTTCCCATTCATGATCCTGAACAGAGTTTCTTATAATATTTTCATCAAAGCAATCAATGCTATCATAAATTTTTCCCAGGCCTGATGCAAAACTTTCAGGATTATCATCAATCAGAACTCCATTATTTTCATTAATAACCTGCCTGTTCTCGTAGGTATTGGTAGCTATTACCGGCATTCCTGCAAGTAAATATTCATATGTCTTTGTTGCCGGCTGAAAATCATACCACGGCGTGACCGGTATATATGACAAGCCCACATTAGATAACTTAAAATAAGATATCAGCTCATCATGAGGAATATATCCCTTGAATTCAACATAGTCCCATAGTTTGTATTTACTTATGGCATGTTTAAGGTTTTCGGTATCATTACCCCATCCGCTTCCGATAATAATATAAACAATATCTGCCGATGGATTCCTTTTCAAAAAGATAGACAGCCCTTCTATTGTATCCTCTAATCTTCTTTTATAAAAAGTCCCGACATACATTAATGTTATTTTATGCCTGCTCTGCCTTTCAACTACTATCTTTGAAGCTCCTAATGGAAGAATAAGAGCTTTCCTGTCTATTTTTAGTTTCTCTCTCAATCCTTCAGATATGATACTGATGCTTTTAAAAAAACTGGCTTCCCAACGCAAAAGAAGGTTATTTAGCAACCTGTAAACTGTTTTATCCGTAATGCTTCCGGTACGGATATCCAGATGAATATTAAACCTTTTGTTAAAATATACAG
Organism: Bacteroidales bacterium; assembly: GCA_035414025.1. GTDB lineage: Bacteria > Bacteroidota > Bacteroidia > Bacteroidales > VadinHA17 > LD21. The sequence goes on along the minus strand of DAONXX010000014.1, from coordinate 25,234 downwards.
GAATACAGGAACAAGCTTTGAAATAATGAAGAAAGATGCAATACCAGGAATCCGCTGCAATTTGTCTGAAAACAGACCTTATGAATCTGATATTACGCTTAACGATGTTACCTTCACGGGATATATATATTACCTCAACACCATTTTCTTCAATTTTCGCAGTATATTCCTTATACTCCCAGCATAAAAATGTGATTTTATATTCATTTTTCAGGTATCTTGCAAGAAACAGGTAATCTATATGATAGCCGAATTGCAACTGATTAACTACCAGCAGTTTCTTTTTCATACCTCCAATAATTAGCAAATACTATAAAATACATAAATATTCCTGAAAAGAACAGATACCTGAGCGATTCATTATAGAACATAATTATGATATATGCAGCCATCAGGTAGATGCAAAGGTTCCGGGAATACATAAAAGTCTTGTTCTTCCATGCATTGCTGACTAATTTCAACCAGGACAATGCATAAAAAATAAAGCCAAGCAATCCCAGCTGGACAAAAACGAGAAATAACATTGGTCTTGACCCCTGAAGCAACCACATGTAAGATGTTGCAAAAGGAGTTAAGGAGAGAGTGGTTCCACCTTTAAACTGACCTGCTCCATTACCGAATAAGAATATTTCTTTCTTTTGTATCTGAAAAGCAAGTATGATCTTGGTAAAACGTGGAATATCACCTGTCTGTGATAGATCCATATCACTATCGCCAAGAAGATATCTTGTAACATATTCTTTCTGAAATATCTCATCCAGGAAGCCATATCCGGTAGTCTTTGTATAAACACTATCAAAATACAAAAGCACAGGGATCAGTACAAGCCCTATTAAAATTGAATTAAATATTGATTTTATATTGAGAGGCAATAACAAAACAAAAAACAAGATCATAAGCACAAATGATATCTTGGTTTCATTTATGAATGATGGCAACCATAATACCAACAGGTATGATTTCTTTAAAATACTTCGGAAAAATTTATTATGATCAAAATCCTGGATCATCAGATAATAAGTACTCAGATATACAGTAAAGGTCAACACACCTGATCCTCCAAGACCAAAAGTCCCTCCGACATAATCACCAGCTCCCATTTTAATGAATTGCTGAATAGAAACCGGAATCTGGACTATAAGAAAGATGTAGAGAAACCGGTTCATTATTTTTACCAGTGACTTGTAATCATTAAATTGAAATATCTTAATGAAGATGACCGGGAATAAAAAATAGGGTAAAAAATCCCGCATTCCATTAACAAAGCTCACCAATGTAAGGTCTTTTATATTAATGAAATACGATAAAACTGACACCATCAGGAAAAGCAGCATAAAAGCGATTAACATTTTATTGCCTTTTATGCCGAATGAAAACAAAGCTACCAAAACCAGAATCATATCAAGTAATGCACTAACATAGGAGACATTTATTCCCAGACCTGCAAATTCAACAAAGAAATTAACAAACCCTGAAATAAACAGCAATGATATAATTATGTATATTTTAAATTTTGGACCAAACAATTTATTTCCGGATTTAATTATTTTCTATATTTTTTAAGTCCCCTATCAGGTTTGATAACATTGCTTAAAATAATCACCATTTTCTTTACCGGGAAAAACAGAATCTTTAAAAGAAGGTACTTGGAGGTCCATCGCTCTGCCATGAAAGCATGAAACCTGAACATATAGAATAAATCAGTAAAGGATTTTGCAGAGAGGTATTTAAGTCTGTATTTTTTATAACAGAGATTGAATTCTTTTAAAAAATTTAGATTATTTGAAATAACAACAGACTTATCATGTCTTCTATATCTTACAGTAATTTTATCCATATAAAAGATAGACTCTCCTGTTTCCAGAAAATTAAATATAAACGGCTGATCTTCAAGTAATTTAAATTCTTCGTCATGGATAGTTTTTATTTTCTCCAATAAATAAAACCATGACGAAGAATTGATAAATACCGGGTATCTGGCGTAAAACTTCAACTGCCCCTTTGAATTTAGTCTGTTAAATGCATTTCTGTATATATCTTCCGATTTATCGTGATCTATAATCAAGCCCGTATCAAGAAACCATTCAAGATCAGAATATATTAATGAAGCTTTGTTTTCTGCAGCAAATAATAAATTGTCAGTTATACAATTATCTGTCAATATATCATCGCCTGCAATAACTTTTACCCATTTACCTTTAACAACTTTAAGCCCTTTATTTACATTTGAAGGTATGCCTCCGTTTTTTTCAGCCGGGACTATTTCGCATCTTACAAACCTGTGACTATGTTTCTCCAGCCAATCTGAAACAATCTTTACTGTATTATCAGTTGAACAGTCATCGGTCACAATCAATTCAATGTTTTTATAATCCTGCCTAAAGGCACTATCAAGTGTTTCTTCAACATATAATGACGAATTATATGTTACAACAATAATTGAAACCAACGGTGTATCTTTATTCATAATAATCCTTTCTTATTTACCTTACCGGTAACAGTATAAAATACAAATTCTATTTTTCTCTTTTCCTTATATTTCTACAAATATCTGTTATTGTCTCTCTTAAAGCTATCCTTTTATCTAGTTCCTTATACGAATAATTTAATGAAATGGCTATAAGAATTATTCCAATCGGATAATAAAAAGCCTTATCAAACAATTTTACCACAATAAAACAACTAAGCACCAGGGCGAATTGAATAACAAAAATCTTCCTGAAAACCGGATCAAACGCAAATTCAAATTTCTTCTTACTTATGAAATATACCATCAACATGTAAACTAAAAAACCTGTCAAATATGAAATTCCCAAACCAGTAAGGCCCCAGAGATAATATCCTAATAAGTTTAACAATAACATATTGACATTCCCCAGCAGTTCGGTCCAGAAAAAAAGCTTTGAGGCCGATTTGGCAAGCAAAATAAATGCAATGCACCAGCTTATAGCTTTAAAAAACATCCCCAATGCAGCCCAGGTTATCATATCATTTACAGCAACAAATTTTGTAGAGTACAATAGTATTACAACCCATCTGATAAAAACCAGGAATACCAAAATTATTGGGGCCAGAATTAACAGTACTATTTCAGCCTGCTGATTAATTGTCTGTTTGCATAAACTGTTGCTATGTGCAATTGCTGACAACCTTGGAAAATAATCTGTTCCCATAGCAGTCAGAACAAGACCCACATAAGTAGTTATAATGGTAAATCCTGCATTGTATAATCCGACCTGATCAATGCTTCCGAATGAACGAATAAATATCCTGACCAGATATGATGCCCCTAAGGAGGCAAGTCCGCTGAGACTTATAAAAAAGCCCATTGTCATCATATTTTTACCCAGAAGACATGTCTCTTTTCTTGTAACTTTTACATTAATTATTTCAACTTTTCTTGAGTAAAACCATGATGACATCAGTGAAATTATTGATGCTACAATAATACCCGGCACAATACCATCTATTCCCCAGAAATAATACAAAGGGAGAGTAAAGATCAATCCCAGGGCACTACCAGTTACATTTGCCCTGGCAAGATGTCTTAGCTTACGCATACCCTGCAATAGAGCCAACTGTCCTGTGGTAAGTTGATTAAAAAGCAGAGTTATTGCTATCCAAATAAATGCCAGTGTATAATCATAATTGCCAAATGTTATTTTGCTTAACAATTTCGACAATATCAGAGTCACTAAAGAGCCTAATAGCCCTGTGATCCAAACAAGACGCCTCAGCACTGTTATTACCCGCGCAATCATGTCATTGTTCCCGGTGGCATGCGCAGCTGAAATATCTTTTACAGCACTGGTTCCTAGTCCGAAATTTGTAATTCCACTTATTAGTCCGACTGTTGAATTCAATAATCCGGCGATCCCCATACCTGCAGGCCCCAGTAAAACGGCAATGGCTTTAGAACGAATTACCTGAATAATGATCTGAAAAACCTGAACACCACCAAAAAGAGAAGTTGCTTTAATGATCTGCCGGTAAGATTGCTGATTTTCTGACATTAACTAAAAATTAACAAGCTGATATTACTCCATTTTATTCGAGTCAGAACAAGTCTTTAAATAGAAATAAGCTCTTTCAAGTTCATCAAAATCCTGTAATTCCTCTTCACTTAAATAGTCTTTATAAATGCTGATGCTTCTCTGTCGTGCATTCTCAGGATTGAAGTAGTCCTTTGCATACTTATGACTGGTGCTTCGCAGGCCGATAAAATTCTCTACACTGGTTTTGCATTTGTCATAATCACACACCAGATTATCAAAGTCAACTAACATAAGTCTTTCATCAGAAATTTTTTCTTTCAGATCCTTAAGATTTTCCATTCTGTTTAACAGTGCATCTTTCTGAAATTTCAGCATCGCCTTTCTATCTTTACCGTATATAGACATAACATTTACCTGTGTGTAATTAAGAAACGGTGACCTGAAAGGTTGAAATAATATTCCTCTACTTATTATTTCAGCCATCTGGTCTTTTGGATTTCTATAAACGTATATCATTTTAAAAGGTTCAAACACTCTTGGCCATATCTCAATATCAGACCATGGCAATATTGGCTGATCAAAAAGTGTGAATTCTTTTTCGTATGAAAACAGACCACTAACATCATTAATCCATGTATTGGCATTTTGTATTTTTTCTTCGTACGAGATGTCAGACCTTAGTTCCTCATGCAGATTTTCCAGAAGGTTTATCTGATTGAGTCGCACAAGGTATTTTTTAAAATATTCAATATAACGAGATTCAAATTGCCTGACCCACAATGTCTTAGGTAAAAGTCTATTTAATAATTTCCATATCCGGCTTTTATATATCAATCTGCCTTTAATACTCTGCATTCTGATAATCTGTTCAATTGAATCCGGATAATCAATACTTGAAAGAATATTCAACTGGTCACCAACCAGACCCGGTGCCCTGAAATCATCAAATTCATCATTAATCACATTTACATTCTCATATTCCCGTAGCAGATCTGTGAGTGCACTCGCTCCCGAGGCAAGCGTACCAGCAATCAATATATTACATCTTTCCATAATACCGTTTCGATTCAGAATGCATTAACAGACTGTACTACGTATTCCAACTCGTCACCGGTCAATATCGGTGAAATCGGCAAGCTAAGCACCTGATCATGTATCAGTTCAGTTACCGGGAAGTTTTGACTGTTCCATTCTCTGTAAGCTTGTTGTTTATGAGGAGGGATGGGATAATGGATCATAGTTTGTATTTCCTTCTCAAAAAGATATTTCTGGACTTGGTCGCGTTTATCTGTCCTGATCACAAAGAGGTGCCAGACATGGCCAGATGCATTAGGCGGGTAACTGGGGGCAGAAGGCAGAATTATATCAGGATGTTTGATATTGTTAATATAATACTGAGCTATTTCACTGCGTCGATGGTTATCTGCATCAAGATGCGCGAGTTTTACACGAAGTATGGCAGCCTGGATCTCATCAAGCCGGGAATTTAATCCTTTATAAAGATTTTGATACTTGATTTTTGAGCCATAGTTAGCAATTGTCCTTGCAACATCAGCAAGTTCATCATTATCTGTTGTTATAGCTCCCGCATCGCCAAGTGCCCCAAGATTCTTGCCGGGATAGAAACTATGTCCTGCAGCGTCCCCTATTGATCCTGTTCGCTGTCCTTTGTACATACATCCGTGCGCCTGAGCATTATCCTCAATTAATTTAAGATCATACTTTCTGACCAGTCTCTCAATTTCCGGATGCATTGCATTCTGACCATAAAGATGCACTATCATTATGGCTTTTGTTTTCGAAGTAATTTTTTCCTCAATCTTAAAAGGATCTATATTATAGGTTATGATATCCGGTTCAACGAGAACAGGCACAAGCCGGTTATCAGTTATAGAAAGAATCGAGGCTATGTAAGTATTGGCCGGAACAATTATTTCATCTCCTTCCTTCATGCAGCCCATCTCAATATATGCCTTCATAATCAGCCTGAGAGCATCCAGCCCGTTTGCAACTCCAATGCAATGACCTGTACCTAGATAAGAACTGTATTCTTTCTCAAAAGCCTTAACTTCCTGCCCCAACAGATACCAACCGGAATTAAGAACCCGCTGTATCGATTCACTGATCTGAGCTTCATACTCAGCATTTATATTTTTAAGATCCAGAAATTTTATCATCTAACTAAAATATACATGGATGTAAGTACTTTGTAATTACATCTTATTAAAATACAAACATCTATATCCTTAAATAATTTTTCTTGCTTTCAAAAAATCATTATAATCTCTTATGTAATCTTCTTCTGAGAAAAGTTCCGATACGAGATTAAGAGAAATGGCTCCGGCTGAGAAGTTAATCAACTCCCTCCATATTGCAGGAGGAATATATAAGCCATAATCAGGCCGGTTCAATTCAACAATTTTTTTGTTCCGGCCATCATCAACAATAACATCAAAAGCCCCGCTGGCAGCAACCATAAAATGATAAAGTTCCTTATGAGCATGTCCACCTCTGTCAGCACCACTGGGAACATCATACAGATAATACACCCGTTTGACAACAAAAGGCAAATCGATATTCTCTTCTACAACGGTCAGGTTACCTGCCCGGTCGTGTATTTTTTTTAAATTAACGATACAACAATCGTATATGGTAGCAAGTTTTTCTTTCATTTTACTAAATTCAAAAAAGTCTGATAATCTCTTATATAATCATTTTCATCAAATCCTTTTGATGCAATTACAAGGGCAAGAGAATTTGTAGAAAAATTATCCAGAGTTCTCCAGATCATTTTTGGCACATAAATTCCAAAATACGAACGGTTAAGGGATATTTTCCTTTTTTCTTTACCATCATCCAGATTAACATCAAAACTGCCGGATACGGCTACAATGAATTCTTCATTTTCCCGGAATGCATGACTTCCCCTGAATTCTCCACCCGGAACATCATAGATCCAATAAATCCTGTGTATTTTGAAAGGTATATTTATCATTTCCTCAATCACTGACAAATTACCACGATCATCAAGTATCTTGGGGAGATTTATTATTTCTATCATAATCTCAATTTTATCCTGGTTTTATTATAAACTACATTCATTTAAGTAAATTCTTCGAGAAAGATAATTTCACTGATGCTTTGGCACCGATGCTATCCTTAAAATTAATAAGACTTGTATGAAGCTCATCTCCAATCATGGAAATCCCGAGATCTACTATAGAAGTATTTCGTCCGGCATAGTATTTCAGTATGTTGTATACCAAAAAATTCATGGGGTAATATTGTGAAGTATCAGGCAATGCACCCCAGTAAATTACCTGGGAAATCACAGGATTATGATTGTATATCACAGCTGAAGCCAGAGGTTTTTCATCTTTATAGATCAGTAAAAAATCAATACCTATGATCTTTCGCATTTCCTGAACCTGTTCAAAAGTCATGCTTAGTAATCGGTTCTTACTCTTTTTATTAATTTCAATCACCTCAAAAGCTAAACTCAGCTCCTCTTCATTATCAGCCAATTTAAATACAAGATCATGTTTTATGGCTGTTCTCACTTTGTATCTGATATCTTTACCTATTTCCCCGTTATCATATTTTTTCAGATCAGCTGTGTAGAGATGATGATTTACCGACATGCCGGATGAATAACCATTATCATTCAGACATAATGCTATTCTTGAAATTAAATTTTCATCATAGAAATATGGAGGAAGCACAAAATTTATCTCCCTAAGTTCCTGAGATAAAGCATATTCATCAAGCAGTTGCAGAGCTTTTGAAATATATTCAAACCTCATATTATTATTATTCACCGAAAAACATGAAAAAGGTGCTGAAAACGGAGACTTAAGAACTCCATCCTGATGCCCGCCTATTAAACCGATTTGCCTTTTATTATCATGTATCAGTAAAAAATCAAGCTGATCACATTTTTCGTTGTTTATGATATTAAAATCGACGGTATTATAAATAAAATCGCTTTGATTGAATATTTTCTTAAAATTGTCAGAGCTAATTTTCTCTATTTTCATGAATTCAATTAAAAACAACAATAGTATTATAAGCTTCTACGAATTTTGTAGTTATATGTTTTCACAAATCGAATAATTTAGACAAATATGATCAGAAATAAGAACTGCCTGAAATTTACTATTGTAATATTAATTGCCATTATATCATCCCTTGTCTTCTCTAAACCATTATTTTACTATATAACCAATCAGCTTTCCAAATCAAGATCAGTAAATGCTGAAGTTCTTATTGTTGAAGGTTGGCTTCCTTTCCATGCACTCGATAAAGCATATACTGAATTCATTTCAAATAACTATGAATCAATACTGGTCAGTGGCACAATGTCTGATCATTTTATTCTTGAGCAAAATGGCTGCCTTATTTTTAATACGGAAAAACTCCTTTGTGACACCAGCAAATCGACGCCTAACATTTTAGAAATAAATGCCTTCAGTGAACTAAGCGGTGAGAATTCCGCACGTTTTAAAGTATATATTAATGATTCCCTGGCTGGAGATTTCCTTTCAAGGAAAAGAAACAATAAACATAAGCTGATCTGGAATAGCAGTCTTTCTGAAATTGATTCTTTGACAATAGAATTCATTAATGATAAACGTGGATCTTTTGGCGACCGAAACCTATATATTAAAGATATAAATTTTAACAATGAAATTGTTATCCCTTTTCACAACAAAACAAAATATATAATAAAACAAAAGGATGGAAGGGGAAAAAGCCAGAAAATTTTTGAATCTAACGCTGAATTAGCAAAAAACTATCTGCTTGCCAAAGGCATTGATTCATCAAAAATCAAAGCCATACCCACAGATCTGGTAAAAATAAACAGGACCCTGAATAGCGCCCTGACTGTCAGGGAATGGATTATGCAATCCGGTTATAATATTAATGGTATAAATGTACTAAGCATGGGTATTCATTCACATAGAACATGGATGACATATAAAAGAATATTTAAAGATATCTGCAACATTGGAATTATTTCTGTTCCCGATTATGAATTTGCCTGGTCAAGAAGAGTAAAGGTATTAAGAACTCTTTACGAGATAATTGGAAATTCATATTATCGGATAATACTATTAATGATTTAATCTGCACTGCAGATCAAAGAATAGCATAACTTCAATTTAGTGAATTGTAATACAATTAACAAAAATTACTGTATATTATAACAGAGATTAAAAAAATACGTATAACTACATGAAACATTTAACTTAAAATACATTTTGATATAGTGTGATTTATGTAAAATGGCATTCAAAAAAAAAATATTAACCTTTTTCCTTATATTAAATAGCGTTTTAGCATCTGCAACAGATTACTATGTTAGCTCAACAGGCAATGATTTTTCAAATGGGCTTTCAGAGTCGACACCATGGAAAACAATTTCTAAATTGAATTCAGCTTTATCAGGCATGAAGCCGGGAGACAGGATCTTTTTCAGGCGTGGTGATGTTTTTTATGGTTCATTGAATATTACATGTTCAGGCACTAAAACAAATCCAATAGTTTTCGGAGCTTATGGCACTGGTGCAAATCCTGTAATTACAGGATTTAGAACCGTAAGTTCATGGACTTACGTGAAACCAGGGATATACAGAAGCACTCAATCGTTTTCGTCCCCTGTCAATTTAGTCGCTTTGAACGGATCACCACAAACATTGGGCAGATATCCAAATACCGGATATATGACTTTTGAATCCCATGTTTCCAATAAATCAATTACAGATTATCAACTAACAGATACCCCTAACTGGAGCGGGGCTGAGATTGTTCTAAAGCATAATCCCTATTCTATTTACCGTAATAAAATAACAAATCATCAAGCTAATACTATTACATTCACTCCAACCTTTTCAGGAGAATTAAGGAACGGATACGGATATTTCATACAAAACAGTCTTGAAACACTTGATTCATTTGGTGAATGGTATCATGACGGAATATATCTTTATATGTTTTTTGGAGATAAGGATCCTGATTCCTATACAGTGCAGGCAAGTACAATTGACAGATTGGTTTATATATACGGGATCAATTACGTAACCATTGAAAACATAACATTCCAGGGAGCTAATGTGGCTGCAATCAGGGCAAGTAAGTATAATAACATAAGAATACAACACTGTAATATAGAATATTCAGGAAGAAATGCCATCACATTTGTTGATAATGTCTATACATCTTATTTTTTATATATAGATAATTGCATAATTAATCATACTCTTGACTGTGCCATTAATCTAAATGGGAATTGTACGAGTTCCATTATTACAAATAATACTATTCTTAATTCCGGACTTTTCCCCGGTATGGGCCGTGGGCTATTTGGTGCAATCTACAGTATTGGTCCGAAAGGTCGATATGAATATAATATAATTGAAAATACCGGCAGAAATGGAATATGGTTTCATGGTGATTCATCATTAGTCAAGAACAACTTTATTAAGAATTTTTGTCTTACGGTTGATGATGCAGGGGGAATATATTTAAGCGACTGGTCTCCGACCTACAACAAAAAAATAACAGGCAACATTGTATTGAATGCAGTGGGTAACAGAGAAGGAGTCCCTAATGATTACACTGAATCTGAAGGTATTTATATTGATTATAATACAAAAAATGTTGAAATATCAGGGAATACTGTAGCTTTTTGCAAAAATGGTGGTATTAAACTTCATGGTGCCAGTGATATTATTATCAGCCAAAACACATGCTTTAACAATAATTCTCAATTATGGCTTTTGCAATCCAGTTCTACCTATCCTATTAAAAATATATCCCTTAATGATAATTTTTTTATAGCGCACAATACAAAACAGATGTGTTTGACAGCAAAGTCAGTATCGGAAAATATTCCGTCTTTTTGTCATGATGCAAATAATAATTACTATGCACGTCCTATCGATGATAACAATACATTTGCAACCTATACTCCATCCACAGGTTATAAGAACCGTTCTCTCTCAAATTGGCAATCTTATTCGGGTCAGGATCCCGATTCAAAAAAATCTCCTGTTGCCATTAATGATACGGCAGATATAAAATTTTACTACAACGCTTCAAAAAACAATAAAGAAATCAAGCTTATACAACCTATGCTTGATGTAAAAGGCACAAGTTATCTTAACAGTATCACACTGGAACCCTTCACCTCAGTGATACTTATGGTCGATCCCGATCCTCCTGTTCCAGTGGTTCCTGTTTATGTCAGCTCAGTTATCAATAATCGCACTCCCAATAAAGTTGAGATAAGCTACACAGTCACTCTCGATGCAAACTCGGCACCCCTTCCTTCCGACTTTATAGTCAAAGTGAATGGAACTGAAAGGGCTGTTACTTCAGTTGCAATATCAGGAACCAAAGTCATCCTGACACTAACAAGCCCGGTAATCTTCGGTGATATGGTGACAATCTCATATACCTCGAACCCGGGCAATCCCTTGCAGACTCCGTCAACCGGACGGGCTGAAAATTTAACAGACGTACCTGTAAAGAATAATATAGCCGATCCTTCAATAGCCAACGAAGCTCCAAAAGTTGTAGTTGACTATGAGGAAAATGTCTTTTCGGGATTTGTTTATGAACTTGATGCTTCAGGCACTACTGATGCCGACAATGACGATCTGACATTTACCTGGACAACACCATCGAACACTCCTGTCTCAGATGTATCAGGATCAAAGATCAGGTACCTCACTCCTCTCGTTTCATCACCACAGCCGTTGACATTTGAACTTACGGTTTCAGACGGAAAAACTGAAACATCAGCCAGCCTGACTGTCAACAATTCTCCTTATAAACAGGAGTTGGGGCTGGGGAGTATAAAAATTATCGAAGCCAGCAACTATTATCAATCTGACTACCCGGGAAACGTCGATGATGGTGATCTTACAACTAAATGGTCAGCCAAAGGCGATAATCATTGGATCACATTAAGCCTGGCTGAACCTTTTAAAATCAATCATGTTCAGATAGCCCTGCTTCCAGACCAGAAATATGAATCTTATTTTGATCTGTTTGCTTCCCGCGACAATATCATATGGGAGCCTCTTCTCCAGAATGGTGTCACATGCGGCTTTTCCGGTAATCCCCAGAATTTCAAAGTGCCTGTAGATAAATCAGATAATGATTACTACTTTGTCAAACTATTAGGACACGGAAACGCTCTGGATTCATGGAATAATTATTCGGAGATAAGATTGTTCGGTTCTCCCGGAAACACTTCCAGAGGATCTTATGAACAAAAGAATATCACCATATATCCTAATCCTGCACGCGATTTTATTAATCTGTTTGTCCTTGAGCCTGCTTCTGAATTACAGACGCTCAGGATATTCGATATGACAGGGAAGCTCCGTTTTGAAACATCTATTGATCCCGGTATCTACAATTTACAGATACCTCTTACACTTTCCCCCGGTGTCTATATAGCACAGGTTCTTCTGGACAAACTCATAAAGTTTGCACAGACACTTGTTATCGCAAGGTAAGGAAAAGATTTCTTAGAAAGCCCTTATGGCTCTTACTCCAAAAGGGAAACTCTTAATAACATTACTTACAACTCCTGTTGAAAAATCCTGACACCAGGCACTGATACTGCTGAACTCAGTGGAGCTCCAGTAATAATCACTTGTAAAATTTCCAACCAGATCCTTTTGCATAAACAGAATAGCCAACTCGTATTTTGACGGCAAATACCAGTCGCCATAAATTTCGCCTTCAACCGCAACGGAATAATCGGCACAGGCTTTGGCAGCAAAATTACCGACAGGATCATCATCCGTCTGCAAAGCGACAATGAGCATAGTGTTCATTTTACCTGCTTTAAGCCCATCCCCTGTAGTGTTAGTGTAACGCTTAATGCTGTTGTACCATTGAATAGCAGGATCCTGATCAGCCAATGATGCTATAAGGCCATGTCTGCCATTATCATAAACATAGAAAACTATACCTCCTCCGTAATACTCTCCAACATAATGAGTCTTCTCATTTATGACATAGGGATCTGCTTCAGTACCTGATCCTGAAATAGTTATATTATTACCCTCTGTCAGGCTTACCGTTCCTCCGCCACCTCCTCCGCCCGATCCGGCATTCTTTGCATATAAAGCATACGGAACGCTCAGGAACTGGCTGATACCCATTTCAACATACGAAGAGCCACCCGATCTGTCAAGCTCCACCCTGAGAAAATATGCATCACTTCCCCATTCAATATTCGCAAAAACCCCTGATAAAATTTCGCCATTGCCTATTATTAGTGACACCTGTCCTAATTGATCAGTATAAGTACTATGCGTTTCTCTGTATGCGACTGTACCAGTCACATTGCCCCTTATAATGCTGAACCGAAAAGAAACAGCCTGGTTTGCAAGAGGATTCCCAAAATTATCCCGGACTATCGCACTGTAAGAAAAACCTTCAGGTACCTGACCCATCAGACTCAACCCGGTAAAACACAAGATGATAAATAGAAAATATCTTTTCAATAGATTATTTTTTACTTGCTACGATTAAATAACTTTAATTACTTCAGGCACTCTAAACACTTTAAAATTCCTCTATCTCGGAATCTTCACTACACTTCTGACTCTATGCATTCTGTTCTCTTCAAAATTTCACCCACGATGCCGAGTAAACATCCAACAAAATATAGTGGTACATTTCACCTGGCACCTGAATTATCTTATCGGCCCTGATCTCATCAGCAAAATTGCATATATAGGACTGTCCATCCTGCATTGTAACTTTAACATCCAGATCAACATTGACCATGTCTTTGTCATTGTCAAATTTATAGACATACACGACATGTCCAAACCAATAGGATTTCGGTATATCAATGGGTGCGGGAGAATCAAGCTCCTTATCAAGATAAGTGTTACCAAGATTATGCGGACCATCAACCTTGCCGGAACAATCAACAAATTCAATAGTGCCGTTTACCTGCATTTTCTGAAAATCTTCCGGATACTGTGAACCGGCAATGCTACCCGGGAGTATCGCATTTGAGGATGAGATATGCACAGCCAGTTTAATTTCATACTCCTTGGGCAATGGCCATTTTGTTCTTTGACAGGGATCGGATTTATACTCAATCTCACAACCATCAACCAGAAGGATCAGGATCAGGAAAAAGAAGGATCTTATTGCAATTTTGTATAAACTCATATTATCTTTTATAAAAAGCGTTATGGCTTTAAGGTTTTATAGCTTAATTAATTATTAATTGCAGGAATCCTGATATTTTTAATTTAATACACCCTAATTCCGTAATTGTATAAATTTAAACAATTTTTCAAAGTCAGGTATATACCTGTATCATTTTATGAATTTGAAATCCACTCTCCTGTTCAGTCTGCGGTCTCTTTCATACATATTTGATGCAACAGGTTTCACTTCTCCATAACCCTTTGCAGACAACCTCTTACTACTTATGCCCCTGTTAATAAGGTAGTTTGCTAACAACTGAGCACGCGACTGAGAAGTTCTGAGGTTGTTTGCAGCCTGTCCAATATTATCTGTATGCACTTCAATCTGCATTCTTGTTTCCGGGTAACGGTTCATCAGGATTATTATCTGATCAAGTATCAGATATGCATTTGCCTTAAGCCTCCCGTAAGCATCGAAATAATCATCGGAGAGTACCCCATAATTCTTTTTCAGACCAACAAGCTGTATCTCAGCCTCCGAATCCGGCATCTCCAATACGGCAACTGTATTCCTGTAGCCCAGATTATTGAGTTCCCTGAAAGCAGGCAGCAGAGCCATAAGAGTAGTTTGTTCTTCAACTTCATAACTGTAAACTCCTGCCTCCGGCTGGTAATTTTCTTTCAGATCATACTTCTCAGGGAGATTTTTGAAGAATGTATCTTCCCTGGAAATCTGATTCTCAGAGCTTGAAATTTTTAGCTTAAACAAAGCGTCATTAAGATAATCCTGATCAGCTGAGTAATCAACAGTTATCTGTGCATTCTCAAAATTTCCGATGTCAGAAGCCGGTTCTTTTGAAGAGGCCGCTATGGAAATAAAATTTTTCTTCTCCTGTTCATTTTCAACTACCCTTATCAATTTAGTTATCCCTGAATTGTGAATGATCCCTGTTGAGAGTGATCTCAGCTTAAGCCCCATATTAACTCTGTAGTCCCCTGTCTCCTTGAAGGTCATATTAACCTCAGGTCCATCCTTCCTTTCCCCATTGCCGAAATCCCAAACGTAAGAAATTATTTCATATCCGGGAAGGTAAGATTGCAGTCCGCTGAAAATCACCTCTTCCCCTGCAATAGCAAGATCGGGAGAGGATATATAAGGCTGTTCAAAATCTTTAAGCTCTAAAGAATATTTCAACTTGGTAAAAAACAAATTACCAGTCTCCCTGTCAATTATATCAAGTTTTACATTGTATTTCCCCGGTCCCGGGAAACAGTAATTCACTGTCTTTCCCAAAAGCTTCTTTTCAGCTCCAAAATCCCATGAATAAAGAAGATCTGTTGTATCGATGCTTATCATCCCTTCATCACTGAATCTGAAACAATAATTATTTTCTTTCTGAATATCGGTGTAAAAGATCTGTGGATAGATAGTTTCAAACTGAAAAATATCGGCAGACTTAAATCTGTTTGAAGAAAAATAGCCCCTGCTCATCAGGGAGTCTGTTACAATACCAAAATCGTCATATTCGGAATTTATCGGAGGATCAAGCCTTACCGGAGGCAACCACTTATCACCATCAGGTTTTGAGTAAAAAATGTCCTTGTTGCCAAGTCCTGGATGTCCGTCTGATGAGAATAGTATCTCGCCTGCCGGTGTAATGAAAGGATAGGCCTCATTGCCTTTTGTGTTAATTGTACTTCCCATATTTATGGGATCGCCCCAGTAATCATTTTCCCAGTTACAGTAATAAAGATCAGATCCTCCAAAACCATCAGGCATATCCGAAGCAAAATATAATCTCTTGCCGTCGGGCGACAAACAGGGTGATGAGATATTATACCATTCATTATTAAAACGCAGTTCTCTTATTCTTACCCAGTTTTTGCCATCAAACACAGCGGAAAAAATACCAAGCCTGTTCCTTACAGATGAAATTTCTCTGGCACTGCCCTCAACTCTGATGTTCCTTGCATAATAGATCGTATCCCCCGTGGCATTGAATGTAACAGGGCCATCATTGACCTTCGTTCTCAGGCTTTTTGAGAAAAGCCTGGATCGCCTCGCTGAACTTGTTGTATCGTAGAAATGTATATCTGCATTACCTGTCCCCTCTCCTGAGGAATAAGTTACAAGCGAACCTGAATTATTATTCGTGCAAAAAACTATTCCGTTTTTATAAAATACAGGACAGTACTCATCGAATCTATCAGTACTGAAAGGAGTACGGACAACTTTATACGTTGCTTCCTGGGCAGAAATATATGTCCGGGATATGAGTAATGTAAATATTAATATTTTAATAAATCTCATTTTGAGTTTCAAAGATTGTAAAGGTAAGTGTTTTGTTTGTAAGTTACTTAAAGTCCGAAACCGGAATCCGGTTTCAAAAGATTAACGGATTCACCACGTCCACCTTATACCTGAACTCATACCTGAGCATAGCCTCATGCGAGCCGTTGCTGTACCTGCCCAGCTTGCCTAAATCGAAATCGTATGTATAACCTATCCTTAACTGGTTATTAACAGCGAACTGAAGCAAGGCAGACACTGACCTGTCATTTTGGTATGAGGCGCCTGTCCACAGGCGGTCAAACAGACTGAAATGCAGGTTTATATCATACAAAAGCCTGTTACCGTAGGTATAGGAAATGAGAGTTGAGGGGAACATCTTAACCCTGGACGACAGATTTATCAGATAACCGGTGTTCAACAGATAAGAATACTGATCGGGTTTAAAAGAAAGCGAGTATTTATTCTTGTCGAAATCAAAGCTGTGGCTAAGCAATCGTGGAATGGAAAATCCGATGAAATAGTTCCGGCAGGTATAATATACTCCAAAATTAAAATCAGGAATGGCAAATACACGCGAATCGATCTGGTAATAGCTATCCTCCTCATCAAGGACTATCAGATCCGACCATGCGGTATTTGTTGTAAGCAGTCCGGCTCCCAGTCCAAGTGAGAGTTGTCCGGCCTTCATGTTTATCTTATATGCATAGGTGGTAGCTATCTGCGTCTCTTTTGACACTCCGATCTTATCGTTAACAATCATAAGGCCCAGCCCTAGTTTTGAACTAAGGAGCGGAGCATCCACCGCCAGTGTCATGGTCTGAGGTGACCCTGGTATTCCTACCCACTGCCGCCTGTAAAAGGTTGCTACATTCAATGCCCCCCTGTTACCCGCAAATGCCGGATTGATCGACAAGGGATTAAGGATGTAGTGATCGGTTACAGGTGTGAGTTGTCCGAACAAACTTAGCGGAAAAAGAATGAGAATGATTGACTTAAGTATGCGTTTCATAAGAAATTTATTTTTAAGGAATTCCAGGTTCAAAAGTTTAAGATCTTAAAAAAGACTCCTTGTTTCTTTCCAAATCTTCAAATCTCTCTATCTTCATTTACAGCAATTAATTTTCTTACCTGAAATCAGTTATCGTCTTATCACAATGAATCCACTCAACGACTTTCCGTTAGCCGACCTGAGTACCCAGAAATATGTGTCTTCCGGCAGCTCTTTGCCATTGTCATCAAGTCCGTTCCAGTCGTTTTTATAGTTATCTGACCTGAATACCTGCATGCCACGGCGGTCAAAGATAACCAGCTCGGTCCTGCCAAGGGTCTCTTCAAGACCATTAATCACGAAGTATTCGTTGTACGGATCACCGTTGGGAGTTATAAGTGTCGGGATCAAAAGATCGTTGACACGCACAAGCACCTCATCTGTTACAGGTTTACACACCCCGTTGGTGACTGTCCACAGGAATATGTTATCGCCAATTGACAGGCCTGTAACATTTGTTAAGGTGTCTGTCTCACTTTCAAAACTACCGGAGCCAGTCACTACAGACCAGGTCCCTGTTCCATATTCGAGGTAAGCTGCATTGAGCGTAGTCTCAAGAACGTAATTAAGCTCCTGGTCGGGCCCGGCATCAGCTATAGGCTTCTGATCGGCAGAAACGACAACCTCCTTTGTTATTGAATAACCGGCTGTTGTTGTTCCTCTTATATAATATATGCCGGGAGGCGTTGCTTCAGGTGTTTTCAATGAATCTGTTGCTCCGGAATTTAACCAATAAGAATATGTAAGATTTTCATCCGATCCTTCAGTAATAGCCGGCAGAGTAAGATCTGTGGTTTCATCTGAACAAATCGTTGGCGGATTATTTATAACGACTGTTGGAGGTCCCGGACGTGCATTTATTCTGACGTTAGCAGACGGACCTGAGGTACAGCCAAATGAATTGGTCACGGTAAATGTATAATTACCTGGATTAAGACCAGATATTGTTCTGGATACTCCTGTGCCGGTTGTCCTCACATTACCAGGCATTCTTGTGATTGTCCAGACACCTGATGAAGGCAATCCGCTTAGCACCACTCTTCCTGTTGGCACAGAGAAAGTAGGATGGGTTATTCTGCCTACAACCGGAGCTGTGGGTGTAGGAGGCTGTGTATTAACCCTGGCAACTGAAGAAACATTCGATATGCATCCATCTGCATTCCTCACTGTAAAGGTATATGTGCCTGCAGATAAGCCAGATACCACAGTTGTTGTACCTGTCCCCGTTGTTACAACACCTTCGCTGTATCTTGTCAGTGTCCAGGTGCCTGTAGCAGGCAATCCGCTGATATATATCCTGCCTGTTGACACAGTACATGTCGGGTGTGCAATTGAATCAATTACCGGGGGTAAAGGTGTTTCAGGTTGAGCGTTTATTACTACCTGAGCCGATTCAGCTGATGTACAGCCTGCTGAATTTCTTACCGTGAATGTGTGAGTTCCCGAATTTATCCCGGTGATTGTCCTTGTCGGTCCGCTACCTGTAATTGTGGATCCTGCCGGCAGACGGGTTATTGTCCAGGTTCCGGTAGCAGGCAATCCGCTCAACACAACACTGCCAGTCGATTCACGACATGTCGGATGGGTAATAGATCCTATTACCGGCGGAGCAGGTGTTGGCGGCTGAGCATTTATTACAACATTGGAGGATTGCAATGAGGTACAGCCTAACGAATTGGTTACCATGAAATTATGCGTACCTGTCCCGAGTCCTGTTATTGAAGTCGTTACTCCGGCACCGGTATATGTTCTGTCACTCTGAACATGAATAACTGTCCATGTTCCTGTTGACGGCAATCCGTTTAGCACTACTCCTCCTGTTGCCTCATTACATGTCGGCTGAGTAATGATCCCTATTGTGGGCGGCAATGGCAAAGCATACACCCTTAATGTATATGTAGCAGTAGCAGCTACACATGGTGTTCCCTGAGGATTATCTGTGGTGACTGTTATTGTTATCGTATTTCCTGCATCACTTGCCGCAGGCGTATAAGTGAATGAGAATGGCGATGTTGATAAGGAAGAATGGCTAAGCGTTCCGGCACCGTTCTCTGTTAATGTAACTCTTGTGGCAGTTCCTCCGAAAGTATTCCCGCTTACCGTGACAGGTGATATTCCACAGGTGCTTCCGTTAGCGGATCTAAGCGACAGCGTTGGCGGGTTAGCGCATCCACACGATACAAGGAAGCTTGGTCCGCTTGTCGTACATCCGTCTGAGTTTCTTACAGTGATTGCATGATTGCCATTGGCTACATTTGAGAACACATTGCTTGTCTGGAATGAACCGGCATCAATCCTGTATTCATATCCCGTACCTGTCGGGCTGGTAACAGTAACAACCGCCCTTCCATGACCCTGTGTACAGTCAACATTATGTGTCGGCACTGACGGAGTAGGAGGCTGCGAATTTATAACAACCGGAACAGATGATCCCGATGTACAACCAAAAAGGTTCGTCACAGTAAAATTATAGGTTCCGGCACTTAGATTCGATATTGTAACACTTACACCTGTTCCTGACTGAATATTTCCGCCGGGGTAACGTGTAATTGTCCAACCGGCAGATGGTAGTCCGTTCAAAACAACACTTCCGGTAGCTGTAAAGCAGGTAGGTTGTGTTATCGTCCCGATTACCGGTGCAGCCGGCGTAGGTGGCTGGGTATCAATAGTGACATCTGATGAAGTAGTCGAGGTGCATCCGTCGCTATTGGTAACTGTGAATCTGTAAGTATTGGCTGACAGATTTGAAATTGTTATGGCTGAACCTGAACCATTGAATGTCATCATATCAGGATAACGTGTCAGGGCCCAGCTTCCAGTAGCGGGCAGACCTGTAACTTCAATACTTCCTGTTGACACATCACATGTTGGCTGAGTAACAGTTCCAATAACCGGGGCAGATGGCGTGACAGGCTGAGCATTGATGACAACAACTCCAGAGTGCAGTGATGTACAACCCGATGAGTTGGTAACTGTAAATGTATAAGTACCCGTAGAAAGTCCTGTTACAGTTCTGGAACTGCCTGTTCCGGTAATTGTAACAGGTCCGGGATAACGTGTCAGGGTCCATGTGCCGCTTGCCGGCAAACCGCTTAGTACAACACTTCCTGTTGGAACAGCACATGTCGGCTGAGTAACAGTTCCAACTACCGGAGCAGTTGGAGTCGGCGGCTGGGCATTGATAACAACATTCCCCGACGAACCGGATACACATCCATCTGCATTTGTGACCCTGAAAGAATATGTACCCGGATTTAATCCGGAAATTGTTATTGAAGAACCTACTCCTGTTGTTGTTACATTATCAGGAGAACGGAGCAGTGTCCATGTGCCGCCTGAAGGCAAACCGTTCAAAACAACACTTCCCGTAGCATTAGTGCAAGTTGGTTGACTTATGGTTCCAAGCTGCGGAGCTGTTGGTGTTACGAGCGGAGCATTAATCTCAACTTGTCCGGACACATCAGAAGTACATCCGTCAGCGTTTGTAACTCTATAAACATGTTTTCCCGCAGGAATCATGGAAACAGTTGCAGACACACCAGTTCCCGGAGTCTGTACCATATCAGGCAGACGGGTAAGTATCCATGTTCCTGTTGCCGGAAGGCCGTTTAAAACTACGCTTCCTGTTGAAACATCACATGTTGGCTGAGTAACAGTACCCACTACCGGAGCTGTTGGAGTCAGCGGCTGAGCCTGGATAACTACATCTTGTGAAGGGCCCGATGTACAGCCAGACGAATTTGTAACTGTATAAGTATATGTATCGTTCTGAGGAATATTCAAAACTGTGTAACTCGTTCCGCTACCGGTTGTTATTGTGCCTCCCGGTGTCCTTGTCAATGTCCATGTGCCTGTGGCAGGCAACCCGCTCAACACCACACTGCCTGTCGATTCTTTACAGGAAGGCTGTGTGATCTGCCCGACTACCGGAGCAGTTGGTGTAACCGGCTGTGGTAAAATTGTTACGTTTGCCGAATTAGCAGAACTGCAACCAGTTGCATTTCTAACAATAAATGTATATGTATTTGGTTCAAGTCCGCTTATAGTGGTACTCGTCCCCGATCCGCTTGTAATAACCTCACCAGGCATCCTTATAAGTGTCCAGGCGCCTATTCCGGGCAATCCTGACAGAACTACGCTACCTGTCGCAACAAGGCATGTTGGTTGAGTTATTGCACCTATAACCGGAGCATCCGGCACAGCATTTACAGTTAAAGTATAGCTAGCACTTGCAGGTGAACACGGACTTCCAAGCGGGTTATCTGTTGTAATTGTTATGGTAACTGTTTTTCCAACATCACTTGCTGCGGGAGTATAAGTGAAAGAGAAGGGAGAAGAAGTGAATGATGGCGGACTCAGGGACCCTGCTCCGTCTTCCGTCAAAGTGACACTGGAAGCGCTTCCCCCAAAAACATTACCGCTGACCGTTATTGAAGATGTACCACAGGTACTGCCTTCCGAGCTTGAAAGTGTAACTGTTGGCGGATTTACACATCCGCAGTTGACAGTGAAGCTTGAACCTGTTGTGATACATCCGCTGGAATTGCGCACGGTTATATTATGAGAACCGTTTGCCACATTTGTGAATGTCACTGATTCCTGAAAACCTCCTCCGCTAAGACTATAAGTATATCCGGCACCTGTGGGACTGGTTACTGTTACAACTGCATTTCCGAAACCCTGGCTGCAGTCAACAGTCTGTGTCGGAACAGGAGGTGATGGAGGCTGGGAGTTTATTAGAACCTGACCTGAAGATTCTGAAATACAACCAAAACTGTTCGTAACCGTAAAGGTATATGAACCCGCAGGAATTCCTGAAACTATCGTACTAGCACCGGTGCCTGAGGTTGTAACATTACCGGGATTCCGGGTCAATGTCCATGTCCCGGTGGAAGGCAGTCCGGTCATTATCACGCTGCCGGTAGCAACTGAACAGGTAGGCTGGGTTATTGCTCCCACTATTGGTGCTGTCGGAATATCAGGAGCTGCATTTATAACAACCTCTGAAGTAGGCTCTGAGGTGCATCCGTCAGTATTTGTTACGGTAAAAGTATATGATCCCTCCGCAAGGCCTGTTACCGTATAGGATGTTCCTGAACCGATCGTGGTTCCTCCGGGAGTACAAGTCAATGCCCATGTTCCAGTTCCGGGAAGACCATTCAAAACAACGCTTCCTCCTGGTGATGAACAGTCAGGCTGGGTTATATCTCCCAATACAGGCATTGATGGTGTGAGAGGTTGGGTATTGACAGGAACATTGTCAGAAACAGGTGAAGTACAACCCAACGAATTGGTAACTGTGAAAAAATATGTTGTTCCTGCTGCCAGGCCTGAGACGGTGCTTGTAGTTCCGGTTCCCGTAAAGGTCATATTATCCGGGAAACGTGTCAGGGTCCAGGTGCCGGAAGCTGGCAATCCGCTAAGCGCCACACTACCGGTAGACACTTCACAGGTAGGATGAGTTATATTACCTATTACCGGAGCTGTAGGAGTCTGAGGCTGAGCTCCGATCACTACCGGAGCGGATGCCGTTGAGGTACATCCTGAAGAATTTGTAACTGTAAATGTATAAGTTTCGCCAGCCGGAAGGTCACCAATTATAATGGAGTTACCTGATGCCATGGTTGTTACGCCGCCAGGGCTACGGGTTATGGTCCATGAGCCGTCCGGAAGGTCTCCCAGAGAAACACTACCCGTAGAATTAGTACACGTCGGCTGAGTGATCGTCCCTACCGAAGGAGCTGTAGGTACCAAAGGCTGAGCATTAATAACGACACTCGCCGACGGTACTGATGTACATCCATTTAAATTTGTAACAGTAAAAGTATAGGTTCCCGGAACAAGACCTGAAATAGTTGTAGATACCCCTGTTCCCGGATATGTGTTTCCTCCTGGTGTCCTGACTATTGTCCAGCCTGCAGCAGGAAGTCCGCTTAAGGTTACACTTCCTGTAGGCAACGTACATGATGGTTGTATAATATCGCTCACTGCAGGAGCTGAAGGATCCTGCTGGAATGTAATTGTGACATCATCTGTTGATGAAGCACATGGAGGATTGCTGATTGTCCAGCGAAGAGTATATGTTGTTCCTGCAAGACCTGAAAAAGTACTTGAGGGATTTGACGGATCTTCAATACTTCCATCTGAACCTGATACTATGCTCCAGTTGCCTGTTCCTATTGAAGGTGTATTTGCTGCCAGTGTAGTTGTTGTAAGACCGCACATATCTGATCCTGTCTGGTCGGGTCCGGCATTTGCTGTTGTCGGATTTTGATGGAATGCTATTATAACATCATCGTATGATGAGGCACACGGAGGATTGCTGATTGTCCAGCGTAAGACGTAAGTCGTTCCGGCTATTCCTGTAAATGTACTGGTAGGGCTGTTTACATTCGTTATACTTCCACCTGTTCCTGATTCTATGCTCCAAAATCCTGTTCCTTCTTCAGGAGCATTAGCTGCAAGAGTTGTAGTTGTAATACCACACATACCAGATCCTGTTTGATCAGGCCCGGCATTAGGCAGTTGTGCAGCTCTTACGGTTATGGTTCCGTTTGCAGAAGTCTGGGTACAGTTACCTGTGGTTGTAACTGTATATGGAAAAACCCCTGATACTGATGGTGAACCTGTAATTGTAAACGTAGCTCCACTGAATGATCCGCTAAGCCCGGTGGGCAGACCTGTCACTCCGGCTCCTGTTCCGCCGCCACCTATTGAATATACTATGTTTGTGATGAGGCTGTTGACACAGACAGTCTGATCATTGTCGCCTGATATCAGACTTATTGTAGCATTCGGATTTTCAGTTACGCTTATGGTTCCATTCATATCATTTGTTCCTGCCACATTTGTACCTGTTGCAGTATAAGATCCGGCAGTATGATCACCAAAAGATATTGCGGAACCTGTTCCCGAGACAACTGCTACAAGATTAGAGCCATTGTTGTAAAGCCTGTAAGTAACACCATTCTCTGAGTCGTCAAGACCAATTTCCACACCGCTTGTTCCCTCGCAATAAGAGCCGCCTCCGGTAAGATTGAAGGCTGTGGGAGAAGAATTCAACGAAGGATTACCATATACATTTGCATTACTCCCGGGAGTTACATCCAATGGCGTATTTATCGCATCAATGTACATAGATACCCTTGTAGGATAAATAGGATCTGTTGCATCACTGGAATTAAAAACTATATCCGGGGTCGAATTACTGGTAAAATCAACCGTACTTGTTAAAACAAAATGAGTAAGCAGTGTCCCATTGCCATTTGATGAAATAATTGTACCGTTGCCTGCTCCCGGAGAAATCCTTCCGTCCAATCTGACAAGAGTCTGATTAGGGTAACCTGCCAGAGGAGTTGTCAGGATCGGATTTGCCGAGAATTGCTGAGCTGAGTTAAGGCCTGAATTTGTATTATCAATGGTGGCAGAAAGAGTTCCACCGGTATAAATTAATGAGTTTATCAGGAATCCGATCTGACAACTGTCCAACTCAAAATTTTGTTCCGGATCAGTATCTAAGAGATAAACATCAAACTCCAGAACATTTGAAGCCGTTTGTGTCAGGTTTTTGAAAGAGATCTCAAAACTTCTTTCATCTGCCCTTATATTTGTGCCTGATAACAGTATTAGCATTACTGTCAGAAGGATAAACTTCATCCTTATTATGGTCAGTCTTTTCATCCGTATATAATTTTTATTTTAATGGTAT
>DAONXX010000013.1:31985-34489 GCA_035414025.1 Bacteroidales bacterium | reverse complement strand
TAAGTAAAACCTGTTATTTGTCAATACTTTTATTCAGATTTGTGAAATATTTGCAAAATTCTGCAAGTCCGCAACTTCTGCACTGGGGGTTTCTTGCTTTGCATACATATCTCCCATGTAGTATTAACCAGTGATGAGCCTTATGCATCATATTCAGGGGGATATTTCTGGTCAGCTGTTCCTCTGCATCCTTTGGGGTTTTTGCGTTCCTTGTAAGACCAATTCTGGCAGAGACCCTGAACACATGAGTGTCAACTGCCATTACAGGTTTTTTGAATACAACAGAAGCAATGACATTTGCCGTTTTTCTGCCAACTCCCGGAAGTTTTTGAAGCAGAAGCGGGTCGTCAGGTACTTGCCCATTGAATTCTTCCGTAAGCATTTTTGCCATTCCCAGGAGATGCTTTGCCTTATTATTCGGATAGGAACAGGATTTTATATAACTGAATATTTCAGACTGCTCCGCTTTAGCCATTGATGCAGCATCAGGAAATCTCTTAAGCAAAGGCGGTGTTATCATATTCACCCTTTTATCGGTACACTGTGCCGACAGTATCACTGCTACAAGAAGTTCAAAGGGATTATTATATTTAAGTTCAGTCTCAACTGAGGGATTTTCAGAGGAGAAATAATTTAAAGTTAATCTGTATCTTTCCCTTAGGGTCATTACGCCTGATCATTGACTTAGCCCGGTAAGATAATGATTTTATCTTTGTATATTAGCAGAATTAATCAATAAATTCAGGACCGGAGTTTTCAGGTATTAGGATTTTTCAATTTCAACACCGTTTTATATAAGTAATTTGGAGAAAATAATCATATCCACATCTGACTCTGTTTCAGGAATAATTGTTGGCGGAAGATGGGAAGCAGTTGTCAAGTTGCTGCCGCCGGATGATGTTGTAATTATAACTGACACAAATGTCTTTGACATATACGGTAAAAGATTCCCGGACTTTCCTGTATTTAAGATCAGGCCGGGGGAAGCTAGCAAGCAGGTTAAGACTATTGAATCTCTTGCCGGAAAACTGTTGAATAAGGGTTTTGACCGCAATTGTTTTGTTCTTGGTATTGGAGGGGGAGTTGTATGTGATATAACAGGTTTTCTGGCTTCAATTTTCATGCGGGGAATCCGCTTCGGATATGTGTCAACAAGTCTTCTTTCTCAAGTAGATGCAAGTGTCGGAGGTAAGAACGGAGTCAATCTCGGCGACACGAAAAATGTAATTGGCACTTTCAGTCAACCGGAGTTTGTTATTTGCGATACAACTATGTTTCAAACCCTGCCTGAAGATGAGTACTTTTCCGGGCTGGGAGAGCTTATAAAGACAGGTATAATTGGAGACAGGGCCATAATTGAAATCCTGGAGAACAACTATGAGCAAGTTCTTAAGAGGGACAGGGATGTGCTCACGCATCTTGTAGTAAAGGCAGTTAAGTATAAGGCTTCTGTTGTGTCAAAGGATGAGAAAGAAGCAGGTTTAAGAAGGGTACTTAATTTCGGGCATACTTTCGGTCATGCAATCGAGCTTCAAAATAATGTAAAACATGGGTTTGCAGTTGCATCAGGAATGTTGCTTGCAGCAGATTATTCGCGGAATAAAGGATACTTAAGCAACGATGATCATAATAAGATAATGAATCTGCTTAAAAGATATAATTTCTTATCAGTGGTCAACATAGATCCGCAAAAGATTGAAGAGTCCATCCTTCATGATAAAAAGAAAACAGGATGTGATATCAATTTTGTCTTCCTTAAAGGCTTAGAGAAACCTTATGTAAAGAAGGTTCCGGTAAAAGAGATAGTTGATTTTTACAGGCAGTACTTAAAAGAAAAGTAAATCTATGAATTCTTTCGGAGTCTTATTCAGAGTATCCTTATTCGGTGAGTCTCATGGTGCATCGACAGGAGTTGTAATTGATGGCTGTCCTCCCGGAATTGCAGTCGGGCCGGAAGATTTTCTTGATGACCTCAGAAGGAGACAGAGCGGCAGCAGAGGTACAACGGCAAGGCAAGAACCGGATCTGCCTGAAATACTTAGCGGTATTTATAAGGGCATGACTACCGGTTCACCAATAACTGTTATTACCCGTAACAAGGATAAGATATCTTCAGATTATGATCAGTTCAGAAATATACCGCGTCCCGGCCATGCGGATTTTACAGCAGGAATAAAATATTCCGGTTACTCCGACATGAGGGGTGGCGGCCATTTTTCAGGCAGGATCACATGGGGGCTTGTTGTAGCCGGGGTAATAGCCAGGAAAATTTGTCCCCAGGCTGATGTAAAGGCCAGGTTAATATCTGCCGGAGGCTCTGAGAACATTGAAGATGCACTTAACCAGGCACTTGCTGATAATGATTCAATAGGTGGAATTATAGAGTGTATAGTGAAGAATCCTCCACTTGCACTGGGAGAACCGTTTTTCTTCTCCTTTGAATCTGTTATCAGCCATCTTCTCTTTTCAATACCTGCAATCAAGGGTGTCGAGTTTGGATCAGG